>JANODF010000147.1:0-5356 GCA_031412555.1 Archangium sp. | reverse complement strand
CCGACCTCTCCCCGCTCGCGCAGGGAGAGGTTTCCCTTCAACTGTCTTCTGGAGGCAGCTCCTCATCGCGCTCGAAGCGAGGCTGCTGCTCGCGCCGTTCTCTCTCAGCCCTCGCCGCCGTCTCGCGTTTGTCCTCTGAATAGAACCCGTCACGGGCTTCATCCGGATCGTCTTCCCGCAGATCCGCCGTCACCACCGCCTTGTTCCCGAACTTCGAAGCGATCGCGTCGAGCGCCAGGTTCAACTTCTCGCTCTTCTTCGGAGGCTCCTCGGCAGCGAACAGCCCGAGCTGATCCTCCCCGCCCACCAGCTCCTGGCCGGAGACCCCGGTGAGCCGAATGCGCCGCCGCAGATCCGCCTTCTGAAGCAGCGTGAGTGCTTCCCGGTACAACTGCTGCCCATCATCCGTCGCGTTGGCCAACGTCACCCGCCGGGTGATCTGCGTGAAGTCCGAATACTTCACCGTCAGCTGAACGCAGCGCGCCTTGAGCCCGCACTTCCGCAAGCGCCTTCCCACCCGCAGCGCCTGCGAGTGCAGATGCGGCTTGAGCGGCGCTTCACCGAGCAGGTCTTCTTCGAACGTGTCCTGTGCGCCGACCGACTTCGCGTACCGATCCGGCACCACCACACGCTGGTCGATGCCGCGCGAGAGATCCCAGAAGTGTTGCGCAGACGAGCCCAGCCGCGCCGCGAGCCACTCCAGCTCGTGCGAAGCGACGTCGCCGATGGTGTGGAGCCCGTGCCTCTTGAGCACCTCTTCGGTCTTCGGCCCCACGCCCCACAGCCGCGAAATCGGCAGCGGTGCGAGAAAGGCGCGCGCAGTGCCCGGCGCGACTTCGTGCTGGCCGTTGGGCTTGGCGAAATCCGAGGCGATCTTCGCCACGAACTTCACCTCGGCGATGCCGGCCGAAGCGGGCAGCTCGATCTCCTTGCTAATCTCTTCGCGAATGCGTTTCGCGATCTGGCCGACGGTGCCGAACAGGCCCAGCGAGCCCGTCACGTCGAGGAAGGCTTCGTCGAGTGAGAGCGGCTCGATGAGCGGTGTGTACCGCTCGAAGATCCGGAAGACCGCTTCGCTCGCGTCGACGTAGGCGGAGAAGCGGGGTGGCACCACGATCGCGCGGGGAGCGAGTTTGATCGCGCGCGCCATGGGGATCGCGCTGCGCACTCCGAAGGGGCGCACTTCGTAGGAGGCCGCCAGGACCACGCCGCGTTGCGGGTGACCTCCGACGATCACGGGTTTTCCGCGCAGCTCGGGGGCATCGCGTTGTTCGACCGACGCGTAGAAGGCGTCCATGTCGATGTGAATGATGGCGCCTGTCATGCGGCCCTCACCCCGACCCTCTCCCGAAGGGAGAGGGAGCTTCTGTGGAGGATGGCTCCGGTCATGCGGCCCTCACCCCGACCCTCTCCCGAAGGGAGAGGGAGCACTACTTCGGCTCGGCGCTCGGCAGCCGCGCATCGAGCACCTTCGCGAGGTCGGCCGGCAGCGGGCTCTCGACCCGAATGAAGTCGCCGGTGATGGGGTGCCGCACGCCCAGCGAGACCGCGTGCAGAAAGAACCGATCGAGACCTGGTTCAGCCGCGCCGCCGTAGAGCGTGTCACCGACGATGGGCGCGCCCACCGCCGCCAGATGCGCACGCACCTGGTGCAACACGCCGGTGATCAACTTCACGTCGACCAACGCATACGAACCCCGCCGCGCGCGCACGCTGAACTCGGTGATCGCCGGCCGGCCGTCGGCCATACCGGGCACCACGTGATCGCCCGCGTGGCTGAGCGGAACGTCGATGGTCCCTTCATCCGCCAGCGGGCCCTTCACCAACGCGAGGTACTTCTTCTCGACGGCGCGCTCTTCCGAGAACGCCGCGCGCATCTTCTCCCACGCGTCACGGGTGCGAGCGGCCAGCAGCACGCCCGAGGTCTCCACGTCGAGGCGGTGACACAGCCCCGCTTCACGTGGATCGTCGCCGACCGAGCTCATCTCGGGGTACTTCGAGATCAGCGCGTTGGCCACGGTGCCCTGTTCACCCGGCTGCAGCGGCTGCGAGGGCACGCCGGCGGGCTTGTCGACGAACACCAGCGCTTCGTCCTCATGGAGGATGCCCACCGCCAGGGTGTCGTCGGCGGTCGCCGCGGTCGAGGCCTGGGCTTCAGGCACGTCGATCTCCAGCGCGTCACCAGCCGCCACCATCAGGCCCTTCTTGGCCTTCTTGTGGTTGATGCGCACCAGCCCGTCTTCGAAGAGCGCCTTCACGCGCGCCCGCGAGAGCCCGAGAGCCTCGCCCACGACGAGGTCGATCCGCTTACCAGCCGTCGTCAAATCCACCTTGATGTCATGCCTCATTCGATGAGGGCCTCGTACACCTCTTCGGCGGTCTGGAAACGATCATCAGGCTCCTTGCGAATCAACCGGTGCGCCACGCGCGAGAGCACCCGGTCGCTGCGCGAGTTGAGCGCGCTGATGGGCGTCGCTTCGGTCTCCAGCACCTTCTGCCAGAGCTCGTACGGCGTACGCGCCTCGAAAGGCGGCCGGCCCGCGAGCAGCTCATAGAGGATCACGCCCAGCGAATAGAGATCGGTGCGGGTGTCGAGCTTCTCCCCGAGGATCTGCTCGGGCGCCATGTAGCGGAAGGTGCCCACCAGCCGGCCGTCGGCGGTCACCGCACCGTCGTCGCTGATGTACTTGGCGAGGCCGAAGTCCATCAGGCGCACGGTGCGATCTTCATCGACCATCACGTTCGAGGGCTTCAAGTCGCGGTGAATGAGCCCGTAGCCGTGGATGTACGCGAGCGCCTCGCACAGCTGCAGCATGGCGTCCTTCAACCGGCCGATGCGCTCGGGGGTGTTGAGCCGCTCCAACTCGCTCTCGCTGAGCTTGGCGCCGATGGGGCGCTCTTCGCTGGCCGGGAGATCCCAGGGCACCTTCAGCTCACCCGACATCGAGACGGGCGTGTCCGGCTCATCGGCGAGATCGGCCCAGGCCCGCACCTGCTCGGGGCCCTCGATGAAGCGTTCGTCTTCGGAGAACTCCTCGCTGGGTGCCTCTTCACCGAACGCAGACAGATTGAACACGCCGCTGTTGGCGTCTTCATCTTCTTCATCCGCGTCTGAGTCGTCTTCGCGCACCACGCCGGTCTCCGGAGCCGAGCCCACGTGCCGATGGGCCGAGATCGCCCGGGCCAGGGCCGCGTCGCTGGCGAGATCTTCTTCGGCCAGCGCGAGGTAATGACGAAGCGTCAGCCCCTCCACCAGCTCCATCGCCAGATACGGGTAGCCCTGGAAGACGCCCGTGTCGTAGACCTTCACCACGTTGGGGTGCGACATGTGCTGCAGCGTCTCGAACTCGCGGGCGAGGCGGCGGGCAGCACGGGGATCGAGGGCGGGGCCGGTCGAGAGGAGCTTGAGCGCGGCCACTTCGCCCGTGCGGCGATCGATTGCACGATAGACGGTGCCCACGCCCCCGCTGCCGAGCGTCTCCAGCACACGGTACGGACCGATCACTTTGGGGGCCATTGCGCGCGCGGATGGTAGGGACGGGTGACCACGCGGGTCAAACGAAGTGGTGAATTGGAAATGTGGGGCCGCCCAGAAGAACCGTTCACCCTCATCAGGCGACCGTTCGAAGGGCGGCAGGAAGTGCGCGGAGCCCGGCCGTGTCACTGTTGGAACACCCGAAGCAGTTTCACACTCGACGGCGAGCCCCTTTCGGGTAGGTTGGCTCGCTCGCGGAAGCCGGTCGTATCGATGGAATCAACCTCTGAACTCGAGAGTCGGCTGAAGACGCGCCCCCTGCCGCGGCACGTCGGCATCATCATGGACGGCAACGGCCGCTGGGCCGAGGGCCGGGGCCTGCCTCGTGTGGAGGGCCATCGCATCGGCTCCGACAGCGTGCGCGAGGTCACCCGCTGCGCCCGGAGGCTGGGGGTCGAAGCGCTCACCCTCTACGCCTTCTCTTCTCAGAACTGGGCCCGGCCCGCTGATGAAGTGGCCGCCTTGATGGATCTGCTGCGCGAGTACCTCCTCAAGGAGCGCGAGGAGATCTTGAGCAACGGCATTCGCCTCAACGCCATCGGCGAGCTCGACAAGCTGCCCAAGTACGTGCGCGAGCCCCTCGAAGAGATTCGAGAAGCCTCGAAGGCCAACACCGGCATGACCCTCACCCTCGCGCTCTCCTACGGCGGCCGGGAAGAGCTGGTCTCCATGGCCAGGCGCATCGCCGAGCAGGCGCGCAGTGGTCAGCTCGAGCCCGCGGCGGTGAGTGAAGCCCTGGTCGACGCCTTGATGTGGACCTCCGGCCTGCCGCCGGTCGACCTGGTCATCCGCACCTCGGGTGAACGCCGGTTGTCGAACTTCATGCTCTGGCAGACCGCGTACGCCGAGCTCATCTTCTCCGAGATCCTCTGGCCTGATTTCAGGGCCCGCGAGCTGGTCGACTGCCTCGCCACGTTTCAACAGCGGGAGCGTCGCTTCGGCATGACCGGAGCCCAGGCGCAGACGCTGCCCTTCCGCAGAGCGAGTTCGTGACGGACAAGAACAAGAACCTCCTCGTACGGCTGATCTCCGGGTTCACGCTGCTCCCGGGCGTTCTGTACCTGCTCTACCTGGGCGGCTGGTGGACGGCCGCGTTGCTGGGCTTCGCCGCGGGGGCCTGCGCCTGGGAGTACATCAGCATCACCCTCAAGGGCTCTTTCACGCCCGTGGCCGTGCTCACCGTGGGCCTGGCGGCCGCGATGCCCATGTTGCCCATCGCGGTGCCGCTGCACGCCAACGCACTCATCTCGGGCGCGACCGGCATCGTCTTGTTCTCCGCGTGGATCTGGCACCTGCTGCGCGGCCCGCTCCCCGAAGCACCGCTGCGCACTGCTCACCTGTTGATGGCCTTCATCTACGGCCACGGTGGTTTGACGGCCCTCGCCGCCCTCCGGCTGGTGCCTGATCACGGCCTGATGTGGGTGGTCTCGGCGCTGGTGATCACCTGGGGCAACGACACGATGGCGTATTTCGCCGGTCGCCTCTTCGGGAAGCACAAGCTCTACCCCGAGGTCAGCCCCAACAAGACCTGGGAGGGGTTCGCCGGCGGTTTCGTGGGCGCCATCGGCTTTCTTTTTCTTCAGCGCGCCTTCTTCTTCCCCCAGATGACGGTGGTCGACTGCTTCGTGCTCGGTGGGTTGGGCAGTCTGCTCGGCCCCGCCGGCGACCTCTGCGAGTCGATGCTCAAGCGCGCGTACAACGTGAAGGACTCGGGGAAGATGATCCCCGGCCACGGCGGAATGCTCGACCGGATAGACGCGTTGCTCTTCAACGCGCCGATGGTGCTGCTGTGGGTGCAGTTTGCCCGCGTGGCACTGCACC
>JANODF010000146.1:0-1812 GCA_031412555.1 Archangium sp. | reverse complement strand
TCGAGAAGCCGCTCCTCGCCGCCGTCGACGGGCGCGCGATCGGCCTGGGCTTCACCATGCTGCTGCACTGCGACTTCGTCTACGCGAGCGACCGCGCGGTGCTCACGGCTCCGTTCGTGAACCTGGGGCTCGTGCCCGAAGCGGCCTCGTCGCTGCTCCTGCCGCGCCGCATCGGCCACGTGCGCGCCGCGGAGATCCTGCTGCTCGGTGAGCCCATCGACGCGCAGAAGGCCTTGGCGCTGGGCCTGGTGAACGAGGTGATGGCGCCTGATCAGGTGCTGCCCAAGGCGCTGGAGACCGCACGGAAGCTCGCCGATAAGGCGCCCAACGCGCTCAAGCTCAGCAAGGCGCTGATGAAAGATGCGGGCGCGGTGACCCAGCGCATGCAGCAAGAAGGCGCGCACTTCGTCGGCCAGCTCGCGTCACCCGAGGTCGCCGAGGCGATCGGCGCGTTCTTCGAGAAGCGCAAGCCCGACTTCTCCGCGTTCTAAGAGATGATCTTCGCGCTGCTCCTGCTGGCTGCCGCTCCAGACCTCGAGGCCGAGGCGAAGCGGCACACGGATTCGTTGATCAGCCAGCACTACAACCTCACTGCGGGTCTGGCGCTCGACAAGGCGCTCACCACCCTCGAGTTCTTCATTCCGGAAGAGGGCGAACACAGCCTTCACTTCTGGGCTGAAACGCAGGGGTCGGTGAACACGCGCTTGAAGGGGCCGGATGATCAGGTGCGCGGCACCTGGTCGGGCCGGAGCGGCGAGTGGACTTCGACGGCCCCCATCGCGCGCGGCCGCTACGTGCTGGAGGTCGAGCGGACGCCGGGCACCCTGGGCAAGGGCGTCTTCGGGGTGAAGGGCCCGGTGGTGCGCAAGTGCGAGCTCGACGCGGAGGCGGTGCATGCCGCGGATCCGGTGAAGGGCTTTCAGTGGCCGTACCTCTTGTATGTGCCTGCGTCGGTGAAGAAGTCGCGGCTGATCGTCGCGCCCAACAACACCGGCTTCTCCACGGATGATCGGGTGCTGTTGGAGACCGCGGGCAGCTGCGAGTTGCGACAGCAGAAGAAGCTCGCGGATCGCCTCGGGACTCCGGTGCTCGTTCCGCTGTTTCCCCGGCCGGCGACGCGTGAGGGCGAGCCGGCTTTGTATCTGCACGCGCTCACCCGCTCGAGCCTGGAGACGAAGGTCGAGGCGTATCGGCGGGTGGATCTTCAGCTGCTGGCGATGGTGGATGACGCGCGGGCGGTGTTGAAGGGCCGCGGCGTGGAGCTCGCTCCGGAGGTGTTGTTGTGGGGGTTTTCGGCGTCGGCTTCGTTCGTGAGCCGCTTTGCCGTGCTGCATCCCGAACGGGTCGCGGCGGTGGCCGCGATTTCGCCGGGTGGGTGGCCCATCGCTCCCGGGCCGGATTCGCTCACGTATCCCGTGGGCACTGCCGACGTGGAGCAGCTCACCGGGCACGCGGTGGATCGGGCTGCGCTCGCGCGCGTCGCGTGGTTCTTCGGCCTCGGGGCGAAGGATGACAACGACTCAGTGCCGTATCGCGACAGCTTCTCCGCGGCGGATGAGGCGATCATCTCGCGGCGGTTCGGGAAGACTCCGGTCGCGCGGTGGAAGGCCGCGGAGCGCATCTACAAGGGGCTCGACGCGTCGTCCGTCACGGGGCAGTCGCTGAAGACGCTTTTCGAGGGCCTTGCGACGGCGTTCGGGACCTCGCTCGACAAGAACGGCGACTGGATCGAGTACGGGCTCAAGGAATCGATCATCCTCGCGATCGACCTCGCCGCGGACATGGTGTTGGTCAAGAACCGCATCGAGGGCG
>JANODF010000145.1:0-7788 GCA_031412555.1 Archangium sp. | reverse complement strand
GCTGATCGGCGCGGGCGACAAGGCCTTCTGCGCGGGTGCGGATCTCAAGGAACGCACCACCATGTCGCCCCCCGAGGTCTCCGCGTTCCTGACCTCGATGCGGAAGATCTTTCGGTCGCTCGAGCTGTCCGACTGCGTGTTCATCGCGTTCCTCAACGGGGCCGCGTTCGGTGGCGGCACCGAGCTGTCGTTGTGCTGCGACCTGCGGGTGATCGCGGCGAGCGCAGAGATGGGCCTGACCGAAGTGAAGCTGGGCATCATTCCCGGAGCAGGCGGTACGCAGCGGCTGCCGAGGTTGGTGGGCAAGGGCGTCGCCAAGGAGCTCATCCTCACCGGTCGCCGCGTACCGGCAGCCGAAGCGGTCGCACTCGGTCTCGCCAATCGCGTGGGCACGCTGGAAGACGCGCTCAACCTGGCGGGGGCGATTTGCGAAAACGCGCCCATCGCCGTGTCGGCCGCCAAACACGCCATCGATGAAGGCGCACACCTCGAGCTCGGCGCGGCGCTTCTGCTCGAACAAGACAAGTACGCCCTGACCCTGGGCACTGAAGATCGCCTCGAAGGGCTCAAGGCGTTCGCGGAGAAGCGCCCCCCCGTCTACAAGGGCCGGTAGCCCCTGCTGGACGCCAGGAAAAGCGCCTCGAAGCACGGGCGCGTCGTCGATCTGCGTCCGTGCCAAGCGCACGCAGGCCTCTCCACTTCGAGCGAGGACGCTCAGGTGTTCCAGTGGCGCGTGTTACGGATACTGCATCGAGATGTGCGTCGCGCTCGATTCAGTACGGAAGAGGCGAATCCGACACCCGTGACCATGAAGGCTCCTTAACAAGCACCAGGTGGCGTGAGCTGAGCATCCTCGCACGAGGTCGAGAGGCCTGCGCGCGCGGGCCACGGACGCAAACCCAGTGACCGCCCGCGCTTCAAGGCGCTTTCCACGCTGACCAGGGGCCCACCTTGTTGCGGATACTGTCGAGTGACGTCCCGACGCATCGCGAGGAAATCCAACCCATCGCGAAGGGTTTTTGACGCGCTGTGTTCATCACTGATCCGTGTCAGGCGCGGTCGATCTCTGTATATCGACCCGCATGGAATTCGAGCTGCCCGACGACATCCAGGCCCTGAAGAAGACCGTTCGTGATTTCTGCGAGAAGCGCGTGAAGGACAAGGCGCGCGAGTGGGATCACCACGAGAAATTCCCCATGGAGATCGTGCGCGAGCTCGGCCAACTCGGCCTGCTCGGCATCCGCGTCGGTGAAGAGTACGGCGGCGCTGCGATGGGCTCGCTCGCGGTGGCCGTGGTGGTGGAAGAAGTGGCCCGCTACGACGGCTCCCTCGCGTTGACCGTGGCCTCGCACAACGGCCTGGGCACCTCGCACATCCGCATCTTCGGTAACGACGTTCAGAAGCAGAAGTACTTGCCGAAACTCGCCACCGGCGAGTGGCTGGGTGCGTGGGCGCTCACCGAACCGGGCAGCGGCTCCGACTCGGCTGGCATGAAGACCACGGCGGTCAAACGGGGCGACACCTGGGTGCTCAACGGCGCCAAGATGTTCATCACTCAGGGCACCGTGGGCGATGTCTTCGTGGTGCTCGCCAACACCGAGCCCGCCAAGCGGCAGAAGGGCATCACCGCCTTCATCCTCGAGAAGGGCCTCAAGGGGTTCTCCCAGAAGTCGATTCACGGAAAGCTCGGCATGCGCTCGTCTGACACGGCCGAGCTGCACTTCGACAACGTCGAGGTGCCCGACTCGCAGCGCCTGGGCGAGGTGAACCACGGCTTCCTCGACACCATGAAGATCCTCGACGGCGGCCGCATCACCATCGGCGCGCTGGCAGTGGGCCTGGGCCGCGGGGCGATCGAAGAGAGCGTGAAGTACGCCAAAGATCGCCACGCCTTCGGCAGCCCCATCGGCGACTTCCAGGCCATTCGCTGGATGCTGGCCGACATGCAGACCGAGCTCGACGCGGCGCGGTTGTTGGTCTTCCGCAGCGCGTACCTGGCCGACGCCGGCAAGCCGTACACGCGCGAGGCTTCGATGGGGAAGCTGTTCGCCTCCGAGGTCGCCACCCGCGCCTGCAACAAGGCGGTGCAGATCCACGGAGGCTACGGCTACACCCGTGAGTTCCCCGTGGAGCGCTACCTGCGCGACGCCAAGCTGTGTGAGATCGGCGAGGGCACCAGCGAGATTCAGAGATCCATCATTGCGCGAGACCTCCTGAAAGGTTGATCTGCGCAGCTCATGGATCGGGCCTTCCTCGAACAACTCGGTTTGGACGTGTCGGAGGCGGACGGTGTCGTCGAAGCCGAGCTGGTGCTCCAGGGGGGGCAGGCGCTCAACCCGTTGACGCGCAGGGTGATCGACCGCGTGTCGTTCACCATCATGGGCGACCGATTGCTCTACGTCGGGCCGCCTGAGTTCGTGGGCGCCCAGCCCATCAACCTCGCCTACCTCTCGCCCAACAGCCGGCTGGAAGATCTGATCGTTCAGACGCTCAACGATCACCTCTTTCAGCTCGAGCGCCGCAGCAATGAGCTCACCGCGTTGGGCATCTCGCCGCGTGTCGACCCGGGCACGCTGCAGCTGACGGCCGATCTCGAGAAGAAGCCGCTCAAGTTCACCATCGGCGCCAGCCGCACCGGCCAGTTCCGCATCGTGCGCACGCTCAACGATGGCATCGAGCTGACCAACGCCGGCCAGAACGTCTTCGAGCTCAGCGAGTTCTTCGACAAACGCGCGCTGGAAGATTTCCTCTTCGCGCTCTTCAGCGACGTGGTGGCCGAGCCTGAAGAGAAGCCCGAGCCCGCGGGCTCAGCCACCATCACCAGCTCGCCGTCGACCATCGTCGCGAGCTCGAACGCGCAGTCGCTGCCGTTCAGAGAGCTGTTCGACGCCTTCGGTGACGCGCTCCTTCCGCCCCGCAGTCCGCTCGAGGTGGTGGCCGACATTCGCATCGGCGGTCAGCAGCTCCGGTTTGCAGCGGCCCGGGTGCAGGGGAGGACCTTTCGCGGAATGCTCGCCGGCCCTACCGGGAAGATCTGGGCCGACCGGTTCGAGCTCGATGATTTCCCCGGCATCAAGGGCTTCATCTCCGAGCTGATGGATGTCCCCTACGACGACGTCGAGGTCACTTCTTCGTGAGCGATGGACCCAAACCGGAGAAGCAGTCGCCCGCTGAGCGGCTCTCTCGTCTGCAGGCCTGCGCGAAGCAGGTCTTCGGCGATCCCGCGGTCGCGCTCGTGGCGCTGACCCACAAGAGCTACTGCAACGAGCACAAAGACGAGCCGTGCGAGGACAACGAACGCCTCGAGTTCCTCGGCGACGCAGTGGTCGATCTGGCGATTGGCCAGCGGCTGATGGAGCGTTTCCCTCGCGCTGCGGAGGGCGAGCTCTCCAAGCTGCGCGCGTTGATCGTCAATGAAGAGGGCCTGGCCCGGGTGGCGCGCGTGGTGGGCGTGGGTGATTTGCTCCTGCTCGGCCGCGGGGAGGATCTCACCGGCGGGCGCGAGAAGAACTCGGTGCTGGCCGATGCGCTGGAGGCCGTGGTCGGGGCGCTCTACGTCGGCAACGGCATGGCCGCCGTGCTCACGTTCATCGATGCGTTCTTCGGCGAGGCGCTCGATGGCGTGGCCGAAGGGCGGCAGGGCAGGGACAACAAGTCGTTGCTGCAAGAGGCGTCGCAGCAGCGCCTCAAGTCGAGCCCGCGGTACCGGGTGGTCAGCGAGTCAGGCCCCGAGCACGAGAAGATCTTCGAGGTCGAGGTGAGCATCGGCGGCGAGATATATGCGCGGAGTACCGGCCGCTCGAAGAAGGAGGCCGAACAGGCCGCGGCCGAGAAGACTTTGGAACTCTTTGTTCCGAAGACGTGAGGCCCTCTCCCGACGGGAGAGGGAGCGCGATTTCTGCCTTGCACGGGTGAATTGGAGGTTTACGGTTCGCGCCCATGACGCGACTGCTCCTCGGTTTGGCCCTCGTTTCGACCTCTGTGCTGGCAGCTGACGGCAAGTTCATGACCGCGGCCAACAAAGGCAAAGACCTCTACGCCACGATCTCGACCTCGCAGGGCGACATCGTGATCAAGCTCTTTTCGAAAGAAGCGCCCAAGACGGTGGCCAACTTCGTGGGCCTCGCGGCAGGCGAGAAGGAGTTCACCGACTCCACCACCGGCAAGCCCGCGAAGAAGGCGTACTACGACGGCCTCGTCTTCCACCGCGTCATCGAGAACTTCATGATCCAGGGCGGCGACCCCACGGGCACCGGCAGCGGCGGCCCCGGCTACAGCTTCGATGACGAGTTCAAGTCGGGCAGGGGGTTCGACAAGGTCGGCCTGCTCGCGATGGCCAACCGCGGCCCGGCCACCAACGGCTCGCAGTTCTTCATCACCACCTCCACGCCCACGCACCTCAACGGCAAACACACCATCTTCGGCGAGGTGCTCTCCGGCTACGAGGTGGTCACCGCCATCTCCACGATGAAGAACGAGCGGGTGGTGATGAAGAAGGTCACCATCTCCGACAAGGCGCCCAAGGCGGCGGCGGTGCCCAAGTGAAGCAGGCACTCGTGCTGATGGCCGTGCTCGCGTTGGGCGGCTGTAAGAAAGATGAAGCGGCGGCCAGCGGCGGCACCTGGACCGACAAGGTCTCGGCTGGCGGCGATCTCTTCGCCACCATCAAGACCAACATGGGCAGCATCACCGTGAAGCTGTTCTCCAAGGACGCGCCCAAGACGGTGAAGAACTTCGTCGGGCTGTCGACCGGCGAGCGCGAATGGCGCAACCCCGCCACCGGTGAGCAGAAGAAGGGCGTGCCGCTCTACACCGGCACCATCTTCCACCGGGTGATCGAAGGCTTCATGATCCAGGGCGGAGATCCGCTCGGCACCGGCACGGGCAACCCCGGCTACCAGTTCGAAGACGAAGTGGCCTCGGGCCGCACCTTCGATCGTGTGGGCCTGCTGGCGATGGCCAACGCCGGCCCCGGCACCAACGGCTCGCAGTTCTTCATCACCACCTCCACGCCCACCTACCTCAACGGCAAACACACCATCTTCGGTGAAGTGATCCGCGGCTTCGAAGTGGTCGAGGCGATCTCGAAGGTGCCGAAGGGGCGGGGCGACAGCCCGCTCGAGAAGGTGGTCATCGAGGGCATCACCATTTCTGAAACGCAGTAACCAACTTCACCTCAGGAGAGAGATTCGATCATGGGAATGATGGATGAGGCCCGCGCGGGCACCGATTTGTTTGCGAAGTTCGAGACCACCGAAGGCACCATCACCGTGCGCCTGTTTGCGAAGGACGCGCCGAAGACGGTGGAGAACTTCGTGGGCCTGGCCACCGGCGAGAAGCCGTGGACGCACCCCGGCACCGGCGAGGCGATGAAGAACGTGCCCCTCTACGACGGCACGATCTTCCACCGCTGCATCAAGGAGTTCATGGTGCAGGGCGGCGACCCCCTCGGCCGTGGCACCGGAGGTCCCGGCTTCCGCTTCGAAGACGAGTTCCATTCGGGCCGCAAGTTCGACAAGCCGGGCCTGCTCGCGTGCGCCAACTCGGGCCCCAACACGAACGGCTCGCAGTTCTTCATCACCGTCATTCCGACCACCTGGCTCAACAACAAGCACACCATCTTCGGAGAGGTGATCGCCGGCCAGGACGTGATCGATCGCGTGGCCAACGTGGTGCCGAAGAACCCGGGTGACCGCCCGAAGACCGACGTGGTCATCAAGAAGCTGAGCATCAGCACCAGCGCCTGACCCTGTACTCCCTCTCCCCCCCGGGGAAGGGTCGGGGTGAGGGGACGACCGAGGTGGAGCAGCACTCGGCGCTGAACTCGTGTATTGGGACCGGGACTGAAACGGGACGCGCCCTTCGAGGCGTCCTCGGACCACCTCCTGGAGCACCCTATGCGCAGCGGATACGCCGCGTTGATCGGCCGGCCCAACGTCGGCAAAAGCACGCTTCTCAATCGCCTCCTGGGCGAAAAAGTCGCGATCGTCTCGCCCAAACCGCAGACCACCCGCACCCGAATCCTCGGCGTCATCACCAGGGATTCCGGGCAGGTAGCGCTGTTCGACACCCCCGGCATTCACCAGGCCAAGGGCGCCCTCAACAAGTTCATGGTCGACGCCGCCCTGCACGCGGCCGACGACGCCGACGTGGTGCTCTTTCTGGTCGATGCCGAAGGCGTCACCGAAGAACGCGCCCCCACGGTTTCTCCCGGCAACCGCCAGGTGCTGGAGCGCCTCAAGCAGATCGGCAAGCCCGTCATCCTGGTGCTGACCAAGATCGACACCATCAAGAAGGTGCTGCTGCTCCCGCTGATCGACCTCTACCGCCAGGAGTTCCCCTTCGCGGAAGTGATCCCCGTGAGCGCGCGCCACAGCGAAGGCATGGATCAGCTCTTCGACAACGTGCTCAAGCACCTGCCCGAAGGCGAACCGATCTTCCCCGCCGAAACGCTGACCGACCAGGCCGAGAAGACGCTGGTCGAAGAGTTCGTGCGCGAGCAGGTGCTCCGCCACTGCCATCAAGAGGTGCCGTACTCGGTGGCCGTGGTGGTCGAAGAGTTCGACGAGTCGGAGCGCGACAAGCCGCCCCCGGCACCGAAGAAGAACGCCAAGAAGAAGGTCACGCCGCCCAAGCCGGGTGACAAGCCGAAGCCCAAGCTGGAAGGCCTCGTGCGGATCCTCGCCAACATCTACGTCGAGCGCGATTCGCAGAAGGCGATCGTGATCGGCAAACGCGGCGAGATGCTCAAGACCATCGGAACCGACGCGCGCATGAGCATTCAGCGCCTGCTCGGAAATCACGTGTACCTCTCGCTGCAGGTGAAGGTCGAACCGCGTTGGACTGAGCGGCAAGACGGTCTGCGCAAGCTCGGGTACGTGCAGGAGAGAAATTCATGAGACGCGGCCGCCCCTTGATCGCCATCGTTGGCCGCCCCAACGTCGGCAAGTCGACCATGTTCAACCGGATGATCCGCAGCAAGCGCGCGATCGTCGAAGACCAGCCGGGTGTGACCCGCGATCGGCACTACGCCGACTGCGAGCTCAACAACGTGCCGGTCACCCTGGTCGACACCGGCGGCTTCGTGCCCGACAACAAAGAAAGCCCGCTCGCCCGTTACATCCGCCAGCAGGCCCAGGCCGCCGTCGAAGAGTGCGACGTGGTGCTCTTCGTGGTCGACGCCCGCACCGGCCCGACCTCTGAAGATCAAGACGTGGCCAACTACCTGCGGAAGTCGAGCAAGCCGGTGCTGCTGCTGGTCAACAAGACCGACGGCCGCCGCGACGCAGAAGAGATGGTGGCCGACTTCCACCGTTTCGGGCTGGGCACGCCGTTCCCCGTCTCGGCTGAACACAACGAGGGCATGATCGAAGTGCTCGAGGCGCTGATCCCCAAGCTGCCCGAGACGGCCCCCATCGAAGAGAAGATCGAAGACGTGCCCGAGGCCGACCGCCCGGTGCGCATCGCCATCGTGGGCCGCCCCAACGTGGGCAAGTCGACGCTGGTCAACTCGTTGCTGGGTGAAGAGCGGGTGATCTCCAGCCCCATCGCGGGCACCACGCGTGATCCGATCGACTCCGAGCTCGAGTTCAAGGGCCGCAAGTTCATCCTCACCGACACCGCCGGCATCCGCCGCAAGTCGACCATCACCCAGCGCGTCGAGGGCTTTTCTGTGATGGGCGCCCTGCGCGCCGCGGAAGATGCCGACGTGGTGGTGTTGATGATCGACGCCACCGAACCCGCGGTCGAGCAGGACCGCAAGATCGCCCACCTGGCCGAGAGCAAGGG
>JANODF010000144.1:0-4561 GCA_031412555.1 Archangium sp. | reverse complement strand
GCGAGTCGATGGAGAAGGGGATGTCGGCCTCGGGCTTCCTGCAGGCAGACACGGATGATCGGCACGCGGTGTCGGACATGATGGCCTCCCTCGTGCGCGGCAAATTGACCAAGAAAGAAGCCGCGTTGTGGATCGCGGCGTGGCGCGTCGTCTCGAAGAAGACGACAATGTAACGAACGTGTCACACCGTTTTGCCGCTCTCTGCCTCGTCGTGATTTCCGGCTGCACCTGCGGAGGCGGAGAAGATCCCGACGCAGGCCCTGACTCAGGCGTCGACGCCGGCTTCGATGCGGGGACTCCGAGCGGCCGGTGCGAGCTCGAGCTCTCGGCCTTCATCGAAGGACAAGGCGCGGCGCGCGCGAGCCGGATCGAGACGGTCGGTCAGCTCCTCGGAGGACCGAACGCGGTCGGCAAGGTGGGCGACTTCCGGCTGGAGAACGAGAAGATCAGAGTGGTGGTGCAGGCCGAGGGACGTGCCTTCGGCCCCCTGCCCTACGGCGGCACGATCATCGACGCAGACCTGGTGGGTGCGGGCGCCGGCAACGACCAGTTCGGTGAAGTCGGCCTGCTCTACAACTTCGGCCGCACGGTGAAGCCTGATCAGTACGAGCTGATCAGCGACGGGCTCGACGGTGGCTCGGCGATCGTGGCGATCAGCGGCAACGACACCGCGAACGACTACCTCTCCATTCGCAACAAGCTGAACGAGTCGCTGGGCCGCGTGCCGTACGCCGACCCGTACGTGGCCATGCCGCTGCGCATCACCAACTACTTCGTGCTCAACCCCGGCGAGCAACGCGTGCGCTTCATCACCGGCTTCTGCAGCACCGACAACCGCGAGATCACCGCGCTGGCTGCGGGCGACCTGACCGATCCCGGCTACGTGTTGGAGTTCTTCAACCCGCGCGCGTGCACCGACGGATTTGGCTTCGGCGGGCTCTGCTTCTCGCTCGATCAGATGTCGTGGTTTGGCTACCAGGGCAATGGGGTGGCGTATGGCTACTCGCCGTACCGCGGTGGCAGCGCGCTCATCGCCGAACCTCAGAACGCGACGCTCTCGGTGGCTGGCATCACCGGCACCATCGTCGGTGCGAACGGCTTGCTGGGCCTGGGCTCGTGGGTGCAGGAGAGCGCGCAGCCTCGTGATGGTGAGCTCCGCATTCCCCCGCGTGGCTTCGGCGTGCTCGCGCGTGATTTCTGGGTGGCGAAGGATCTGGGCGCGGTCTCCACGTTGATCGAGTCGAGTCGCGCTCCGCTCACGGGGGCGGTGCTCGGCGACTTCAGCGGCACGGTGCGATCGGGCGCGATGCCGGTGGCCGGTGCGCGGGTGGTGTTCGAAGGCACGGTCGATCGGGCGGTGTTCTTCACCGCCGCTGACGGCACCTTCTCGGGGAAGTTACCCGCGGGCCCGTATCAGGCCTCGGCCTGGATCACCGGCCGTGCGCCCAGCGCGAAGCAGAACGTGCCCTTGTCGGTCACGCCGACCACTCTGAACTTCGACCTCGCGGCCGTGCGGCGGCTCACCGTCAACGTGCGGGAAGCGAACGGCGGCCCGATGCCGGCGAAGGTGACCGTGTTGTGCGCCAACGGACCGTGCACCACTCCGCACCGCTCGCTCATTCTCTATTCGGACGTCACCAAGGATCCGCTGCCTGATCAGATCGCGCACGTCGGCTGGGTGGGCCCCAGCGGCACGGCGACCTTCGAACTTCCCGCGGGTCAATACGCGGTGCTGGTGAGCCGCGGCCCGGAGTACTCCGTGCATCCCCCGGCGTATCCGACCATTCCCGGCCAGGCGATCGACGTGCGCACCGCCGACGTCACGGTCAACGCCGTGCTGGCGCGTGTGATCGACACCACCGGGTGGATGAGCGCGGACTTTCACGTTCACGCCGTGAACAGCCCCGACTCGATCGTCGACAACGCGAAACGCGCGCTCACCTTCGCAGGTGATGGGCTCGACATCATCGTGAGCACTGATCACGACGCGGTCACCGACTTCGCGCCGATCATCGCGCAGACCGGGCTCAGCCCTTTCCTCGCGTCGGTGATCGGCGAAGAGGTCAGCCCGATGGAGTGGGGTCACTACAACCTCTTCCCGCTCACGTTCGATCCGACCAATCGCACCAACGGTGGCGCGCTCGACTGGGCGGGTGGTGACGGCCCGACGCTCTCCGTCGGAGAGATCTTCGCGGAAGGCCGGCGCCTCGGCGCTCGCACCATTCAGGTCAATCACGCTCGTGGATCGCTGGGTGGATTCACCGCGTTGCAGGTCGACACCGATACCCTGGCCACGCACGTCAACCCGGCGCTGCTGCGCATGGCGCCACAAGCGGGCGCGACGGCGAGCGACACCAAGCTGATCAGCTCGGACTTCGATGCGCTGGAGATCTTGAACCCCGGCGACGACAACCTCGACGGCACCACCACGCTGGCGCGCGGGAAGTTCAACGACTGGTTCACCCTGCTCTCTCGGGGACTGCTGGTGGCGGGCACCGGCGTCTCAGACACGCACTACGCGCTGCTCGCCACCGGCTGGCGCACCTGGGTCGATGTCGGGGTCGATCAGCCCTCACTGCTGGATCCCACGTTGTTGAGCACGCGGCTCAATGCGATGCGGGCCGTCACTTCGAACGCCCCCTTCGTCACCGCTCGCGCGTACCGGGTCAATGCCGCAGGGGCGATGGTCACCACTCCGGTAGGTATTGGCGGAATCGTGCCTCCGGATTCGCGAGATCTCGGCGTGACGATCGAGGTGCAGGTGCCCGACTATCTCGACATCACTCGGGTCGAGCTCTACCTGCATGTGCCCGCCGATGATGCGCGGTGCCCGCTCGACCCGATGAGCCCGGTGGCTCGCACCACTCGGGTGTCGTGTGGCGGCGTGACGAATTCGAATTGGCCGGCAGCGAGCGTGAGTGCGACTCAGGTGGTGACTTTGACGCCGGGTGATCGCGAGCTGGTCACCACCGATGGCGCGTTGTCGTTCTATCGGTACCGCAAGGTCGTGAACTTTCGGCTTCCTGCGCCGACCACGGACAACTGGGTCGTCGCGATGGTTTATGGGTCGCGCTCGATTGGGCCGTTGCTGTATCCGTACCCGGGCGGGGGCACGACCGCGACTCCGTTCGCGTTTACGAACCCGATCCTCATCGATGCCGATGGCAACGGGTACGACCGGCCTCCTTTTGCGCCTTGAAGGGGGGCCCTCACCCCGACCCTCTCCCAAAGGGAGAGGGAGTTCATGGGGGCTCGTGCTATCCCCGTTTCTGTGACGGGTTCGCGGTCCATCGACCAGATGGTCGAAGCAGCCATCTGGCTGATGGTGCAAGGCGATCGCGCTGGTGCCGAGGATCTCCTCGCCCAGGTCTTGCGCATCGACCCCACGCATGCGCGTGCGCGGCAGGCCATGAAGTCGGCCGGCTCACCCACCAGCCCAGGCGCCCTGGCGCCGCTGCCTCCGGTGCCCAACACCACGGTCCCCCTGATTCCCCCCGGCCTGATGCGGGTCGCCCCCGTCGATCCGGCCAGCACGCCGCTCGAGCCGCTGCCTGCCTTGAAGCGCGACGTTCCGCCCGGCCTCATTCGGCGCAA
Source organism: Archangium sp. (assembly GCA_031412555.1). GTDB lineage: Bacteria > Myxococcota > Myxococcia > Myxococcales > Myxococcaceae > Archangium_A. Next base: position 967 of record JANODF010000144.1, on the reverse strand, counting down.
CACCCTTCCCGGCACGGGCGCGCCGTACGAGGTGCCGGGCGCCGATCTGCCCTTCGTCTCCACGCCCAGCGCGATCGCCTCGAAGCGCGAAGAACGCACCGACCGCCACCTCACCCTGGTGGTGGAGGACACCCCCACCTCGACGCAGCCGCAGCTCGAGCCCGTGGCCCGGGCCCCTGCGCTGGCGAAGAGCTGGTCGCTCGAGGTGCTCACCGGCCCTCACGTGGGCACCAGCCTGCCGGTGAGCAAACGCCCGATGTTGATCGGCAAGGGCCTGGGCGTGCTCGACGTCGAAGAAGACCTCTTCATGTCGTCGGCCCACGCCTCGTTCTTTCAGCGGGGCGGCGAGCTGTGGATCTCCGATGGCGGCAGCGCTTCGGGCACCTGGGTGAGCATCGATGCGCCCGTTCGCCTGCAGCCGGGTGAGTCGTTCTCGGTGGGCCTGCAGCGCCTCAAGTACCTGGGGCCGCTCGATACTGCGCCCGCAGAACAGCCCTGGCCCTACGGCGCACCCCGGCCCGCGGCGTCGTGGCGGCTGGAGCACGTGCTGGTGGGCGGCCGGGCAGCCCGCACCTGGGTGCTGCGGGGCGTGGTGACCATCGGGCGGGAGGGCACCCTGGTGCGTTTCCCCGAAGACGACTCGATCGCCCTCGTGCACGCCGAGCTGCGCCCTGCCGGAAATGCCCTCGAGGTCGTCGACAAGTCGGCGCGCGCGGGCACGTTTGCGATGTTGCCTCCCAGCGGTGAACGGAAGGTGCCTGAGGGCACGCGCGTTCGCCTGGGCAGCACGGTCTTCCGCGTCACTTCGAGATGATTGCTTGCGTGGGGCCCGTGGGCTGTGCAACACGCCCGGCCCTGAAGCTGTAACTCTCGGAAGGAGGTGACAAATGACCACAGTCAAACTGAAGGACGGCGAGTCCATCGAAGGTGCCCTCAAGCGTTTCAAGAAGGCCACCGAGAAAGCCGG
>JANODF010000143.1:0-11782 GCA_031412555.1 Archangium sp. | reverse complement strand
CCACCCCTCGGCTGGGCTCGGTGAGACCGGTGTGGTCACCGTTCGCATCGAGCGCAGTCGAGATGCCACTTCGACTCAGCGCGGCGTCATCGTGGCGCCCCGCTCCCGCAGCCGCTCGAAGATCTGCTGGCGGGCGTGAGTCCACATGGTCGAGTGCACCGCGGCCGTCAGCCGCACCGCGCCGTCTTCACCCGGCCTGGCCTCCGACTTCACCAGCTGCCCGAGCTTCCCTTCCACGCTCGAGGACACCAACACCTTCGCCGCGAGGCGATCGATGACGGTCACCCGCGCGGTCGCTTCCCCGCCTTCGAAAGCCCCTTCTGAGGTGAGCACCGGAGGCGTGTTGGCGGTCTGCTCCAGCACGATGAGGTACTGCGTCTGCAGGGCGAGCTGGCACTCCATGCTCAGCCGATCGCCGGAGCGTTCTTTGAGCGCGTTCGAGCTCATCTTGGAGCGCGGCCCGGTCCAATTGAGACAGTGCAGAAAGTCGCCGCCCGCGTGCACGCCGACCCTGCCCAGGCCTGTTTCTTCCGGGTCTTGCTCCGTGTCGGGATCGTTGAGCTGCTCTCGGGTGAGGAACGTCGCGTTCGACTGCGAAGGATCCATCTCCACCCAGGTCACGCCTTCAAGGCGGCCTTCACCCGGCTGGCCCACCAACGCGGCCAGCGAAGGCAGTGAAGCGCGCACGCCCGTCCATGCCGGTTTCGCCGCCTCGAGGGCGTGTTGGTTGGTCTGCTGACAGCCACTCGCGATGAGGGCGATGATGAACGCAGCGATGGGGGCTCGCACCCTCGTCTGGCTAATACGAACCCGTCAGCTGCTGCCATCGCCGGAGCGTGTCGGCCTCGAGGCGTTTCAGATCGACCCCGAGTTCTCCTGCCACTTCAATCTCGCGACGGAAAGAAGTGCCCATCGGTGTGGGGTCATCGCTGCCCAGCACGCAGTGCACATGGGCGTGTTGCAGCGCCTTGAGCGGCGTGGCGCCCCGGTGCGCGCGCTGGAGCTGCTCGAGCGCAGTGGGGATGAGCAGGCGGTTGCTGGTGGGGCACACCTCGAGGGTGACGCCCTCCCGGGCGAGGCGCTCCAGGGTGGCGGGGCTCTGCAACGAGTGCACGCCGTGACCGATGCCGCGCGGGGAGAGCTCGAGGGTGCGATCGACCGACGCGTGCCCTTCGAACTCGCCGGCGTGAATGGTGAGGTCGGGCAGGTGAGGGCGCAGCTTTTCGAGGATGTCGACCAGCGGGGCGGGCAGCGGCTCTTTGTCGACGCCGGTGACGATGCCCAACACGTCGAGACCGACCAGGGCGCGGGCGTGCTCCACCACCATGGCGGCGAGCGCGCGGTAGTGCGGCTCGCTCTCGAAGGTGCGCGAGAGCCCCAGGCGCAGCAGCATCGGCTTGCCGGTGACCTTCTGCACCTCGTCGCGTGCAGCGATGACGGAGAGCAGAATCGGCCGGGCGTATTGCTCGGCGAAGTCGACGGGCTTCACCTCGCGCCAGGGCCGCTGCTGGTTCTCGAGCAGGGTGCGGGCCATCGAGAAGAGCGAGAGCCGCATCTCGAAACCATCGGTGTCGTCGGCCGCTTCCTGGAAGGCGAGCACGGAGAGCGCCCGAATGGCCTCCACGCTGACGTAGGCGGCGCGGGCCTTCACGATGCACTGGTAGAAAATCGTCGCGTCATCCGACGGCGCGGCCATGGTCAGTTGCGTGCTGAGCGCTTCGGGCGTGCGAAATGTCTTCGTCGCAGCATCGAAGAAGAGCGGATGACGGAGATCGAACGTCTGCGCGACCTCGAGCAAAGCGCGTGGACTGTGAGAGCCCTCGAGGTGTCGATGAAGATCGAGCTGCATCGCGACGCTCTACACCATCTCGCTCTCCCCGAGGGGGAGAGGGTTGGGGAGAGGGAGGACATGCTACGGAAGCGAGCGTGAGCACCGAAGTGCCGCTCGACACCTTGTTGGCCCAGTGGCGGACCGCTCGCCACCCTTCCACCTCCGAGCTCATCCAGCACATCGGAGACCGCCTGCAGGTCGAGCTGCCCCGCCTGCCCGCGAAGAAGACCGACGCCGCCAAAACCCTGCTCGCGGGAGTGAAGACCGAACCCGCCGTGCTGCTCTCTGCCCGGCTCAAACAACTCGAAGCCTTCACCCGCACCACCACGGCCTCGCTCGCCTGGCCGCTCTTCGAAGCCCTCGCCAAACTCCCGGCTGATCCCCGCATCGCCACCCTGGCCACGCGGCTGCTGGTGGGCGACGTCGACGTGCCGCTCACCTCGAAGCTCACCCGCCGCCTGCTCGACTGCGTGGAGACGCACGGCGACGACTCGCACCACCGCGTGCTCGAGCTGGGTTTCCCCTTGAACCTGCTCGAAGACGGCCTCGCCGCGCGCACCGTGCGCATGCTGCAACGGGGCCTCGCTCAACGGCCCGTGGGCCCCGAGTTGCCCAAAGCCGAACGAAGACGGCTCGCGGAAACGAACTGGGAGGTCCCCACCGCGCTCCCCCCCGCCACCGAGTCGCTCTACGCGCCCATCTGGGTGTCCCCGCGCGAGCTCGCGTTGCGGCAGGTGCTGGCTGATCGGTTGTTGGAGCAGGGCGATCCCCGCGGCGAGTTCATCGCGCTTCAGCTCGCGGGCGCCTCACCCAAGCGGCAACGCGCGTTGCTCAAAGCCCACGGCCGGCAGTGGTTGGGAACGCTGGCCGAGGTGATCGATCTCAAGGACCAACCGCCCGTCTTCCAGCAAGGTTTCGTGGCCGAGGTCTCGGTGCGCGCGGTGAAGTCGGCGCAGTTTCTCCTCGCGAGCGAAGCACCGGAGTGGGCCACCGTGCGCCGGGTGCGCCGTGGACTGCAACGGTTCAGCAAAACCATGACGGGGCTGGAAGATGCGGGGTTGGTGAAGCTGGAGGCCCTCAAGGCGGCCGCGCGGGAAGCGTTGCCTCTCAGGCTCCGCTCGGTGGTGGTGGCCGCCTTGCCTGATCAGGCCGTCGACGTGCTGGAACGACTCACCGCACCGCCGAAATGGCTCGGGCTGCACTTCGGCCAGTTCGAGCCGACGCGTGAGCTGCGCGATTCGCTTCCTCGGCTGGGAGATCTGCCGGGCCTGGAGCGGATCCGTTTCAGCGCCGAGTCGGAGACGGTGATGCCCGCACTGCTCGGTCAGATGGGCCTGAGCTGGTTGCCGGCCTCCGTGACGCGGGTGGAACTCAGAGATGACGAACGGCTGGTCGTCCTGGACCGCGAACGCAAGCAGTGGCGCCTCGAGCTGGTGGAGCTCGACACCCACGGTCCGTCGCCCCACCGCTGGAAGGAGGTTCTGCTGGAGCTGACCTGGCTGCAGCCGGCGAGCGTGCGGCTCTCGGTGCGGTGCGAGGTCGATGACTCCAATGTGAAGGAGCTCGAACAACTCGCGCGGCGGTTCAAGCAGCCCGTGACGACCGCTGAGTTGGAAGACGTGCCGGCCGAACTGGCGTGGTGACGGCCATTCCTCTCGTTACTGATCAGCTGGAGGAAGCCGCCATGAGTGACTTCATGATCGAGTCGCCGCATACGAAGGAAGAATGTCTGCACGCGTTGGATGAGACCCTGGCCGCAGGGCCTGAGGTGTTGGCCCAATACGAGTTCGGCTGCACCAAGGGGGATCACACGGGCTACGCGCTGGTGAGTGTCGAGACCGAGCGGGAAGCGCGCTTGATGGTGCCCGAGTTCCTGCGGGAAAAAGCGAAAGTGATCGAGGTGGCGCCGTACACGCCCGAAGAGATTCGAGCGTTCCACCAGTAATCCATGTGTCCCCTCTCCCTTTGGGAGTGGGTCTGGGTGTGGGGCAATTCTGCTCGCCGGTGTTATCTCCACGCGGCGTCATGGAGTCCCCCTCACTTCTCGTCGCAGAGCTCGGCCCCACGAACACGGGCAAGACGTGGCGCGCGATCGAACGCATGCTCGAGCACGACACCGGCATGATGGGCCTGCCGCTGCGTCTGCTCGCGCGGGAGGTCTACGACCGGGTCACCGCCCGGGTCGGCGAGGCCCGCGTGGCGCTGGTCACCGGCGAAGAAAAGCGGGTGCCGCCCCACCCCTCGTATTGGATCTGCACCGTCGAGGCGATGCCCGTGGGGCAGCCGGTCGACTTCCTCGCGGTCGACGAGATTCAGCTCTGCGCGCACCGCGAGCGGGGCCACGTCTTCACTGATCGCCTGCTGCACGCCCGGGGGCGGCGCGAGACGTGGTTCCTCGGCGCCGAAGCGATGCGGCCGCTGCTGCGCGAGCTGCTGCCCGGGGTGACCTTTCGACGCAGCGAGCGGCTCTCGTCGCTCACGAGCTTCGGAACCAAGTCGCTCAAGAGCCTGCCGCCGCGTTCGGCCGTGGTCGCGTTCTCCACTGAGCGTGTCTACGAGCTCGCCCAGTCGCTGCGGCAGCTGCGTGGTGGCGTGGCCGTGGTGCTGGGCGCCCTTTCCCCTCGCACGCGCAACGCGCAGGTCGCGATGTACCAGTCGGGCGAGGTGCAATACCTGGTGGCCACCGATGCCATCGGCATGGGGCTGAACCTCGATCTCGAGCGAGTCGCCTTCGCGGGGCTGTCGAAGTTCGATGGCTTCGAGCAACGCGACCTCACCGTCGATGAGCTCGGGCAAGTCGCCGGCCGTGCGGGCCGTCACGTCAAAGACGGTGCGTTCGGTACGCTCACCGTGGCGCCCGAGCTGAACCCGCGGCTCGTCGCGGCCATCGAAGCGCATCGTTTCCCCGCGGTGCAGCGGCTGGTGTGGCGCAGCGTCGAGCTCGACTTCGAGAGCCCGCGCGCCCTGCTCGACTCGCTCTCGGTGGCGCCTTCGCGCGAGCTGTTCAATCGTGTCGAGCGCGCCGACGACTTCGATGCGCTCAAAGCGGTCGCTCAGGATCCTGAAGTGCTCGGGCTCACCACCGACCCCGCGGGCGTCGAGTTGCTCTGGGACGTCTGCCGCATTCCAGACTTTCGCAAGGGCATGTTGGGCGAACACCCGCGGTTGATCAAAGAGCTCTTCCTGCAGTTGGGGAAAGGCAACGGGCGGCTGCGCGACGAGTGGCTGCGCTGGCAGGTGGCTCCGCTCGACGACCTGAAGGGCGACCTCCACACGCTCACCGCTCGTCTGGAAGCGATCCGAACGTGGACGTACATCTCGCATCGGTCGGGTTGGGTGAACGACGCCGCGTCCTGGCAGCAGACGACGCGTGGCATCGAAGACGCGCTGGGTGACGCGCTCCATCAGCGGCTGGTCGAACGCTTCGTGCAGAAGTCGGCGCTGGCGGTGCGACGCCGGCGTGCCGCGGTGACGGCTCCCGCGGGGAGTGGCCCGTTCTCACAGCTCGCGCGGCTGATGGACACCGGGCCGAGCCAGGAAGACTTCGTGCAGCGGCTCGTGCACGCACGGGGTGTTGAGCTCGACATCGACGGGTGGGGGACCCTCTCGTTCGAAGGTGAAGTGCTGGGCAGGTTGGTGAAGGGGAGCGACCTTCTGACCCCCGGCGTGGCGCTGGTCGACGCCGATGCGTGGAACGGGGGCCAGCGTGCGCAGCTCGAGCGCCGGCTGGCGGCGTGCGCGCGCGACGTGGTGGCCGAGGCGATGGGTGGCTTTCCGGCGCAGGCGCTGACCGCGGCGGGACGTGCGCCGCCGCTGCGAGCCATCGCGTGGCACTTCGCGCGGGGGCTGGGCATCGTGCGCAGCGACGCGGCGTTGCTCGAGCAGGTGCGGTTGCTGGATCGCGATTCGCACCGCAGACTCGATGAGCTGGGGGTGCGGCAAGGCGCGCGGTTCTTCATCGTCGACAAGGCCGCGAGTGCCGGCGCGCTCGAAAGGCGCGCGATGCTGACGGCGTTGTTCGAAGAGCGTGCTCGTCCTGCGGGGGTTCCGGGAGTGGCCGTCATCCGCCGGGATGTGATGAAGGTGCGTGACGCCGTGGCCTGGGGCTACGAGTGGGTGGGCCCGGTCGCGGTGCGCATCGATGCGCTCGAGACCATCCTGTCGTCGCCGACGAACGCAGCGTTCCAGCACCTGCGCATCGATGCCGCGACGGGTGCGTGGCTCGCCAAACAACTCAAGTGATGCCCTCTCCCTTCGGGAGAGGGTCAGGGTGAGGGGCCCACTGCCCCTTCGCATTCGAGTTCGAGCGCAGTCGTCTCGGCCATCGCCTTCTCGAGTGCCTTCGGGTCTGCATTGAGCCGATCGACCTCGCCGCGCACGCGCTGCAGCAGCGCCGGTACGTTCGTGCAGAAGCGCGCCGCATCACCTTCCTCATCGATGGACAACAGACCGCCGTTCATGGCCTTCACGTCGCCAGTCCATCCCGGTTCCGTCGCGGGCTGAGGTGCGCCCTCTCTCTTCACCAGCACTTGCAGAATCCCGGCCCACGTCACGCCGCCGCCCTGGCAGTCGCGGCGCGTGAAGACCTCACGCGTGGTTTCGCTCGTGGTGCTGGTGGTGGCGTCGAAGCACGCGCGCGGGGCGGGCTTCTTCGCGCAGCTGGCGAGGGTGAGCAGCACGGCGAGGGTCGAGATGGAGGTGCGCACTGGCGGCCGCATAGCACGTGGGCCCCTCACCCCGACCCTCTCCCGAAGGGAGAGGGAGACCTCAGTCGAACAGCGAAAGTTGCGTTCCCGCCACTCGATCGAACGAAGTGCCGAGGAGCCCGAGCACCACGTCCACTGCGGGCGCGAGCTGCTTGTCGAGGTAGTGCGAATAGTCGATCGGCGCGGTCCTCACCGACATCGGCTCAGGCCCGCGCGTGGTGATCACATATTCCACGTCAGCGGCCGGAGCGTCTTCCGCCTCGTCCGACTCCATCAACCGCGCGGCCTTCACGTGAGGCGGCACCGACGCGTAGTCGTTCACGCCCCGCCGCAGCCGCTTCCGGTAGATCAACTGCTGATCAAGCTCTCCGCGCATGAGCCGCTCGCGCAATGCCAGCAACCACGCCTCCCACGGAGTCCCTGCAAACACCCGCTCGAGCAACTCCCGCTGCGCCTCGCGCGCGAGGGGAGTCCAGTCCGTGCGAATCGCCTCCAGGCCCCGGATGATCAGCTGCGTCGAGCCATCCTTCGCGCGCGTGGTGCCGGCGTACCGTTTCTTCGAGCCCTTCTCCGAGCCGCGCATGGTGGGCATGAGGAACTTCAAGAACAGCGCATCGAAACGCAGCTCGAGAAAGCTGATCAGGCCGTGCTCCTCTTGCACGCGCTCGCGCCAGAAAGCGTTGAGGCTCTCGGTCAGCCGATGACCTTCGGCCTGGGCCGCCGCTTCATCGAGCTTCGGGTCGAGCTTCACGAACAACGAGTCGGTGTCGCCGTAAATGACCTGCTGCCCACGCGCCTCGAGGAAAGCCTGGGAGCGTTCGATGATCTCCCGGCCCCGCAAGGTGATGGAAGACGCGAGGCGCGGATCGAAGAAGCGGCACCCCGGCGTCCCCAGCACGCCGTAGAACGAGTTCATCAAGATCTTGATGGCCCGCGAGAGCGTCTCATTGCCCGCGTCACGCGCCTTGGTGCGCTCTTCGTGCAGGTGCGAAATGAGCTCGGGGAGAATCGCGCCCACCCGCATGAACTGAGCGCCGACATCAGGTGGTCCCTGCACCGGCGACGGGCCGGGGAACCACAACCCCAGCGGGTCGATCTGAAACGTGCGGATGATGCTCGGATACAACGAGCGGAAGTCGAACGACGCCACGTGGGTGTAGAGCCCGGGCACGCTGTCGAGCACGTGTCCGCCCGGCGACGCGACCGGACTGTTGGTGCCCACGTCGGGCGCGACGTAGCCGCGGCGATGGAGCCTCGGCAGGTAGAGATGGTCGAAGGCGGCCACCGAACCACCCTGGCGATCGAGCGGAAGTCCGGTGAGCTTCGCGCGCGCGATGGTGAACTCCACCAGCTCGGCCTTCTCGAAGATCTCCAGCGCGAGGCGTGCGTCTTCGAGGTTGTACGCGGCGAGCGCGGCCGGGTCATCGCGGTACATGCGGCGAATCTCAGCGAGCGCATCGAGACCCTCGTCGCGCTTCTTGCCGCGGCCCAGGAGCTGCCGTGCGACGTGCTCGAGGGTGTAGCGCTCGAAGGCCCACGACGCGTTTCGCAACGTCGCCACGCCGTCGAGCACCACCCGGCCGGGAACCCGCGCGATGGAGACGCTCTGCGCCGTTTCTCCCACCAGCACCCGCGCCTTCTCACCTGCGCGGCCGATGGCGAACGGAATGCCCAGCGCCATGCAGCGCGCATCGAGCACGCGCAAATCGAAGTCGACCACGTTCCACCCGAGGATCGCGTCCGGGTCGGTCTTGCGAATGGCCTCGAACGCCGCCTCGAGGGCCGCGCGTTCATCGCGGTGAAAGGTGAGACCCTGCGTGTCCGCGCCGTCACGCACCATGAACACGTGCTCGAGCCCGCGGCCGGCCAGCGCAATCGAGAGCACCGGCCCTTCCCAACCATCGGTCTCGATGTCGAGCGAGAGCGTGCGCAGCTTCGGCGTCACGTCGGCCGCGTGCACCTGCGGGTTGTGGAAATGGAGCACGCCGTTCTCCGGCGCCGCCTTGCCGGTGAGGGTGAGGCCGCCGTTGATGAAGCGCTCCATCAGGAAGCGGTTGGTCGCCTTGAGGTCGGACTCGAGGGTGAGACCGCCCGCCGCCTGGATGCGTTCGCGCTCCTGCACCAGGGCGCGTTGCGAGGTGAAGTACACCGCGTCGACGTCGGCACCTTCACGTGACTTGAGCGCGCGTGGAACCCGGCGGCCCGACTTCGTCTCGGAGTAGCGGGGCACGAACATCACCGCTTCCTGGCCGGTGATGGTGGCGCGAAGGGGACCGTCGGCTTCCGAAGCGGCCCACAGGGTGAGATCGAGGCCGCGCGGGGCGTCTCTCCATTCCACTGCCAGGAGGAAGGCTGCGACCTGACGAGCGGTACTCACCCGCGTCCTCTACACCGTTCCCCCCCGAGCGCAGCGTCACTGGGTGAACGACTTGTTCACGAGGGCGTGCCTTCCGCCCTCACTCCTTCGTGGTGCGCTTCTGGTAGCGCTTCACTGCGCGAGCGAGCGCGGGCGTGACCGTGTCGTCATCAAGCACTTCCAAGAAGTTCTTCCAGTCGCGCGCGGAGAGCTTGCGGTGCGTGTCCTGTGCGATGACCTTCTCGGCTTGCTCTACGAGCACGTTGACCGCGAAGGCCGTCAGCGGTTGACCGAGTAAAATCGCCGCGCGCTCGATGAGCTTGCGGTTCGACGCGGTCAGTCGGAAGTCCAGGCGCTCGGTTCGTTCAGCCACCCCCATACTGTACGGAGAAAGTACCGGCTGCTCCAGAATGCAAGTCGTGAAGAGCGATTGAAGGCTGTCGGCCTCTTTCCTTCCCTGGTGACGGCGCTGCTCGAGGCGACTGAGGCCGAGATTGAAAAGGTCACGGAAGCATCCGATGCAATCGACGAGCTGATCAGCTCCCTCGCTTCGCTCAAGCCGGTGAAGTCGTAATGCCCGCCCGCGATTGGCAGGTGTCCGCGCTCGCGAAGGCGCACGACCGGAGCAAATTCGACTGCGGTGAAGAGGCATTGAACGAGTTTCTCCGAAACTACGCTCGCCAGAATCAAGCCGAGAACGTCGGACGTACGTGGGTGGCGACTGCCCCCGGCCAGTCACGAATTCTGGGCTTCCACACACTGACGGTCGCTTCGATCTCGAGAGAGACTTTCCGCGCCGAGGACATCAAGCGTCTGCCTCGCTACCCCGTGCCCGTTGCGCATATCGGGCGCCTGGGAGTGGATCGCAGCGAACAGGGGCATGGGCTGGGTGAGCATCTCGTCATTCACGCGCTGGAGCAGATTCTGCGTGTCTCCCGTGTGGTGGGGATCTTCGCAGTCGAAGTTCGAGCGAAGAACGCTGAGGTTCGACGCTTCTACGAGCGATATGGATTCCGAGCTGCAGAGGACGATGGGCTCCACCTCTACTTGTCTACGAAGACGCTGACGAAGCTCTTTGGCGACACCTGAGTCTGCTCGTGCTTCCCTTGATCACTGCGCTCGATGCGAACGGTGTTTTTCTGCTGACCCCTGATCAGCCCGCGATGCGCACCACCTGCTGCCCGCGCACATGCCCTTCACCGACATGCGTGAGCGTCTGCACCACTTCGCCGAGCGAATACACCCGCTCGATCACCGGCTTCGCCTGGCCCGCTTCCACCAGCGCCTTGAGCTGCACGAAGTTCTCCCGCTTGGGACTGGTGACGAACTGCCCGACCTTCTTCCCGCTGAACATGAAGGTGATGAAGGCGCCGATGATCCGCCCCATCGGGCCCACCCAGTCATTCCCGCCCCCAAAGCAGGGAATCCAGGTGCCCTTCGGCAACAACACACTCTTGCACTCCGCGTTCGTGCGATTGCCGACCAGGTCGAACACCACGTCGAAGCGCGCGCCGCCCTTCACGAAGTCATCGACCGCGTAGTCGAGCACCTCATCGGCGCCGAGTGAGCGCACCAGCTCTTGGTTGCGAGCGCTGCACACCGCCGTGACGTGCGCGCCCTTCGCCTTCGCGACCTGCACGGCCCAGGTGCCCACCGCTCCCGAGGCGCCGTTGACCAACACGCGCTGACCGGGCTTCAGCCCCGCCACCCGAAATCCATCCAACGCCGTCGCGCCCCAGGGCAAGGCCGCCGCCTCTTCGAACGAGAGGTTCTTCGGCTTCTCCACCAGCAGCTCCGCGCGAATCACCACGAACTCCGCGAAGGCCCCGTGGTTGGCCTGGCCGAACACCGCCTCACCCACCTTCACGCCGTTCACCTTCGCGCCCACGGACTCCACCACGCCCGAAAAACACTGCCCGGGCACCCCGTTCTTCGGCCCCGGAAGCCCGCCATACGGCGTAAGTCGAATCGCGTACGGCTTGCCGGTGATGACGTGGTGGTCGCCGATGCTGGCCAGCGCCGCGTGCACCCGCACCAGCACCTCACCCGCCGCCGGAACCGGGCGGGCGCGCTCCTCCACCGCCAGCACCGCGGGCTCGCCGTACGAGCGGAACACCGCGGCCTGCATGACCTGGCTGACGACCTTCGAGGGGGTTCCCACTGCGCTCATCACTGCGTTCATGTTCGGCTCCTGTTGTTGGCTTACGCCGTAAGTTAAGAGTTGATTGCGTGGCTGTCAAGCAAGGCTTACGCTGTATGTCCAGATGAAGAAGACGAGGAAGAAGGTCAGGCAGCCCCTCACGCCGGAAAAGGTGCTCGCGGCCGCGCTGCGCCTGGCCGATGAGAAGGGGTTGGAGGCGCTCTCGATGCGCAACCTCGCCCAGGCGCTCAAGGTCGAGGCGATGTCGCTCTACAACCACGTGGCCGGCAAAGAAGAGCTGCTCTCGGGCCTGGTGGAGCTGGTGGCCGGGGAGATCGACGTACCCGTGGTGGGCGGCAACTGGAAAGAAGAGCTGCGCCGCCGCGCGCACTCGGCGCATCGGGTGCTCACCAAACACCCGTGGGCCACCATGCTGTTCGTCTCGCGCATGAACATCGGCCCGAACATGCTGCGCTACGTCGACGCGACCATCGCCTGCCTGCACGCCGAGGGGTTCTCGTTTCCCCTGGCCGACCACGTCTGGAACACGCTCGACGCCTTCATCTACGGCTTCACGCTGCAGAAGCGGAACTTCCCCCTCGAGCCCGGCGAGTACGTGTCAGCGGCCAAGCAGTTCATCCACTTGATTCCCCCCGAGCAGTTCCCCGGGCTCAACGGCATGTCGCAGGAGGTCATCTCCGGGCGGCACGACGGCCTGCAACACCTCGAGTTCGGCCTGGAGGTGCTGC
>JANODF010000142.1:0-12490 GCA_031412555.1 Archangium sp. | reverse complement strand
CCATCTCTTCCTTCTTCTGCTCGAATGTCTCGACCGGCCGGTACAGCTCACCCGCACCGAACCACCCGCACAGATCCCCCGGCGAGTCCTGAAGGAAATCGAGCTGCATCGCAAACCGCGCCTTCACCCGGCGCAGCTCCTCGCGGCTGATCTTCCCCGCCCGCAGCGTGCCCAGCGTGCGCAGCACTTCCTGGAACACCTCCGCCAGGTTCTCCGGCGCCGAAGCACCCTCGATCTCGAACGTGCCCACGTCGTGAAACGACTCGATCATCGCCCCGACCGAGTACGCGAGCCCGCGCTTCTCCACGATGTTGTGCGGCAACCGGCTGGAGAGCCCGTCATCGAGCACCCGCCGCAACAACCCAAGCCCAGCAGAGTCCGGATGATCCTCCCGCACCGTGGGGAAGCTCATGCGGAACTCGACCTGCGCCTCATCCAACGAGACGAACTTGAAGCGAGGCCCCGTGGGCGCGAGCTCCAACGGAGCCGCCTCACCCAACCGGGGACCCGGCGGCAGGTACCTGAACGACTCCTTCGTCGCCTTCACCACCCGCTTGCGCGTCACCGGGCCCGACACCGCGACCACGATGTTCCCGCCCACATACGCGCGCTCGAAGTGTTTCCGAACATCGCGCAGCGTGAGCTTCTTCACCGAGTCGGTGGTGCCCGCAATCTTGTGCGACATCGGGTGCCCCTCGTAGAGCACCCGTTTCGACAGGTTATCCACGTCGACATCGCGGCCGCGTTCGTCGACCTCGTCGAGCATCTCCTCGAGGATGATCCGTTTTTCCGTCTCGAGGTGGCCCAGCTTCGGCCGCGTCATCATCTCGCCGAGCACCGAGAGGGGCACCTCGAGCCCGTCCTGGTGCGCAGGCGTGTAGAAGTAGCTCGAGTCACGCATGGTGACGCCGTTCAAGTTGCCGCCGACGCTCTCGACGGCCGCGTTCATGCGCACCGAGTCGGGGTAGCTCTTGCTGCCGCGGAAGAAGAGGTGCTCGAGCAGATGGCTCACGCCATTGTTCTTCACCTCTTCATGCCGGCTGCCGACGCGCACGTAGACCGCGACCATCAGGCTGTGAAGGTGCGGTGTCTCGATGGTGACGACGGTGAGCCCGGAAGGGAGGACATCCTTGAAGACGGAGAAGCTCACGCGCGAGGAAACTCCAGGAGAAAGGTGGTGCCGCCGTTCGGGGCGCTGTCTACGTCGATTCGGCCACCGTGCGCCTCGACGATCTGACGGGAAAGGGAAAGACCCAGGCCTGTACCGCCCGGCTTGGTGGTGAAAAAGGGTTCGAACAACTTTTCGCGGACCTCGGGCGGAATGCCGGTGCCGGTGTCGCTGACGCGCACGTCGAGCAGGGCGCCTGAGCTGCCCGCGCGGACCTTGAGCGTGCCGCCCGTGGCCATGGCCTCGCGCGCGTTGCGGATCAGGTTCAAGAAGACCTGCCGCAGCTGGCCTTCATCGGCCGAGATGGGGAGCACACCCTCTGGCAGCTCAGCGACGATCTTCACGCCCGCGCGCTCGAGCTCTTCGCGGGCGAAACCGAGCACCTCTTCGAGGATCTTCTTCAGATCCTCGGGCCGCTTCGCCGGCGTCGGCAGGCGCGCCAGGCGCAGGTAGTCTTCGGTGATCTCGGTGAGCCGATCGACCTCGCGCATCACCGAGGTCAGCAGGTCCTTCGCTTCTTTCGCGTCGGCCGGCGTCTCGAAGGTACCCAGCTGATCCTGCAACATCTCCACGTTGAGCCCGATGGAGGAGAGCGGATTGCGGATCTCGTGCGCCACCTGCGCGGACACCCGGCCCACCGCGGCGAGGCGTTCAGCGCGGATGAGCTCCTGCTGCTTTTGCTGCAGTTGGGCTTCGCGTTCTTTGAGCGCTTTGGCCATCGCGTCGAACTCACGCGCGAGCACGGCGATCTCGTCTTCGCCCTCCACGCCGATCTTCGCTTCGTAATCGCCTTGCCGAATGCGCGAGACGCCTTCGATCAGCGTACGCAGCGGCCGCAAGTTTCGCGCCGCCAAGCCCGTCGCGAGCAGGCCGACGCCGATCGCCACCACCGCCAGCAAGATGATCGCCACGCCGGTGCGGCGTTCACGCTCCTGGGTCAAACGCACCCGTTCGTGGATTCGAGCCTCGAGCGAGCCGTGCAGCAGGCGGATGGTCGACGAGAGCGCATTCTCCATCTGCTGCAGGCGATCGAGCGCGGCGTTCGCTTTGTCCCAATCGGGCGCGGGCGACTCGAGCAACCGGAACGCTTGATCGGCCGCCTGCTCGTACTCGGCGAAGCGCACTTTCAGATCATCGAACTTCTTCGCGACGTCGGAGACGAACGGCTTCTCAGCCTCGGGAGCGAACTCGAGCACCTTGACCGCGGTGTCCTTGCCCGATTGCAGCCGGCCCGCCATCAGCCCGGGAAAATAGAGCCGGGCGAGGCGAATGAGGGCCTTGCGGGTCTCCACGCTCGTCTCGTCGCGCAGGCGTTCGGTGTCTTTGGCCTGGTTCGCCTGGAAGGTCTCGATGGCCGCGACGGTCTGCGAAAGGCCCAGATACCCCTCGGAAACCAGCCGGATTTCGACCTGATTCTGCCGCAGCGTCAGCACGGAGAATCCCGACACCGCCCCGAAGGTGACGAGCACCACGGCGTAGCCGAGGAAGATGCGGGTGGTGAGAGAGAGCTTCACGTCATTGACCGGGAGCGTTGCGCGACACTATGGTGCGGCTAACCATTTGTTTTATCAGCCAAAACCAACCATGTCCCGTCTCATTCCGCTGATGTGTGTGGCTTGCGCCGTAGGGGCCTCATCTGCCTACGCGCAAAAGCCGCGAGTCGTCGTGCTGCCGTTCGCGTCGGGCGAGGGCGCGAGCGAGACCGCGTCTTCGAAGTTTCATGCCTTGTTGCTCGAAGAGTTGAAGTCGCGCAACGACGTGCTCGAGATCGTCGCACCGCCCTCGACCAGACCCGCGCCGCCCCCTGAGAAGCCGGGCGTGGTGAAACGGGGCCCCAGCGCCGAAGCCGTCGCCGCGCTCGAGTCGGGCAAGAAGGCTTTCGACGATCTGCGCTTCGAAGACGCGGTGACGAACCTGAAGAAGGGCATCGAGGGGATGCTGAGTGATCCCGCCACTGCCGACTACGAAGGCGTCACCGATGCGTACGTGAAGCTGGCGGCCGCGGCCTTCCGCATGGGCGAAGAGAAAGAAGCGAAGAGCGCGTTGATCGAGTTTGCGCGTTTTGCTCCGAACTACGAGCTGTCGGCCGGGTTTCCCCCGATCTTTCAGCGCGAGTTCGACAAGGCGAAGAAGCGCCTCGAGAAGCAGCCCAAGGGCAGCGTCACCATCGAAGGGCCTTCGGGTTCGACCGCGTTCCTCGACGGGCGCGATCTCGGCATGGTGCCGGTGAACGACGAGATCGTTCCGGGTGGCGTGCACTACGTGAAGGTCGAAGGCACCAAGGGCGAGAAGTTCGGTCAGACCATCAACGTGACCGGCCCGGTGAAGGTGAAGGCCAGCTTCGGAGGCGCCGGCGAACGTGCTCCCGTGGTGGCCAACAAGCCGGTGATCGTCGACCCGGCGATCACCTCGAGCCTCGACAGCGGCACGCAGAGCCGCCTCATTCCGTACCTCAAGTCGGTCAACGCCGACTGGGCGCTGGTCGGCTACGTCTACAAGACGACGGACAGCCAGCTGACCGCCGGCACCGCGCTGTTCTCGGTGCGAAAGGGCCAGTTCGCCGCGCTCACGCCGGTCTCGTTCGACACCGACGTGCTGACCGCGAACACTGAAGCATTCAAGTTGAGCGAAGAAGCGGTGAAGCGGCTGACCTCGTTCGGGGCTCCGGCTTCGTTGCCGGTGAACCTGGCCACCCGGCCCCGCACCGCCACCGTGCTCGCGAAGAACGACACGCCCAACAACACCGACGACATCGAGGCCTCGGGCCCGAAGTCGAAGAAGGTGGTGTTGGTGCCGCAGAAGAAGGTGGTGGTGAACCCCGAGGAGCAGCCGCCGCCGGACATGGGCGAGAAGCCGCCCGAAGAGATCAAGCCGGATCCCAAGGCAGGTGGTTCTGCCGGAATGTGGATCGGCATCGGGCTTGGCGTGGTCGCAGCAGGGGCCGCAGCCACTTTCGGAATCATGGGTGCCACGAGCACGGGCCCGTTCAAGCCGGTGACCGGTACGGTCACGGCGACCTGGTGAGATCACACATGAAGCGATTGCTGTTGAGCGCGTTGGTGTCGTTGGCGGTCTCCGGGTGCGCTCCCAAAGAAGTGCCGTACGCCCTGAACATCGTCACCAGCAGCTGCGATCCCGCGACCAATCCGTTCGACGGCGTGCAGTTTCTCCGCGTTCGGGTGACGGGCACCGAGATGGAGCCGGTCACCGCGATCTCCGCTTCGAACCCGGCGACGCGTGAACTGAAGCTGCCCGAGATTCCTTCGGGGCTCGCGCGGGTGATCGAAGTGCGTGGCTACGACGGCGATCCGAACTCCGGCGCGCGCGTGCTCTCGATGGGTAAGTCGTTGCCCTTCGACGTGCCCGACGTGGTGCCCGAGACGTTGATGGGCGGCTCGATCAAGGTGAACGTGATCCTGCGCAAGGTGAACACGTTCGCGCCGATCGTCTCGGCGGCGGCGCCGACGCAGTGCCAGCAACTTCGCGTGCCGCGCGCCGGCCACACGGCGACGTTGCTCAAAGACGGAAGGGTGTTCATCGCGGGCGGCTTCAACTTGAAGGCGGGTGTCGCGTTCGAGAAGAAGGCGCTGGCTGATACCGAAGTGTTCAACCCCGAGACGGGCGCCTTCCAACTCGCCAAGCCGCTGTCGATTACCTCCCAGGGCGCTGTTTACGAGCTGCCGCGCGCGTACCACGCAGCGACCCGGCTCCCGAGCGGGCAGGTGGTCGTGTGGGGTGGCGAAAGCTATTCCGGTGGCTCCAACAACTCGGCGAGCACGATCGCGTCGATCATCTTCTACGATGCTGACGTCGATGACTTCGGTGCAGTGGGGCCACGAACGCCGGCCGCCATCACGAGGTCCCGTCATCAGATTGCCGTGGACGCGAACGGCAAGGTCCTCGTCGTTGGCGGGGTCTATCGGTACAGCTCGGGCGGGGGCGTCATCCTCGCCAATGAGGTCGAGTGGCTCGACCCGACCGCTGGAACCAACATCTACAAAATCGTCGATGGCGTGACGCTTCCTCGGCTCGAGGCGACGGTGATGCCGGTGAAGAACGGCGAGTTCATCGCGGTGGTCGGTGGCTCGGATGGCACCACGGTGAAGAGCGACATCTCGTTCTTCAAGTTCAACGGCACCACGTTCGCCAAGCAGTCGACCTCGATGCCCCCCATGCTCGCGGGCGTAGGCCGTCGCGGCGCGGCCGGCGCGCTCATTCGTGACTCTGCGGACCTGGTGATTCTAGGTGGCTACGGCGATCCCACGCTGGTTCGTCCGGTGGCCTCGTCGGAGATCCTCAACGCCTCGGCGGCGACGGTGGCTCCGGGCCCTGACATCCGCACGGCGCGCGGTGACGTCTGCGCGGTGACGATGGGTGACGGCACGGTGCTCGCGGTCGGTGGCCGGACTTCAGACTCGGGCAATCCTCCGCGCTCTGACGCGACGGCGGTGCTGATCACGGCGAGCGCCAGCGGCGGCGTCACCAGCATCGGTGGTCCGAATCTGCCCAAGGCGCGTTACGCGCACACCTGCACCACGCTGCTCGATGGAACCGTGCTGGTGACCGGCGGCATCAACGAGCTGGTCGATGGCACCATCGAGATCCTGCAGGACGCGTACATCTACACCCCGACGCCTTCCGCCGACTGATTCACGGCCTGTTGGGTGTGATGAGCGGGATGACCTCACGGCCATTTCGCGGCGCTGGCGGGAGATGCGATGGCCTTCACTTGCGCGAATAGCCCTTCCGCTCGGACAGCGAAGGGACGCCGCCGACCGATCCCGCAAGGAGCATGAAGGACTTCCGCTTCTTGTCGGCGCGGGCGCGCTCGAGTTGGGCCCGCACGAACTCGCTCTTGGGGAGCTCTGCGCCCTCAGTGATGAAGCAACCTGGAGAGCCAGGCTTCGAACTCGGCCGCTGAAGGCACACGGCGAGCGCCGCGATCGATCTGGGGTGCCGCCACGTTCAGCGGCTGAGCCGGTTTGAGCGGGAAGTCGTCGTAGGCACCCGAGCCATCACCATCGACCAGGACCGCGTTGGTCACGCCGAACGCGCGGCTGCCCGACGGCGTGCAGATTCCGCCGGAGCAGCTCACGCCATCCCACGCCAACGGAGCGAGCGTGCGGCTGGCCGCAGACGAGCGCACCATCGCCACGAACCAGGTGTCGGCCGCCGGCGTCACGCGGAACGTCTCGCGAACATGCACGCGCCGGGCGGCGAAACCGTTCAAGCCCGGCACGGCCTCGAGGGTGAGCATCGCCGGATCGTACGTGCGGCGCAGCGCTGTCTGTGCGGGCAGCAAGGTGTCGTTCGACGCGCCATTGAGCGCTCCGCGGCCCGGCGCATGGGTGTGGATTTCGATCGAGTCGAACTGCATCCACTCGGGCGCCTGCACGTCGACGGTCAGCTCGAGCTCGCCCGTGCCGGTCGCGGTATCGCCCACCTCGAACACAGGCCCGGTCGGCAGGCCGCCCGCATCCAGCCGCCGCGCGGTCAGGGTGATGAACGGCCCGCTGGAGAACGACGCCTTGCGCTGCTTCATCGCCTGCACGAAGGCGGCGTTCGTGAACTGGCCCGGCTGATCCACCCCGAGCTTGAGCCACGTGCGCCCGTACCCGCCGATCACGTTGTACGTCACGTGCGTGTCGGACACGCCGGTGGCGACCTTGAGCCAGCCGCGCGACATGAAGGTCATCCAGTCGTTGAGCACCGCGGTGCTGGGGCTGGTGCCGTTCATCACCTCGAGCCCGTCGTAGTCGTTCGAGTACAGCTTGGTGTCGAGCGCGGTCGCGCCGGGCGCGGGCTCCTGGCGGAAGCTCGCGGGGTCTGCGTGCGTGGCGGCGGTCTCCGTGTCGATCTTCATCATCGTCAACGCACCGCCGGGTGAACCGCGCGGGTGATTCATCTGAATCATCGCGTCTGGGTTCGCCTCACGAATGCCCTGGTACATCTGCCCCAGCCGCAGGCTCGCCCCGTCGCCGCCGGCCCAATCGAAAGCACCGCCGTTGAGCGTGGCGGTGCGGGTGAGCGGGAAGGTGTTGTGGTGGCCGTAGTCGAACGGAGTCACCTCACACCCGATCATCGAGGCCATGGTGTTCGACAGCTGCAGCTCCGCCAACACCGGCGCGTAGTCGGTGATGAAGTCGTGATCGGTCGAGACGAGCACGTCGACGCCCTCGGCCACGAAGCTCATCGCGCGAATCGAGTTGCTGACCGCGCTGTCCGGGCTGCCCATCGCGTGCACGTGCAGATCGGCGCTCATCCAACCGGCGGTGTCGACCACGTGCGCGAGCGTGGCAGCCACGGTCTGATCGGCCGTGCGGAGGTCGACCCACTGACCGCGTGTGGGGAAGGTATCGGGGAAGGCCGAGTACTCCATGCCGCGCGAGACGAGCACTTCGTACTCTCCCGGCGGCAGCGGAATGATCGCGCGCCCATCGGCTCCCACGTGAACGATCGCCTGAAGGTCAGAAGGCTGATCTTCCACGTTCGCCCACAGCCGGTAGTCGGTGAGCTGATTCGTGCAAGGCGGGTTGGTGCAGCGCACCACCACCTTCGCGGTGAGCGGGAGATTGAACGGATCGGCGACCTGCACGGTGAGGGTGCGCGTACCGCCACGCTTCACGGTGATGTTCGACTCTCCATTCGACGGTACGGACACCGCGGTGAGCGGCTCGAGCGCAGACCCCTGCGCGCCGGTGCCGATGAGGTAGTTCCCGGGCCGCACGTCAGCGCGCGCGAGGCCCTGCGCATCGGCCACCAGCAGGGTCAGCATGCGCCCCGACTCGGCGTTCTTCACCGTCACGCGCCCACCGGGCACAGGCGAGCCATCGGCGTTCTGCACGGTGACGCCGAGCCGCGACTTCGGGGCCGCGTCGAGACCGAGCATCGCTCCGGTGATTTCGCCGAGGTCTTTGCCCACGAAGAAGTCGCGCAGGAAGGTGCGCTTGTCTCCAGGCAGCACGCCGAACGCCCCCGGGCGCCGCGTGGCATCGGGGTCGACCCACGAGAGCAGGCCGGCCTGGTTCTCTCCATCTGCCAGCACGGCTGCGACGCCCGCCACGTAGAGCAGCGCGTTGGTCGAAGACGTCTTCGAGTCGGCAAACTTGTACGCGCGGTAGCCGTACGCGACGCCGTCGGCCTGGTACCCGAACCACGGCATCGGATCGATGAGGCAGCTCTTCGCGCCAAGGCCATTGGTGCAGCCGTCGGGGTTGAAGATCTCGCTGACGCCGCCTTGATCGACGAGGTCGCCGACCTGCATCGAGATGGTGTCCTTGCCGTTGTTGCAGAAGGCAGACAACACGCGCACGCGACTCTCGCCGGGCGACAACACGTAATAGGTGGTCACCAGGAAGGGCAGGGGCGCGTTCGGATCGCGCACCAACTGCACGTTGCCCAGGAATTCACCGATCACGTTGTTCACGTTCACGTAGTCGATGACGGTGTCTTCACCGGTGGCGGCGATCACCGCGTAGCCCCCTTTGGAGCCGTCGTTCACCACCTCGACCTTGGTGTGATTGACGGTGCGGCCAAAGGCGTAGACGAGCCCCATCTTCCCGAACTCGTCGCGGCCGGCCACGCCTTCGCTGCGTTTCAGATCGGCGTCGATGATCGTGCCGCCATACGGAACCGGCGCGATGAAGCGAGACGGCTGCTGGATCACCACGCGCACGCGATCGTTCTCCAGCAGCAGATCTCCCACGCGGCCTTGTGAGTAGTTGCCGCCGATCAACTGGCTCGCGTCTTCGATGGTCTTCGCGGTCGCTCCGGTGCCGACCTTGGAGAACTGCTCGAGCGCGGCGAGATCGATGTCACATCGGCCGGTGGGGTCGGGCGGCTGCACCATCTGCTTGTTGGGCGGGCAAGCCGTCATCAGCAAGAGAACAGCGAGGGCGGAACGTCGCATGCCGCGGTCTCTACTCGTCTTGTGACGAATCGGTCACGACGCAAGTGGTCAGGGCTGGTACCTTCGAAACCGCATGCCCGCCGTGAGAAGCGCAGAAGAACTTCGAGCTGCCGTCGACTCGATGTTCCGCATTCGTGCCGTGGAGTCGCCGCCCGACGCAGGTGGGCTGCGCACGGTGTGGCATCGAGGCGCGCGTCACGCGGAGCTGGTGAGCGAGATCGACGTGGCCGGTCGTGTGGCCCGGCACGAGTTCTCCTTGTTCGATGACGTGGTGATCTGGGAGCGCGGCCGCGGCTTCGTCACCGGCATGGCGCAGCTGGAAGGCAGCACGCGCGGCGCGGCGAACGTGGCCTTCGATCTCACGACCGATCCAGAACGGGTGCAGCGCATCGCCGCGGCGCTCGAGCCGTACAGCGGGCGGGATCGCATCATTCAGCACCTGCGTGAGCTGGTGGTGACCACGCAGCAGGGCCAGCAGCCGCTTCAGGATCTGGGTGCGGTGACCGGAAACAACCAGGTCCCCGACGAGCTGCTGCAGTTCTCCTCGAAGGCGCCCGCGCGATCGCACAAGCCGCTCGTCTGGATCGGAGTTGGTCTCGTGGTGATCGCCATCGCCCTCGCGCTGCTGGCGCTCCAATGAGGGCGCTGCTCGCGCTCCTGCTGCTGAGTGCCTGCGCGCATCCGCAGCGTGGCGAGTGCCACGACACGGTCACCTGTCGGCAGATGGCTGCTGAGCGGGAGCGGAACTTCGCGCGCGTGGTCGCCGACGAGCCGCCCGTCGTCCGGTTGATGGTCGACCCGGTCTCTCAGGAGGTGCTCATCGATCGTGAACGAGGCGTCGTCTACGTGCTCGACCCGGTGTTGGTGGTGCTCGATCTGCAGACGGGCAAGGAGCGCTGGCGTGAGGCCAGCGTCTCGGGTGACACGTTGTGGCGGGTGGGTCGATTCCTCGCGGTCACCAGCGAGCACAAGACGCTCCCCCCTCGGGTGACCTTCGTCGACCCTGCGGCTCCGGGGCTTCCTGTCGATTGTTCGGTGGCCGTGGCGGCGCCCAGCACCGCTGAGCGAGCTTCCCTTCACCTCTTCGATCGCTCGGGCCAGCCGTATCTCTATTGGCAGAGTCGCTGGTCCTACGTGGGTGGAGTTCGCCCCGACCAGGAGGCACTCGACCGCCAGAAGAGCGCGAGAGCGTGTGGTGTGGTGAGCGTCGACCCTTTGACCTGCGCAGCGACAGCGCAGACCCTCGCTGATTTCGTGTGGCCACGACAGGGCGAGGACTGTTCGACGAACTCTCCGATGCTCGATCTGCCGGCTGCGGCGGCTTCTGCTCCGAAGTACGTGCCAACCGCTCTCACCGTGATCATCGAGAAGTCGCGCCCCTCGGAGTGCACGGCGACTTCGCAGCGGACTCTGCAGTTCCGCAATCTGGCTGGCGCGGTGGTCTGGTCGTATCCTTTGGAGACCCGGCACGAAGAAGTCTGCAATCGGCCCTGACTGCTCTCGGGGCGAAGGGTGGTGGTGTAGGGTGCCGCCCCCATGGAGAGCGCGCGCGTCGCCGGCTTCGGCACTTCGATTTTCAGCGAGTTTTCCCGGCTCGCCGTGCAGCACGGCGCGGTGAATCTGGGCCAGGGTTTCCCTGACTTCGATGGGCCGAAGGAGATCGCGCAGGCAGCGATCGAGGCCATCAACGGCGGCGTGAATCAGTACGCAGTTGGGCAGGGTGCGCCGCAGCTTCGAGCCGCGATCGCCGCGCACAGCAAACGGTTCTACGGGCAGGTGCTCGATCCCATGACGGAGATCGGTGTCACCTCGGGTGCGACCGAAGCGATCTTCGACGCGGTGCTCGCGTTGACCAACCCGGGTGACGAAGTGGTGCTGTTCGAGCCCTTCTACGACTCGTATCTGGCCTCGGTGCAGCTGGCGCACGCGGTGCCTCGATTCGTTCGGCTGCGCGCGCCCGATGCCACGCACGCGCAGTGGTGGATCGACGACGCCGAGCTCGCCGCCGCGTTCACCTCGAAGACGAAGCTGGTGATCATCAACACGCCGCACAACCCGACCGGCAAGCTCTTCACCCGCGCCGAGCTCGAGCGCATCGGGGAGCTCACCCGGAAGGCGGGCGCGGTGCTGCTGAGCGACGAGGTCTACGAGCACCTCGTCTTCGATGACGGCAAACATGTGCGGCCGGCGACGTTGCCGGGGTTCAGCGACTTCACCCTGACGATCTCGAGTGGGGGGAAGAGCTTCTCTTTCACGGGCTGGAAGGTGGGTTGGCACCTCGGGCGGCGTGAGTTGGTGGCCGCGGTTCAGAAGGCGCATCAGTGGGTGACGTTCTGTTCGGCGGCTCCGTTTCAGGCGGCGATCGGCAAGGCGCTCGAGCTGCCTGATTCGTACTTCCAGGGCTTCGTGGAGAGCTACACGCAGAAGCGGGGCTTCTTGTCGGCCGCGTTGACGAAGGCGGGCTTCGAGGTGCTGCCGTGTGCGGGCACGTACTTCCTGATGGCGCGCACGGACCGGCACCGGAAGGCCGGTGAGGACGATGTGGCGTTCTGCCGGCGCCTGCTGGTGGACCACGGAATCGCCGCAATCCCGCCTTCAGTCTTCTATTCCCCCGAGCACGCGTCTTACGTGCACGGGATGGCCAGGTTCGCCTTCTGCAAGACGCAGCCAGTCCTTGAAGCCGCCGCGGATCGTCTCGCGAAGCTCTAGTTCTGGCCACCCACGAGCTCCCTCTCCCCGAGGGGGAGAGGGTTGGGGAGAGGGCTGACGCTCGCCCCTCAAGCTGCTAACTCCCGCTGCGTGCAAGCCCCAGCCGTCGCACCCTTCAAGCTTCGTCACCACGTCCGCATCGTCACCGCGGCCTCGCTGTTCGACGGCCACGACGCCGCGATCAACGTCATGCGCCGGATCATGCAGTCCTCCGGCGCCGAGGTGATCCACCTGGGTCACAACCGTTCGGTCGCCGAGATCGTCCACTGCGCGATTCAAGAAGACGTGCAGGGCATCGCGATCACCTCGTACCAGGGCGGTCACGTCGAATACTTCAAGTACATGATCGACCTGCTCAAGCAGGCGAACGCGAACATCAAGGTCTTCGGAGGCGGAGGCGGCACCATCCTCCCGTCGGAGATCGAAGAGCTGCACAAGTACGGCGTGACGCGCCTGTACTCGCCGGACGACGGCCGGGCGATGGGCCTGCAGGGCATGATCGACGACGTGATCAAGCAGTGCGACTTCGAGAAGCGGCAGGCCGACTTCAAGCCGCTGCTCCCGAAGCTGCGTGATCGCAATCCCTCAACGCTGGGCTCGCTCATCACCATCGCGGAGAACTTCCCCGACGCAGGTGACGGCCTGCGCACCGCGCTCACCGAAGTCGCGAAGTCGAACGCGCGCGTGCCCGTGCTGGGAATCAC
>JANODF010000141.1:0-24844 GCA_031412555.1 Archangium sp. | reverse complement strand
GTTGGCCAACGCCGCCAGGCCCTTCAACCGCGGAATCCAGGTCTTCGCCGTCGCGGCGATCGGCCCACTGCGCTGACCATCGGATTGCAGCGCCTGCAGCCCATTGAGCTGCTCTGCCTGCAGCGCCTCGACCAGCTTCTCCAACGACTGCGCCCCACGCGCGAACAGCTCGGGCACCGGCTCGACCTCGAGCGTCGGCGGCACCAGCAAGCGCACCTTGAGCTCACTGCGCTCGGCATCTTCCCGCTCGGGGGCATGGCTGTCACCGCGGTGCTCGGCGTTGCTGCCCAGCAGCGCGACGAACGCGCCCTGCAGCCGGTCGGTCCACGCGCCGTCGTAGCGGATGCTCTTGTTGATCTCGGGTTGGCAGAGCGCGGCCAGCGACGCATCACGCGCAGCGGGCCAGGTCGAAGACGAGCTGACCACGCGCCCGTCTTGAACGGCGTTGGCCAGCTCGGCAAAAGCGAAGAGGCGCTCGGCACCGGAGAGCTCCGAGAGGAACTTTCCGAACGGCGTCACCGGAGCAGCCACCAGCGGCGGCGGCAATCGCGCATCGATGGGCAACGCTTCGATGAACTCGTTGAGCGTGTCGACGGCCTCGCCCGCCTTGCCAGCTGCCTTCTCGCGCCAGACCAGAATGGGCTCGCTCTCGGGGGAACCCAGGAACCGATCGCGGCGGGTTCGCACCCGATCCCAGAGCGCAGCCAGCTTGGGATCCTTCGCGAGCAGATCGAGGAAGAGCAACACCGCCGCCGTACCGCCCCGGCTGCGATCGAACGGCTGGCTCATGGCGCGGTTGCGAATCCACGCGCACTGCAGCTGCGGGTTCCAGCTCCAGGGCACCGGGGGCAGCAGCGCGTCGGGCGAATCACTGAGCCGGGAAATCTCGGCGTCGACCGCGACGGTCGCGTCACCGTCAGCGCGCACCGCCGCGGAGACCTTGCTCTTGTCGAGGCACGCACTCGCGGCGCTCAACCGGGCCACCAACGCGAGCGCACCTTCACGCGCATCACCCTGCCCCTGCTGATGACGGAGCAGCGCGCGCTCGAGCACCTTGTTCCACAGCTCACGGCGCAACGCCTCGGTGTCGACCTCTTCGGCCGCCAGCGCAGACAACTCGAGCTGACGCACCTGCCAGGCGATCGCTTCGGCGGAGAGCAGCAGGTGCGGCTCAGCGGGATCCAGCGGCGCTCGGAGACGCGCGCCCGACTTGCCGGAGAGCGGGTTGTCGGAGGCCATCGGCCCCTCGGAGATGGTGGCGAAGGAGGTGGCCAGGCGCCCTGATTCCACCGCGCGGCCCGAGGCGATCTCCAGCGGCACGCCGGGCGCGACCACGACCTTCATCGATCGCGGCAGGCCCTTGATGAAGGCCTTCACCTTGTCTTCACCGTGCGCGGCGATGGCGTCGGCGGTGCCGCCCGCGGTCTTCACGGTGGTGAGATCGTAGGAATATTCGAGCGAGCCGTCGGGCAGGCGCTTCACGGCGAAGGGCGACACATCCGCCATCGGTGCGGCAGCCAGCGCGGTCAGCAACGACAGGCAGAGAATGGTCATGGCTCGCGGTGACCCCTCGACTTCGCTCGGGGGGAACGGGGCATCAACTGGCGGGGGAAAGCTTGAGCAGATGCTGGACGGTGTCGAGCACCTCCTGCGCCTTCACCGGCTTGATGAGATACGCGCTGGCGCCCAGCTTGAGCGCACGCTCGCGATCTTCTTCGGCCGCTTCGGTCGTGATGATCACGATGGGCAAGTCGGCGTTCGCGGGATCGCTGCGCAGATGCGCGGTCAGCTTGAGCCCGTCGAGCACCGGCATGTTGATGTCGGTCAACACGATGTCGAAGTGGCCTGCCTGGAACTTCTTGATGGCCTCAGCGCCATCTTGCGCTTCGACGCACACGATGTCGCCAATGCGCTGGAGCGCGTACATCACGCTGCGGCGCAGCTGCATCGAATCGTCGACTACCAACGCACGGATCGTCATGACTGCGCCCAAGGTATTCCGTTTCGTCGGCGCATTCACGCAGACAGTGCGGCGGCCAGCGCAGGGCCCAACTGTTCGAGCGGCAGCACCTTCGCCACAGCGCCCGCTTTGATGGCCGCTTCGGGCATGCCGAACACGATGGCGGTCGATTCGGCCTCGGCCCAGACCTCCACGCCGGCCTTCTTGAGGGCGAGCGCACCTTTGGCCCCGTCGATGCCCATGCCGGTGAGCACCAATGCCCGGGTTCCCGCGGGGGCCACCTTCGCCGCCGAGGTAAAAAGCCGATCCACCGAAGGCGCGTGCGCGTCGTTCTGAGACGACATCTTCACCACCAGGGCGAGGTTGCCGCCGGCCCGGCGCTCGAGCTCCAGCTGTTCGCCCCCCGGGGCGACGTAGACCCGCCCCGGAAGGATCGGATCTCCGGTCTTCGCTTCGCTGACCCGGAAGCCCAACGATTGATCGAGCCGTTCCGCGAAGGCCTGGGTGAACCGCGCGGGCATGTGCTGCGCGATCACCACGCAGACCGGCAAGCCGACGAGCGCCTCGAGCACCTTCTGCACGGCGGGTGGCCCGCCCGTCGACGCGCCCACCAGCACCAGCCGGGCGGTCTCTTCGGCCGGCGGCTTGAGCGCCTTCTGCTTCGGCGATGGCGGCGGCGTCTTGTCTTCGCGCCGCATGAAGGGTGCAGCGCGCAGCTTCTCGATGAGCTCACCGCGCACCGAAGCGAAGCTGGCGTCGTCGTCTTCGGTGGGGCGCGCCACGAAGTCGAAGGCGCCGAGCTGCAAGGCCTTGAAGACGTCGGAGCGGTGGCCGTACGACGAGACCACGATCACCGGCGTGGGCTGGCGCGCCATCAGCAGCCGCAGGAAGGCGTAGCCATCCATCTTCGGCATCTCGAGATCGAGGGTGATGACGTCGGGCTTGAGCTGCAGCGCTTTCTTGAGCCCGTCTTCGCCGTCGACGGCCCGGCCCACCACCTCGAGACCGGGCGCGGCCTCCAGCAGCTTCGAGAGCGCGCGCCGGGTGGCAGCCGAGTCGTCGACGATCAACACGGTGATGGGACGCTGGGACTGCCTCATGGACCGGGTCTCCGGTACACCAGATCGCCTTCCAACTGCACCAGCTCGAAGCGGGTCGACAGCTGAAGCAGGTTCTCCGAGTGTCCCAGCAGGAGGTAGCCGCCCATGTTGAGCCGCTCGAAGAAGAGCTCGATCACCCTGCGGCGCGTGGCCTGGTCGAAGTAGATGAGCACGTTGCGGCAGAAGATCACGTCGAAGCGCGGGAGCAGTGACGCCGCCGAGGTGTCGAGCAGGTTGAGCTGACCGAACCGCACCGGCTCGCGAAATCGCGGCAACAGCGTGACCCGGCCGCCCTCCACCGGCTGAAAGAACCTCTCTTTCTGCTCGGGCGTGGTGGCTCGCAGCGCCATCGGGCCGTACTCCGCCTTGCGGGCCGAGGTGAGCGCCTTGCGGGAGAGATCGGTGCCCAGGATGTCGATGTCCCAGCCCTTCACGGTGGGGCGATCGAGCAGCAGCATCGAGAGCGTGTACGGCTCTTCGCCTGTGGAGCAGCCGGCCGACCAGATTTGCAGTGAGCGGCTGCGTTCGTTCTTCTTCTCCACCAGCGGCATCAGCTCTTCTTCGAAACACCGCAGCTGCGTGGGCTCGCGGAAAAAATACGTCTCGTGCGGCACCAGCAAATCGATCGCTGACTCGAGTTCGTCCGGGCCCCGGGCATCGAAGCGCAGGTAGCGGGCGTAGGCGGTGAAGTCGCGCAGCCCCAGCAGCTCGAGGCGCGAGGCGAGTCTTCGCTCGGCGATGAACTTGAGATCTTCACGCAGCAGAAACCCGCTGGCCTGCTGAAAGAGATCGCGCAGCAGGTGCAGCTCTTCTGCGCTCATCTCCAATCGCGAGTCGGTCGGCCCCACTTTCACACCCGCCGCAGCAGCGTCTCGACCGCTTCGCTCAGCAGCTCGTGCGCCACGCCATCGGTGGTCTCACGCGCGACGGCGTCTTGCAGCGCGCTGAGCGATTCGCGGCCCGCGGAGACCGCCAGCAGCCGGCCAGCGGAGACGCGCACGTCCCACCGCGCGTGTTGCAGCGAGGCCACCGCCTTGTCGAGGAGCAACGGACGATCGGCGCCCAGGCTGAAGGCGAGCTTGATCACTTCGGCATCGCCGTGACCTGCCGCGCGCAGGAGCAGCTCATCGGAGAGCCGGCCCATCAGCGCGAGGCCCTCCAACGCGGCGAGCACCACCGCGGGATCCACGTGGCGGCTCAGCTCATCCAGTCGCGCGATCGCTTCGCGGTGACCGAGTTCTCCGGCAGCAGCGCACGCCAACGCGAGCACGGTCGGGTCGGCGTCTTTCAAGGCCCGCGCGAGCAACGGCTGGCCCTGAGCCGGGACGAGCTTACCCACGGTGCGGGTGGCCGCGCGGCGCACGAGGGCCGACTCATCCATCAAGGCGGCCTGCAGCACACTGACCGAATCTTTCGGCGAGAAGAGCGACGCTTCGACGGCCGCAGCCCGCACGGTTTCCTGGGGGTCGTGGAGCGCGCGTTTGATCACCTCGCTGGCGAGCGGACCCATGATCTCGCCCCACGCGCGCACGGCATGCGGGCGCAACTTGCCCCCCACCAACGGCGTCAACGCGGCCCTCACTTCGTCAGGCCAGGTCTGGGCGATCTGCACCAACGAGCGCCAGGCGTGCATGGCCAACGTGTCGTCATCGAAGGATCTCACCAGCGGCGCGATCGCCTGACGTGCCCGGGTGCGGCCCAGGGCGCGCGCACCGAGCTCGGCGAGCTCGGGATCTCCGCTGTCCATCAAGGCGATCAGCTGATCACACAGCGGCGGTTCTGCCAGTCGCACGATGGCGTCGGCAGCCACCGCGCGCGCTTCGGCGGCCAGATCGGCGAGCGCTTCGATCGACGAGAGCAACGCACGCGCACCGTCGAGGCCGAGCCGCAGGAGCGTCTGCAGCGCGACTTCTCCATCGCTGCTGCCCCGAACGGAACCAGCCACCGCGAGGGCCAGACGTGGATCGGCGGCCGCGCGCGCGACCAGCAGCGCACCGAGGTGTTTCTCTTCGTCACCTGAAGCCAGGCCCGCCTCGAGCCAGGGAATGAAGTCGATCACCGGCCGCAGGGCGATCTTGAGCTCGGCCTCCGTCTCACTGGAGAGCGGCGCGCCCGAGGCACCGATGGAGACGAGCGCTGCGTCACGCGAGTCACGCAGCGCCAGCGCGCGCACGGTGAGCATCGAGGCGGTGGGGTGATGCACGTGGCCGAGCAACCGCCAGGCACTGCGCCGGGTGAGCGGATCGGAGAGCAACGGCACCAACATCGGCAGCGGCACCGGCAGGCGCAGCTCGGAGAGCCCTTCGAGGGCGCAGACCCGAAGCAACACGTCACGTGAGCTGAGCAGCTTCTCCAACGCGCGGCGGGCGTCAGGACCACCGACGTGACCGAGCGCTTCTGCGGCCGCGGTGCGCACGTTGGGATCGGCGTCTTGAATGGCCGAGACCAGCGGCGCGACCGCGTCGGGAAGGCGCAGGGCTCCGAGGATGTCGGCGGCGAACTTTCGTTGATCGGGATCGGGGTGGCCGAGCAGCTCGATGATCGCGGGCAACACGGCGGGACCCAGCTGAGCGAGCACCGCCGCGGCGGCGTTGCGGGCACCCGTGTCATCACGTTGGCCGAGCATCTCGACCAACTGGGCGACGGTGGCGGGCGTCGCTTCGAGGGCACCGAGTCGATCGGCGGCGAGGCGGCGCACGCGCCAGCTGTCGTCGTGCAGGGCACTCAGCAACGAAGGGATCGCTGCGGCGCTCACGGGCAATGTGTCGAGCGCGCGGTACCGCCCTTCTGCGTCGGCATC
This sequence comes from Archangium sp., assembly GCA_031412555.1. Classification (GTDB taxonomy): domain Bacteria; phylum Myxococcota; class Myxococcia; order Myxococcales; family Myxococcaceae; genus Archangium_A. The sequence continues at coordinate 18,984 of JANODF010000141.1, read as the reverse complement.
GGCTTGCAACCAGGTCACTGAGCCGCTCCTGGAGGGTTCAATGAAGTCAGAGACCCCACCGTTTTCCCCGAGAGCCGTGCGAAGCAGAGGGCCTCACCGTTCCCCCCGCGCGAAGTCGAGGGGGGCGTTGGCGCACGAAGCAGAGGTGGCATCTCGACTGCGCTCGATGCGAACGGAAGCCTGTTCCTCCGCGTGAAGTCGCCGGTGAAGCCGGTCTCTGCTCGGGCGGATCGGTGCACGCCCGCTCTTTCGATCAACCCTGCGCTCGGTGGGTTCATCACGGATCCTCCGTCAGCAGCGCCTTCACATCGAGCAACAGCGTCAGGTGCGCCCCATCACCGGTGACACCCAGCACGTGCGGCGCGGTGCCCGGCCGATTCGCCAAAGGCGCAGGCCGCAACGAGCTGCGCTGCACCCGCTGCACCTGGGTCACCGCGTCGACCAACACGCCGACCTTCCGCGCCCCGATGCGGCACACCACCAACCGCTCGGTGCGCCTGGGCTTGCCGGACGGTTTGAGCGACTGCGTGGCCGTCGAGGTGACCTCGAGGCGTTTGCGCGCATCGACCACCGGCAAGACCTCACCGCGCAGGTGCACCACGCCTTCGAGAAAACGAGGCGCCCGGGGGAGCGGTGTCACCACCGGCACCGGGAGGATCTCCTCCACGCGCTTGAGATCGATCGCGTACGACTCGGCGCCGATGCGCACGACGCACAGCTGAATGACGCCCGGTTCCCCGCTCACGAGAGCGCCTGCTCGACGTCGAGGAGAATGAAGAGCTGGCCGTCACGGTGCCCCAGCCCCGCGATGGCGTTGCGATCGATGCCCAGGCCCGGCGCTTCTTCGAGCCGCGAGAGCTGCAGCTTCACCACGCCCTCGACCCGGTCCACCAGCACGCCGGCGTCACCTTCGAGATCCTTGAGCAGCAGGATGCGCGCGGCCCGGCCGACGTCTTTCCCGGTCAGGACCACGGGCGGAACTTCGGCCAGACGCAGTCGCACCTTCACGTCGTAGAGCGGCAGCATCTCGCCGCGCACGTTGATGAGCCCGATGATGTTCTTCCGCGCCCGGGGGAGCTCGGTCACGTCGGTGACTTTGAGAATTTCACGCACCGCGCCGATCGGCACTGCGTAGGTCTCGCCTTCCAACACGAAGGCGAGGAACTCTTCGGGCGTCTCGTCAGGCAACGCTTCTGCGATGCGGTCGCTGATGGGCGCCTGCTCGAGGAACGAGCCGACGGCCTCATCGGGCCGGTAGAAGAAGCGATCGAGGAGCTCTGCGAATTGCGACACCGGGCGCGAAGGCTATCACTGTCTCCCTCTCCCTTCGGGAGAGGGTTGGGGTGAGGGTCGAACGGCTTTGAAAACGGGGCTGCGGAAGAACTGCGTGAGGCCCACACCCCGACCCTCTCCCAAAGGGAGAGGGAGTTCATTTTTTAGCTGGCGGCGACCTGGGTTCGCAGCAGCTCTTCCATCAACGCGCCGATGTCGAGCACCAGCACTGCGCGGCGATCACCCAGCTCGGTGGCTCCCGAGACGCCGGGAATTCCGCGAAGCCTTCCACTCAGTGGCTTGGTGACGATGTCCTGCTGACCGAGCAGCTCATCGACGGCGAGCCCCAGCCGCTGCTGCGCCAGCCCCACCAGCACCACCGAGTGCACCGGCCGTTTTTCTTCCGGCAACCCGAACACCCGCGCCAGCCGAATGAAGGGCGTGGTCTGCCCACGCACTTCGATCACCTCCCGCTTCTCGATGGTGCGCAGCTGCTCGTCTTTGACCGCGACGATCTCCAGCACCGCGTTGAGCGGGATCGCATACGTGCGGCCCGACACCTTCACCATCAACGCGCGGATGATCGCCAGGGTGAGCGGCAAGGTGAGCGTGAAGGTGGTGCCCTCCCCTCGCCGGCTGGAGATGTCGATGAGGCCCGACAGCCGCTGCAGGTTGGTCTTCACCACGTCGAGGCCCACGCCCCGGCCGGAGAGCTCCGACACGTCGCGCCGGGTGCTGAAGCCGGGCTGGAAGACCAGGTTGAGCAGCTCGCGCCGCTCCATTTCTTCGGTCTGCTCGCGCGTGACCAGACCCCGATCCACCGCGACCTCACGCACGCGCGCTTCATCGATGCCCGCGCCGTCATCACGCACTTCGATGATCACGTGGTTGCCCTGCTGCCTGGCCACGAGGCCAATGGTCGCGCGCGGCGGCTTGCCCTGCTTGGTGCGCGCTTCGGGCCGCTCCACCCCGTGGTCGAGCGCGTTGCGCAGCAGGTGCATGAGCGGGTCTGACAGCTCTTCGACGATCAACTTGTCGAGCTCGACGTCGCCACCCGACACGTCGAACACCACGTCTTTCGACGACTCGCGCACCAGCCGGCGCATCAAGCGGGCGAGCTTGTCGAACACCTGCCCGAGCGGCACCATGCGCACGTCGAGCACGCCCTTCTGCAATTCGTCGAGCCGCCGCTCGAGCGCGCGCACCTCACGCTGCAGCTCCTGCCCCCACAACTTCGGCAGCGCAGGCCCACTTGCCTGCCGCGCCGCATCGGACAACTTCTCGATGTTGCTGCGAATGAGCAGCAGCTCACCAATGGAGTTCATCAAGCCATCGAGCCGCCCGATGTCGACGCGCACCGTGTTGGTGAGGCTGCGCAGGCTGGGCTCGGGGGTCGTCGCCAGGCGGCTGAGGCCCGAAGGCGTCGAGGTGAACGACGAGAGCGGCGAGAGGGCCGGCCCGCTGATGCTCTTGTCGTCCCACAGCGGCGCCTTCTTCCTGGGCGGCGGAGGAGCCGGCGGCGTGGAGAACATCTTGTCGGTCAACGGCGCGAGCGTGGCGCCTTCGAGCAACCGGCCTTCCAGCTCGGCCTTCTCCTTCGAGCTGCCGAAGATCAGATCGAACGCGATCGACGAGTCATCGCCCGGCTGCGACGAGGGCAAGGTGCTGATCACCTCGCCCAGCGGCTTGAGCGACGCGTTCAAGGTGGCCAGCCGGGTGTCGAAGTCTTCCAGGCTGAAGACGGCGCGCACCTTCCACAACCCGACGCCCTTCTTCACGTTCTCGCGCAGCCGGTGCTCTTCGTACTCGGTGAACACCGCGCGCACCTGCGGGTCGATGCCCACCTGATCGAGCACGTCGGCCGTGTCTTGCCCGCCGCCGCTGGCCAGCTGCTGAAGCTCACCGGCCAACATCTCGGAGCGCTCTTTGAGCTCGGTGGAGTCTTCACCCCGCGAGGCCTCGCCGAGCATCTCCTGCAACATGTCGACGACCTGGCCGAGCAGATCGAGCAGGGCCTGGTTGAGCGGCGCTTTGCCCAGCCGCAACGCGTCGAGCAGATCTTCGGCGTGGTGCGCGAGGCGCGAGATCGACTCGAGGCCGAACATCGCCGAGAGGCCCTTGAGCGAGTGCGCCGCGCGGAAGACGGCGTTGAGACGATCGGGGTCGGCCTGCTCCAGCCCGCTCTCCTCGAGCGCAAGCAGCTCACGCCCCAGCGCCTCGAGGATCTCGTTGGCCTCCGCGATGAATTCGGACAGCGCGCGGGGGGCGACCATGCGTCAGAGCTTCAGGTAGCGGCGCACCAGCTCGCAGAGTTGTTCGGGAACGAAGGGCTTCACCACGTATTCATCGGCGCCCAGCTGCAGGCCGCGATCCCGATCCTGCTCGCGGCCTTCGGTGGTCACCACGAACAAGGGCGTGTCCTTGTAGTGAGGGTTCTTCTTCACGAAGTTGATCAGCTCGAGGCCGTTGATGTCCGGCATGTTGATGTCGGTGATGATCAACTCGAAGCGGTGACGCGGCAGCACCTTGAGCGCATCGAAGCCGCTCACCGCCGTGTGCACCTCGACCTCTTCCAGTGACTCCACGGCCGCCCGGAGCAGTTCCCGGGTGGCACCGGAATCCTCCACGATGAGGACCTTGCGACGGGTGGACACGGTGCAGACGCTACCAGCCCGCCCACGTCTCAGGGCGAGAAGACAGCAACCGCCCCGGAGAAATGCGGGGCGAACGCACGATCCACCAGCTCGTCACGTGACTGTGCGACCGGCTTGGGCAAGGCCGGAAAAGCCAGGGCCACCGAGTCGACGTTGGCTTTCGAGAGCATGGCCGCGGCCTGGGTGAGCGCGTGCTCCAACCCCAGCGCGGTGACGGCGTTCGAACGGCCGAGCCCCACCGCGAAGATCTTCCGGGCCGGCACCCGGGAATCGGTGGGAACCAGCAGCTTGTCGCCGGGAGCCCCCACGAAAAACCCCGAGCCGAGGATCTTCGAGAGCGCTCCACACAACCGCCAGTCGAGAAACCCGGCGGCGCCCGAGAGCGGGCGTTCATCTTCCACCACGAAACAGCAGACCGCTTCGATGCCCGTCATCGCATCGAGCGCGTCGAGCCCCGAGGTGAGCTGTTGCGGTTTCACGCCTTGCCGACCGTGGAGGCGATCTTGTCGAGCAGGCCGTTGATGAAGGCGCTGGAGGCTTCGTTGCCGAAGTTCTTGGCCAGCTCGACGGCCTCGTTGATGGTCACCTTGCGGGGCACCTCGGTGAGGTGCTGCAGCTCGTAGACCCCGATGCGCAAGACGTTGCGGTCGATGCGCTGCATGCGGTCGAGGCGCCAGTTGTGCGAGTGCTCTTCGATGAGCGCGTCGATGGCAGCCTGGTTCGACTTGACCCCGGCGATCAGCTCGCGGGCGAACTCGTCGGCGGCGGGATCGCGGGGACCCTCGTCGTCGTGCGCAGTCCACGCGGCGTCGAGCGCGCCTTTCTCTTCGATCTTGGGGTCCTGCTCCAGCTGGTAGAGCGCCTGCAGCGCACGCTCACGGCCTAAACGTCGGGCGCCCACTTATTTCACTCCCATGACCGCATAGAGATTCACCATCTCGATGCAGGCGACCGCGGCTTCAGCGCCCTTGTTGCCAGCCTTCACGCCTGCCCGATCGACGGCCTGCTCCACGTTGTCAGTGGTGAGCACGCCGAAGGTGACCGCGCAGTCGGCGGTGAGCGCGATCTGCCCGATGCCCTTGGTCACTTCACCGGCCACGTATTCGAAGTGGGGCGTCCCGCCGCGAATGACACAGCCCAGCGCGATGACCCCGGCGTACTTGCCGGAGGTGGCCACCCGGCGGGTCAGGCCTGACAACTCGAACGTGCCGGGGCAGCGGTAGACGTCGACGTCGCCTTCCGCGACGCCATGGCGCACCAGCGCGTCGAGCGCCCCGGCGAGCAGAGGATCAGTGATGAAGGAATTGAAGCGGCTCACGGTGATCGCGAACCGGCCCTTCGGTGAAACGAGGTTTCCTTCAAACGTGCGCGGCATGCGGGTCACCCTACTCCCAGGCGAATCTGCTCGACCACTTCGATTCCGTAACGCTCCACACCGATGATCTGGTTGGGCGTATTGGTGAGGAGCTTCAATTTCTGCACTCCGAGGTCCTGGAGGATTTGCGCGCCCAGGCCCACCTCTTTCAGCCGGGCCTGACCTTCATGGCCGGCCACCGGCGCGATGTTCGAGGCCCGCTTCTCGGAGAGGGCCTCCGCACCGCTCAGCGGCTTCTGCAAGATGACGATCACGCCCCGCTTCTCCTTCTTGATCTGATCGAAGGCGCTCTTGAGGCTGCCCTGCCCGGTCATGCTGTCGAGCAGGTCGCCCAGCGGCGAGGCCCGGTGCACGCGGGTGAGCACGGGCTTCTTGCCCTTCACCTCGCCCATCACCAGGGCCAGGTGCACCGCCGAATCGACGTCGGTGGTGTACGCGTAGGCGGTGAACTTGCCCCACGGCTCGCGGATGACGGCGGTCTCTCCGACCCTTCGCACCAGCCGCTCGTGCGAGAGCCGGTAGGTGATGAGGTCGGCGATCGCCAGCAGAGTGAGCTTGTGCTTTTTGGCGAAGCGCACCAGGTGCGGCCTTCGCGCCATGGTGCCGTCGTCGTTCATCACTTCGCAGATGACGCCTGCGGGCTTGAAGCCGGCCATGCGCGCGAGATCGACGGAGGCTTCGGTGTGACCGGGCCGCACCAGCACGCCGCCATCACGCGCGCGCAGGGGGAAGACATGCCCGGGCCGGGAGAGTTCTGCGGGCAGCACGTCGTCGCCGATGGCCGTGAGAATGGTGTGCGCGCGATCGTGGGCCGAGATGCCGGTGCTCACGCCCACGGCCGCTTCGATGGAGACCGTGAACGCGGTCTGCCGCGGCGAGGTGTTGTCGGTGACCATCGGGGGCAGGTTGAGGCGGCGCACCTGCTCTTCGGTCAGCGACAAGCACACCAGCCCGCGGCCTTCACGCGCCATGAAGTTGATCGCCTGGGGGGTGACCTTCTCGGCCGCCATCACCAGGTCGCCTTCGTTCTCGCGATCTTCGTCATCCGTGAGGATGACCATCTTCCCCTTGCGGATGTCGGCGATGGCCTGCTGCACCAGGGCGATGCTGCGCTTTTCGGACTCTTGATTCGGCATGCCGCTTCCTCATGTCGCGGAGCGTCAAGAGGTGCAACGGAAGAAACTAGCCGCGGTCTTCCGCGTACCCGTCGCTGTTGAGGAAGCCGTAGAAGAGCCCCTTCTTCCGGCCTGTATTTTCGACCACCGAGACGATCGACGCGGTCATCCACCGCACCGGGAGCGCCTGCTCCAGGAAGCGGCCGATGGGCTGTTGGCGCGGGGCGAAGTGGGGGCCGCTGAAGAACTCGAGCGAGTCCTCCATCCAGTCGTCGGTCTTCGCCACGGAGGGGTCGAGCTCCCAGGTGGTCAGGCGCAGTGACTGAAGCCGTTTGAAGCGGGGGGCGGCGCGCACCAGCTGGCTCCAACCCCGTTCGGTGGCGTCGAGGCCGCCGAGGTCGAGGGTCTCCAGTTGTTCGCAGCGATCGCTCTCCACCAGCACCCGAAGAATCTCGTCGCCTCGTTCCTCTTCGCCTTCTCCGCTGGGCGTGGCGATGAGCCCGAGGTGTTTGAAGGCGCCGATGGAGCGGCTGCGCAGCAACGAAGCCACGTCGGCGGGCTCGTCGACGCGCACGATCAAGGTCTCCAGCAGCGGCAGCTTGCCTTCGGCGATCGCGTTGAGCGCTTCGGAGTCAGCCGAGCCGAACACCAACGTGCGCAGGGCAGGCGCGTGCACCTGGCCCAACATCACGCCGGTCGGCTGGGCGAGCGCGAGGTGCTGGAGCCGGGGCGCGCGTTTCCACAAGGCGGACAGATCGCCCACGGTGATCTCGGCGTCGTGCATCTCGCCGAAGCGGAGAAAGGAGAGTTCGGGTGAACGGCGGCCGTGCTCGAGGGGCCGAGGCAGCGTCGCGCCATCGAAGTCGAGCGAGCGCAGCCACGGCCAGTCGCGCGCCATCAGCCGGGCGACGAAGGCTTCGTGGTGGCCCCAGCAGCCGTGATTTCCCTCGGCGTCGATGGGCGCGCGCAGGGAAAGGCTGGAGATCCGCGCGGCCATCGGAGCGCTGATCAACCGGTGCAGCGCGCTGCCGGCGCCGGCGTCTGCGTCGGTGTCTTCCTGCCCGTAGCCGACGTCACCGGCCATCGGCTCTCCGTCGAAGGTCACGGTGTCGATGAAGCCGTCGCGCCAGGTCAGCCGCAAGGCGTCGTCATCATCGAGACAGCCGGGACACCACACGTCGGCGTGGGCGGCGACCAGCTCGGCGAGCGCGCGCTGCACCTTCTCGTCGCCGGGGTCGTGCTCGAGTTGGCGGCAGAGGGAGACCAGCGCACCGCGGGGATTGCCGGCCTCTGCGAGCGCATCGCCCCAGACCGCGAAGACCGGATCTCCCGGCTCGGCGGTCAACACGGCAAGCTCGAGATCGTCGGCGGACATCGCGGCGAGACTTAACCGCGTCCTGCGAGGTGGAGTCGAAGGAGAAAGCACTCACAGTCCCTCGGTTCGCATCGAGAGGTTGGCTGAAATAGAAATCGGCTCCGTCACCGGTCTCCCCGAGCCCAGTCGAGGGGGCACTTGCCGCGCGAACCAAAGGTGGCATCTCGACTGCGCTCGGGGAAAACGGTGTGGGTCGGCCGTCAGCCCCTCGGCGCCTGCAGCCACTGCAACACGTGAGGCCACACCTCTTCCGGCGCGTGCTTGCCCAGCAGCAGATCGAAGTGTCCGTACTCCGCGCGGTGGCCATGGCGGCTTCCGAACCGGAGCACCTTCGCGCTGGTGGCCGCGGCCGTCGCCTCCAACGCGAGCAACGGGCACTGGCGATCGTCACTCGCGGCCATCAACAACAGCGGCGTTTTCAGGGCAGCAGCGCGCGCTTGAAACGCCTCACCGCCCCTCGACTGCAGCCCGCCCGGACCCAGCGCCGTCGAGAGGCTGCTCAGCAGCGCCGTGGGAATCGCGCCGAACGCGTTCGAGTACACCGCGCGCACCACCGCAGCCTCGGCGTTGTCGGGGTGAAAATTGAAACCGGCCAGGGGATCCGAGATGCGCGCCAGCAACGGCGAGATCACCTGCATCGCCACGCCCCACGGCAAGGAGGTCAACCGCTCCAGCACCGGTTGCACCCGCTTGATGGGGCCAAACCCACTCACGCCGATGCCGTAGTCGAGGGCGCTCCCCAACGCAGTGAGGGAGTGCAGCCCTTCGCCGCCCGACACGATGCCGTGGCACATCGCGAGAATTCCGCCCATCGAGTGCCCCACGAAGTGCACCTTCGACTGCCCGCTCGCCGCCTTCACGCGATGCAGCAGCGCCGGCACGTCCTGCTCGAGGTAGTCGTGAAAAGTCCAGCTGGTGAGTTCAGGGCAGCTGTCCCCCGCCCCGCGCAGCTCGGCCACGTACGCGTCGAAACCCTGGCCGGCGAGGTACTCGGCGATCGAGCGCCCCGGCCAGTGGAAGGCGAAACGATTCGAGCCGAGGCCGTGCAGCAACAACACTGCGCCCTTCGACTCGCCGGCCGGCTTCACGCGCCAGAGCGCCAGCTGCTGCCCATCGGCGGTGGTGGCGGTGAGGCGCTCGGCCGGAGGCAGCTCGCGGGTCAACCGCGTCCACACCTTGAGGCGCTCCGGGACGAACGACGAGACGAACGAAGGCAGACCGCGCATGCGCCCAATATTCAGGCTGACTCAGCGAAAAGCGAGCACGTGTGTGGGCCACAAGGTCAGGCCGCGCGGATCGCCGTCGAAGGAGGCCTCGCACGTGGCCAACCGCTCCGCGTCTTCGAGTGCTTCGGGCACGCGCAGCGGATCTCCGATCAAGACCTGCACGCCCCGGCAGGCCTGCGCACGCAGCCAGGGCAACAACCGCGCTGCGAGTTCAGGCGCGTAGCAGACGTCGCCCGCGAGGATGACGTCGGCCTCGACCTCACGGCCGATCAGATCATCGGTGGTCACCTCGAGCGACACCCCGTTGAGTGCCGCGTTTCGCAGCGCCAGCACACCCGCGAGTGGATCGATGTCGGCGCACAGCACCGAGGCGCCACCCTTCGCCGCCGCCAGCCCTTCGATGGCGCAGCCGCTGCCGAAATCGAGCACCCGCTTGCCCCTCATCAGGTCGGGATGATCGAGCACATACCGCGCGAGGGCCTGCCCACCCGGCCACGCGAAGGCCCAGTACGGCATGCCCAGCGCGAGTGGATCACTCGCGTGCCAGCTGCGCGCCTCAGGCGGGAGCAGCCAGAGCCGAAGCTCCGGACACAGGAACGGCGCGAAGACCTGCAGCTCAGCTTCGAGGGGATGCACGGCGGCGGGAGAACACGAGCAAGACGAGCGCGAACAACGCAGAGGCCCCACCGCTCTGACAACCGCAGGTGCTGTACACCAGCGGCTCGAGCACGAAGCCGCCGTCGGGGAGCCCGCCATCGAGCGACGGCGGCACCAGCTCGGCCGGGAGCACGCGGGTCTTCACCACCACGTTGCCGGTGCGTTCGACGAAGTGTTGCCAGACCAGCGCGACCGGGCCGCCGTGCGAAGAGATCAACCGAGGCGCCCGTTCGTCGACGCCGGTGCTCAGCATGTTTCCATCGAACACCCGGCCGTCGAGGCCCAGCTGCATGCCGAGGATGACGCTGCCCGTCTCATCGGGTGACTCCCACGCCAGTTGCCAACCGGTCGAGGTGACCGCGGCCACCGGTTCGAACACCGCGCGCGCACCAGGCTGCAGGGGCACGGGGAGCACCTCAGGCGGAACACCTGCACGCACGTCCTTCACGGTGGTGCGGGCCACCAGCAGGTTCAGGTCGTCCTGCGTCACCAGCAGCAGATCTTCACCTCGCGCCACCAGGCACGGCGGCGCGCGGGCGAACGGGCCCAGTGCGTGAAACTGGGGGCTGGGCCCGTCGAGCGAATCAGTGACCTCGAGCACGGCGAGATCGGCGCCGATCACCATGGGGATGAACAAGGCGCCCGAGGCGTACGCGCCGCAACGCCCCAGTCGAGCGTTCGCGATGGGCTTGGCCGGCGCGAGCCCGCGCCCCACGGTGACCTCGGCTTCACCCGGAGTCCACACGGCGGCGAGCTGCGTGCCCACGAGGGAAGTGGTGTGCTCCCCCACCGTGCTCAAGAAGGCGGGCGTGCTCAACTCCGTCGCGTCACTGCTGGTGAGGAAGACGCCGGTCAAGCCGTTGCCGAACACGGTGACCGCGAGGCCGTCACCCGCAGCGATCGGCTCGAGGAGAAAGGTGCCACCATCGACGGCCGTGGGAACGGCGGTGCCCAGCTGGCCCGTGTCGCCCGGCAACAGGGCGCCGACCACGTTCGAGCCTTCGTTCCACGCGACCAGGAACGTGCCGCCGTCGCGCCACGCCGCGCTCGGATGATGCTGATGAGGCGACGCCCGGTTGCTCACCGCCAGGCCGAAGCTGGGCTCACCGACCGCCGTGCTGGGCGTGACGGCCTGCACGGTGAGGTGGTTTTCGCTGCCCAACAACGTCAGCACGCGCCGGCTGGCGGAGATCATCGCCAACGGCTCCTGGCCGAGGGGGAAGTTGAGCGTGTGCACCGACGGGCTGAACTCGGTGATCGAAAACCGGCGGGGCGTGGCCGACTCGTGCGCGACGTAGAAACGGGGCGTCACGCCGGGCAAAGTCGTGCCCACGAGCGCGTGCGCACCGGTGATCGGCCCCGGCAACGAGATGCCCCGGGTGCTCGCGTCGAGCACGCCGGCCATGACCTGAGGACTGCCGTTCACCTTGCTGATGAACGCGCCACTGAGCGGCGGCGACATGGCGATCACGTGCGACGCAGACAACGCGGGAAACCAGGTCTGGGCCGGTTGAGCCATGCCGCCATTGGCCATCCTGGCGATGGACGCGCCCCAATATCGATCCTGTTCGCTCCACCCGGCGAAGAAGCCAGACGGCGTTCCGGTGAGGCTGGGGAACACGGCTGCGTCGGCGACGTTCTTGGTCATCACCTTGAACGCGGCCGGGCCGGGAACGGAGACGTACTGAGCGAGCACCGCGTCAGGGGTCTCCCAGAGCACCAGGAACTCGCCGTTCGATTCAGCCAGTTGCAGGTTGTTCAGAGGCGTGACGCCGTCATCCGGCACGAGCTCGGCATCGCAAGAGCCGAAGGTGCCGTTGGGCGCGACGGTCGCCACGCGAATCGAGTGACCTGCGCTGCCGGGCCTGGAGACACGCCACGCCGCCACCGTCGCGCCGCCCAGAGCGCTGGTGGCGATGCGCGGCTCGGAGAAGAGCTCCCGCATCGAGGTGCGACAGGCGATCTGACCGAAGGGCTCGTTCAGGCCGGCGTCGGGCAGCCAGACGTTCACCCAGAGATCAGGGCCGCGACGGCGCAGCGCAGCGAAGCTGGTGTCGCGTCGATCGTCGACCCACACCACGGTCGCGGCGTTCGGGAGTTCGGCCCAGCTCAGAGCGGCCCAGACGTCGAGCGGATCTCGCAGGACCCCACCGTCCGTGGCGTTGACTCCGCCACCACCCGTGTTCATCCCTCCACCCGTGCCGCCGCCGGAGCTCATTCCGCCACCCGTGCCGCCGCCGGTGCTCATTCCGCCACCCGTGCCGCCGCCGGAGCTCATTCCGCCACCCGTGCCGCCGCCGTTGTTCGCGCCGCCACCCGTGCCGCCGCCGGTGTTCGCGCCGCCTCCGGAGCCGCCGCCCATGGGAGGAAGACCTCCGCCGCCCGCGCCACCACCGAAGGATGCGCCACCGCCGCCTGTCCCTCCCGCACCGCCTGAGCCACCATCCGAAGTTCCGGCCCCGCCGCCTGCGCCACCGCCCGAGGATCCGCCTGAGCCGCCGCCCACCGGAGGCAGGCCGCCACCCAGACCTGATCCACCGCCGATGCCGCCACCTGAACCCGGCAACGAACCACCGCCCCCCCCGCCGACCGGCGTGGTGCCCGCATCGTCGCCGCCATCGGGCGTACCGCCGAGGCAGAGGGAAAGCGTCAGAATGATCGCGAACATGAAGGCTCAGCTCCTGGCGCGCGTCGGGGCCCCGCGCAGCAACTCAGGGAGTGTGGCGGGTTTCGGGCCTGAATTCGAGAGGGGTCACCCTCAGGCGAGGCCAGCGACCTTGAGCTGCTCGAGGGTCAGCCCGCTTCGGCCGCCCATCATGCGCGCGACGTACTTGCCGATGATGTCGGCCTCGAGATTGACGTGCCGGCCTGCCTGCTTCTTGCCCAACGAGGTGCGTTGCTGCGTCTCGGGGATCAACATCACGCTGAACTTCTGCGGGCTGACCGTGGTGAGCGTGAGGCTCACACCGTCGATGCACACCGAGCCCTTCTCCACGAAGAAAGGCGAAAGCTCGGCAGGCAGCGAAAACGACATCACCCACGAGCCGCCTTCGGGGCGGGTCTCCAGCACCGTGCCGACACCATCGACGTGGCCTTGCACCCAGTGACCGCCGAGCCGGTCGCCCATGCGCAACGCGCGCTCGAGGTTGATGCGGGTGCCCTGGCTCCACTCGCCCAGGGTGGTGCGGCGCAACGTCTCGGGCGCCGCCTGCACCTTGAAGCTCTGGCCCTTGAACTCGGTGACGGTCAGGCAGACCCCGTCGCAGGCGATCGATTCACCGAGCTGAAAATCGCCCGGGTAGGCCGAGTCGATCCACAAGTCGGTGACGGGCCCGGGCGTGATGCGCGCGACGGTTCCAAGATCGGTGACGAGGCCGGTGAACATGGGGTTACTTCTTCTTCTTGGCCGGGGCGGCCTTCTTCTTCTTGGCGCCCGATGCCTTGGTGCTCTTGCTGTTCTCGATGGTCTCGACGAACTCGACGATGCGGCTGTCGGCCTTGCGCAGGCGGCGCGAGAGCATGCGGCAGATGTTCTGCAGGATGATCACGTAGGCGAAGTTGTCCGACTTGTAGACGTTCCACAGTTCGGGGTTGGTGAGCGAGTAGGTGACCGCCTTCTTGCGCACCACGCAGGTGGCGCTCCGGGGCTGGAGTTCGACCAGCGCCATCTCACCGAAGCACTCGCCGGGGCCCAGCTTCACGATCGTCTGGTTGTTGCCGGTGGCCGAGCGGCGGAGCACTTCGACCTCACCCTCGCGGATGACGTACAGCGTGCGGCCCATCTCTCCTTCGTTGCAGATGTGTTCGCCGACGTCCCAGCGGCGCTCCTCGAGGAACTCGAAGAGGATCTCCAGGCTCGAGCCTTTCAGATCGAGGAAGACCGGCACGCTGCGGAGGAAGGTGGCAATCGAAGCGTCACGCTTGGTGATCATGGAGGCGCAAAGGAATCACTTACCCCCGCGGAGTGCCAGCGCCTTCTGACGACCCGTAGAGACGCAGTGCGTTCTGCCCAAGCAGACCTGCTTCGAGATCGTCACGAAACTTCATGCTGACGAGGTGCTTCACTTCGCGATCCCAGGCGTACGGCAGGTTGGGAAAGTCGGTGCCGTAGAGGATTCGTTCGGGGCGCACCTCGAAGAGTCTTCGTGGCACCTCGATGGGAAAGAAGTTCGCGCCCATCATCGTGGTGTCGAGCCAGAGGTTCTCATGGCGCTCCAGCAGATCAGCGTAGGCGTCGAACTCATCGGCGCCCAGGTGCGGCACGCAGAGCTTGAGCTTCGGGTGTTGCTTCAGCACGCGCTCGACCCGCTCGGCGGCGCACAACGAGTACACGTCGACCTTGTACGCGGGTGAAGAAGGCTCGCGGCCGGCGTGCATCACCAGCGGCAGGTTCGCCTCGACGCAGGCTTCGTAGATCTCGTTGAGCTCGGGCGAGTCAGGCGAGAAGGCCTGCACGTGGCAATGCAGCTTCACGCCGCGCAGGCCCAGGGCGAAGGCGTCTTTCAGAATCTCCCGCGCGCCCGGTTCACCGGGGAACACCGTGGCCAGCCCGATGACGCGAGAGTCCTGCTTCGCGATCTGCGCCATGTACTGGTTGAGCGCCGCCGCCATGCCCGGCTTGTGCGAGTAGTGGAGCGCGACCACCTTCGTCACGCCGCGCGAGAACAGGAAGTCGAGCGTCTGCGGTGTCTTGAGCTTGTAGCGAACGGGCCAGCCGTAAGTGTCGAACCACTTCCAGATCGCCTCGAACATCGCGTCGGGAAAGAGGTGCACGTGCGCGTCGACCACGGGGGGAAGCAGCAACGGCAGCCGCGGCCCCTCTTCATCATTCACGGCCGCCAGCGGCAGCTTCATGCCGCGCTCCGCGAGTGGAGCGGCCACACAACACAACGGCCCCGGCAGCTCTTCGAGCGTCACGGGTCGTAGGGATCCGGATCCGCGGGTTGCCACAGCTCGATGGTGATGCCATCGGGGCCGGGCACGTGCGCGAACTTTCCGTTGGGCTCCGAGGGGAAGCTGCGCACCGGCGTGATGCCCTTCTTCGCGAGCTCAGCCAGCATGCCGTCGAGGTCGTCGACGCGCAGGTTGAACATGAACTCGCGGGTGCTCCCGGTGAAGTACTCGCTGGTCTTCGAGTGCAGGCCCAGCACCGTGCAGCCCTTCTTGCCAGTCTCCCGCTCGAGCCAGGGGAACATCTGGCCCCAGCTCTCCATGCCCATGCCGAGGTTCTCGGCCATCCACTTTCCCGTCGCGGCGGGATCGGTCGATTTGAAGAAGAAGCCGCCGACTCCGGTGATCTTTGCCATCACGGCTGTATACCAGCAGCGTGTCGTCTCCTCCTCGCCTCGTGTTGGTCCACCCGCGCAACGCCGACAACCTCGTGTCGATCGCCGCGGCGATGAAACACTTCAGCCTGACGGACTGGGTGGTGGTGTCGTCTCCGATGCATTTGAGCGGCATGCAGCAGGTGCTGCTCCATCACCGGCCGCTGACGGACTTCACCCAGGTCGTTCAGAAAGTACGCCGGGTCGACACGCTGGCCCAGGCGATCGCCGATTGCAGCTGGGTGGTGGGCACCACCATGCGCACGCTCGAGGGGCGGCCTCGGTTGACCCCACGAGAGCTCGCGGAAATGGCGGCGCAGCGTCGCGACTCGACCTGGGCGATCGTCTTCGGCGCGGAGTGCAACGGGCTGCAGAACGACGAGGTCGACCAGTGTCATGCGGTGTCGTTCATTCCGTCGTCGGAAGAGCAGCCGTCACTCAACCTGTCGCAGGCGGTGGTGGTGTACGCGCACGAGTTGTCGCAGGTCGAGCTGACTCGCGCGCAGGGTGAAGCGCTCGCAGATGATGCGGCGTTGAGAAAGCTGCGCGCCTCGGTGATTACCGGGCTGATGCGTGCGGGGTTGCTGCGAAGCGAGGTTGCAAACCGGGGAGACGTCGACGCGCTGCTGGCCTCATTGACGCGAGGCGGCCTGACGATCAGCGAGGCGCAGAAGTGGAGCGCGGCCTTTCTGTCGCGTTCAGCTTGAGCAGCCGCTTCAGTTCAGGTTCCACTGCGAGAGGAGCCACGCGAGGGTCTTCGCTTCGTCCCGGGTGACATCGGTGATCGCCGTTCTCCCGCCATGCCCCGCGGGATCCATCGACATCCAGAGGAGCACGGGCTCAGGGCTCTTCTTCATCGCCCGAAGCCGCTGCACCCACTTCGTCGGCTCATGAAAGAGCACCTGGGTGTCGTTGTACGAACTGCGCACCAGCATCGCCGGGTACGCCTGCGCCTTCACGTTGTCGTACGGGCTGTACGCACGCATCCACGAGTACGCCTCGGCCTCGCGTGGATCGCCCCACTCCTCGAACTCACCGACCGTGAGCGGCAACGAGGTATCGAGCATGGTGGAGATCACGTCGACGAAGGGCACCTCGACGAGCGCCGCGTGAAACAGCTCGGGTCTCAAGTTGAGCACCGCCCCCATGAGCAACCCGCCCGCGCTGCCGCCGGTGATGGCGAGCCGGTTCGTGTGCTTCTGTTCCACGAGAAACTCCGCGCACGCGATGAAGTCGGTGAAGGTGTTCATCTTGTTCTGCAGCCGGCCACCGTCGTGCCACGCGTCGCCGAACTCACCGCCGCCTCGCACGTGCGCGTACGCCAGCACCACGCCGCGCTCGAGCAACGCGAGTGACCAGGTGCTGAAGCCAGGCTCGAGTGGATCGCCGTAGGCGCCATACGCCTCGAGCAGCATCGGCGCGGGCTGAACCGTGCCCTTCTTCCGCGCGATGGTGACGGGAATCTTCGTGCCGTCCTTCGCGGTCGCCGACACGCGCAGCACTTCGAACTTCGACGAATCGAAGCCGTTGACCGGGTACTCCCAACGTTTCTTCGTCTCGCCGCTGAGCAGATCGCGCTCGAACACCGCAGGCGCCTGCGCGGGTGACTCGAGACCGTAGAGGAACCGCGTCGAGTCGAAGCCCCGCTGATGTCTCGAGGTGTACAGCCCCGGCTGCGAGCCGAACGCCTGCGACGAGCCGGTCGACCACTCGATGGCTCGAGGCCTCGACTGCCCTTCGAGGCGCTCCCACACCACGAGGTGGTTCGCGAACACCGACACACCTTCGATCGGCACGCCCTCACGCCGCGGCACCACTTCGGTGCGTTTGCCCTGCCGCGGGTTCTTGATGGGCACGGTGAACACCCGCCCCTCCTCGCCCTGGTCCTGGGAGACGATCACGAAGTCGGCGCCGCGTTCGTGCACCGAGTAGCGCTGATCTTGCTCGCGAGGCAGCACCACGGAGAACGCAGCCTTCGGGGTTCGTGCATCGAGCACCGAGGTCTCGGTGGTGCTCAGACTGGTGGTCTCGAGCAGCACGAAGCGGCGCGCTTCAGAACGACGGATCGACAGGTCGAAGTGTTCGTCTTTCTCTTCGAGCAGCAGGGTTCCCGCATCCGCGCCTGGGTCGAGCCGGAAGAGCCTCGAGCTGCGTTTGGCGTCGTTCTCGGTGGTGAAAAAGAGCGTCTGCCCGTCGGCGGCCCAGTCGAACGAGGTCACATGCGCGATGGTCTGCGGCCACACCGCGCCGCCGTCGAGCTCGGTCACGCGGAGGGTGAACTCGCGCAGGCCGGTGGTGTCGATGGCCCAGGCCAGTCGCGCGCCATCGTCGCTTGGGCTGAAGTCGAGCAGGTTCACGTAGCTCGCGTCGGGAACGAGGGTGTTCAGGTCGAGCAACTGCTCCTCGGCGCCGCCATCAAGGGGGCGGCGCAGCAGGCGTGAGAACGGCTCCTTCAGGTCACTGCGCGACCAGTATTCGTAGCGGCCGAGCTGGTCGGGGAAGTCGTCGATCACTCGCGGGCGGCGCGCGAGGAGTTCTGTCTCCAACGTCTCGCGCAGCGGTTGCTGGGGCGCGAGCATCTCGTCGGTGTACGCGTTCTCCGCGCGCAGGTGCGCCTCCAGCTCGGGCGTACCCTTCTCCTTCATCCACGCGTACTCGTCGACGCGGGTCTCGCCGTGCAAGGTGAAGTTCACCGGCGTGCGGCGCGCGATCGGCGCGGTCGGGGCTCCTGCATCGGGCACCACCGCCGGTTTGGGACAGCCGGTGAGCAGGAACAGCAGGGCGAGCGCACGACGCATGGGGCCGATGACTAGCACCTGCTCACCGTGATTCTGACCGGTAGCGGCACCAAAACGGATTCGACAAAAACGCCCTCCCAGGGCCAATTCGGGCAGTTCGTTTGAGACGCGCCTTCAGTACGGTCGGTGGCGATGCCTCGAAGCCTGCTCCTGTTGCTCCTCACCGCGTGTGGCTCGTCAGCCTCGAACATCGGCGACGTGCGCTGCGCGGAGGATGGCGACTGCCCGAGCGAACAACGCTGTGTGCTGGCCAAAGCCATTCGCATCGGCACCGGAGAATGTCTGGCGAGTTCCGGCGCGAACGTCTGCCGGCCGCTCTGCGCCGACTGCTCGAAGGCGCCCCCCTGCGGCTGTCAGTGCCTCTGACTACCGACGGCTCGCGTCGAACTTGAACCAGTACTTACACGCGCACGCGTCGGGCGAACGCGCTTCGTAGCTGATCGACATCGCGCCGCTGAAGGTGGTCGGGCTGCTGGTCTGGGTGTCCAGGTGGTAGCTCACGGTGTCGAGCAGGCACTCCTGGCCGCGCAGCACGAAGGGCGTGTTGGAGAGAGTGCCATCCATCGTCATCTCCTCCAGGCTGAAGCGATAGGTGCCGACCAGGCGCAACCCGGGCCGGGACAGGTTCAGGGTGACCAGGTTCCCTTCGGTGCGCAGGGTGGCCGGGCCCAGCACGTCTTCACTGGCCAGCCCGCAGTCGTCCCGCAGAACCTCCGTGGGAACGAGCAGGTACTCGCCGTCCTCCAGCGTGTGCACGCGGCACCCGCTCAGGAGCAAGACCACCGACGCACAAAGGAACCTGATGAGCCTCACGAGGAGGGGCACTGTACCCGCCACGGGAAGAATTGCAGCCGCTCGACGCGGCGCGTAAGACCTCTCCTGCGCATGGCCCCTCAGTACAAGAACCCGACCCCGACGGTGGATTGCATCGTTCAGCTCTCGGGCGATCGAATCGTGCTCATCAAGCGGAGCAACGAGCCCATCGGCTGGGCGCTCCCGGGTGGCTTCGTCGACGAGGGTGAGAGCCTGCACGCCGCCTGCATTCGTGAGGTCCGTGAAGAGACCGGCCTCGAGGTCGACCTGACGGAGCAGTTCTTCACCTACTCCGACCCCGCGCGCGATCCGCGCAAGCACACCATCAGCACCGTCTTCATCGGTTGGGCGCAGGGCGACCCCAAAGGCAGTGAC
>JANODF010000140.1:0-2821 GCA_031412555.1 Archangium sp. | reverse complement strand
AACCCCTCGCAAAGGCCGGAAAATCGGCCTCAGCTCGTGTACCACGGTTAGTTGGGGTGAGCCCCTTTTCTACAGTCCGACGGCTTGGCGGACCCGGGCGATCACCGGGGCCGCGTAACCACGGGCTTTCGCGGCGCCTTGTTGGAGCAGCCGCTCCAACTCGGTCCGGTCGTTCATCAACTCGGCGTAGCGCTTGCGGGGTTCGGTGAAGGTCGCGAAGTACCCGTCGAGGAGCAGCTTCTTGAAAGCGCCGTAGCCGTGGGTCTGGGGCGTGCCCCCCGCTTCTTTCCACTTCGCGTCGATGGCGGCGAAATCGGCGGGCGCATGCACCACCTTCAGCAAATCGTAGAGCGGCTGATTCTCGGTGGGCTTGGCCGCTTCCGGCGCGGTCGAGTCGGTCTTCATCGTCTTGATCTGCTTCTCGACTTCTTTGTCCGTCGCGAAGAGGTCGATGGTGTTGCCGTAGGTCTTCGACATCTTCTGCCCGTCGGTGCCCGGCACCACAGCCGTCTCATCGCGCGTGCGCCCCGCCGGAAGCTTGAGCAGGTCTGCGTTGTACTGACGGTTGAACTTGCCCGCCCAGTCGCGCGTGAGCTCGAGGTGCTGCCGCTGGTCCTTGCCCACCGGCACCACGTCGGAGTCGTAGAGCAGAATGTCGGCGGCCATCAGCACCGGGTAGCCGAAGAGCCCGAAGTCCGGCTTGGCTCCGTGCGCGAGCTTGTCTTTGTAGCTGTGCGCGTTCTCGAGATCGGCCATCGGCACGACGGTGCCGAGGATCCAGTACAGCTCGGGGATTTCGGGGATGTCGCTCTGGCGGAACAAGGCCGCCTTGGCGGGATCGACTCCGAGCGCGAGGAAGGCCGCGGCCGTCTCGAGCGTGAGCTCGCGCGCCTTCGCGCCATCACGAACCGAGTTGAGCGCGTGCAGGTTGGCGATGAAATAGAGCGCCTCACCCTGGTCCTGCATGGTCACGAACTCGCGGATCGCGCCGTAGTAGTTGCCGATGTGAAGCCGGCCGGAAGATTGAACGCCCGAAAGAATGCGCATGCGGGTTGTCTACTTCAACTTCGCGCGCTTCGGCGCTTTCGAGCGCGGGTGCTTGTCGTCATACATCGCGCGCAGCCGGCGGGAGTCGACGTGCGTGTAGATCTGCGTGGTGCCCAGATCGGCGTGACCGAGCATCGCCTGTACTGCTCGCAAGTCGGCGCCGCGCTCGACCAGGTGGGTCGCGAAGGAGTGCCGCAGTTTGTGGGGCGAAATGAGCTTGGTGATGCCGGCCCCACGCGCGTGGCGGCGGAGCAGTTTCCAGAAACCCATGCGGGTCAGCGGCTTGGCGCGCGGTGAGACGAAGAGCGCTTTCGACTCGCGGCCTTTCAGCACGGAGAGCCGGGGCCCTTCGAGCCAGACCTTGATCGCTTCGATGGCCTTCTTTCCGAGCGGAATGATGCGCTCCTTCTGGCCCTTGCCGAACGCGATGATGTAGCCGTCGACCAGGTTCACGTCGTTGATGCTCAGTGAGACGAGCTCACTGACACGCAGACCGGTCGCGTAGAGGACCTCGATCATCGCGCGGTCGCGGATGCCGGCCAGCGTCTTCACGTCGGGGGCTTCGAGCAGCGCGATCACTTCGTCGACGGTGAGGAAGACCGGCAGCTTTCGCGCGTGCTTCGGCGTATCGAGATCGCCGGTGGGATCGGAAGGCGCAAGCTTCTCGTCTTCGAGGAAACGGTGGAAGCCGCGCAGCGCGGCGAGGTGACGGGCGCGGCTTCGGGGCGCCAGGCCCTTCTTCGCGAGCCAGGCCATGTGCTCGAGCACGTCTTCGCGGGTGGCGGCCTCGACCAGCAACGCGCGCTTGTGGAGCTCGCCCAGGTAGTCGCGCACGTCCGCGGCGTAGGCGTCGACCGTCTTCGCGGCCAGGTTCCGTTCGGCGCGGAGGTAGGTGATGTAGTGATCGAGCAACGCCAACTGCATGCGCGGATCATCTCGTGGGGGATCGCGCGGTACAAGTTCGTGGCTCAAAAGCGGCCTGCACGAGTGGTGGTGGAATCCGTTCTCGCGACGGTGCTCGGGGCTTGCGGACCCTCGACTTCGCGCTTTCTGTGGCCCATTTGCACTCGGCGATGGCCAAGTGAGCGCTCGAAGTCGACCTCGGGCGCCACAGTACAGAGGCCCGTACGCCTGTGCCCGAGGTCGAAGCTTCGTGCAGTTGCATGACGAAAGTGGCGTGCAGAGAGGCCTGCTCGGGGCGCGCACCGAGGTGAAGACCCACCCTACTGCTCACGCTCAGGGCTTTGCTTCTCCACTATCCTCACCTCGTGCGCCCTGCCCTCCTGCTCTTGCTTGCGGCTTGCGCGACGACTCCGAAGAACGCGCCGCGGAAGACCACGTGCGAGATCGATGTCGAACTGGTGAGCGCGCCGTACGTCGGCCGCGCTTCGACTTCGAATGATGCGCGGAAGACTTTGAGCGATGCTCGCGCGGCGGCGTGTGCGGCGTTGCACGTCGACTCACCGGGGACTGATTGTGATGACCCGGCGCAGGTGATCGAGACGACCCGATCGCTCGTGGCGGGTGCTGAGGTCAGTTTGCGGCGCGTCGTCAGCCTTGCCCATGCGCAGGGTGAGGGCGTGTCGAGCGATCCGCTCGAGGTTTGTCGCGAGGCAACTGGCTCTCTGTGCTCGTCACCGGCGGATGGTCTCAGCTGCTACCAGGTTGGCGTTGAGTGTGATGCGGTCGACGAGAACTCGACGCGGTGTGCTCCGGCCGAACGCGCGCGCTTACGACCTCTGGCTCCGCGGTGACGACGGCCCCTCACCCCAAC
>JANODF010000139.1:0-2302 GCA_031412555.1 Archangium sp. | reverse complement strand
CATTCGTGTGGTGCTCTCCCAGGACGATGGAGGGCTCGGAGGTGCGTTCGAGGGCACGGTGCCGAGGGCGGACCCCGCGGCCTTCGGACGCTACCTCTTCGCAGGCGGCACGCCCTACCAGCGGACTCGAGACGGCGGGTTCGAGCAACTCAAGCTCACCTACCTCGTCATTCCGGTCGACGCCGGCACACCCACTTCGCGGGTGACGCTGCAGTTCCCAGAGGGCCTCGCCCGCATCAAAGAAGTCTCGATTTTCGACTGAACGCTGCACGAGTTGTGTGGAGGAACGTCACCAGTTCCGCCCCTGCAGCCGAGCTGCGATCTGCGCTCGCGCGATGAAACCGTTGCGGCAGGTGCGTGAGCCACTGCAGCGAATCAATTGGACCGATCAGCGGGGCGCGCGCTTTGCACACCCCGGCCGGCGCCATGACAACCAACACACGCGACGTCGCGAAGCCCTGCGTCATCTTCGGCGGCGCAGGTTTCATCGGCACCAACCTGGCGGCGCGCGTGGCGAACTCTGGGCGCAAGGTTCGGGTGGTCGACAACCTCGCGCGGCCCACCTCGGCCTTCAACGCGGCCTGGCTGCGTGAGACGTACCCCGCAGAGATCGAGATCCTCCGCGGTGACGTCCGTGATCCGCAGCTCGTCGAAGCCGCCGTCGCCGATGCGGGCGCCGTGGTGCACCTCGCCGCGCAGGTCGCGGTGACCACCAGCCTGGTCGACCCGAGGCACGACCTCGACGTCAACCTGATCGGCACCTTCAACGTGCTCGAGGCCTTGAGAGGCCGCGACGTGCCGCTGGTCTTCGCCTCCACCAACCAGGTGTACGGCGCCTTGCATGGCGTGCCCTTGAAAGAAGGTGCCCGCCGCTGGGAACCCACCTCCGACCTGGTGCGCCTGCGCGGGGTCTCCGAGTTCGCACCGCTCCAATTTTCCAGCCCCTCCGGCTGCTCGAAAGGCGCGGCCGATCAATACGTGCTCGATCACGCCCGCTGCTTCGGCATGCCCAACGTCGTCTTGCGCATGAGCTGCATCTACGGGCCGCACCAGTTCGGCAACGAAGATCAGGGCTGGGTCTCCCACTTCACCATCGCCGCGCTCGCCGGTGATCCGCTCACCATTCATGGCGACGGCAAGCAGGTGCGCGACGTGTTGTACGTCGATGACGTCGTCGACGCGTGTCTCGAGGCGATCACCGAAGCGCGTGTGCTCAGCGGCAGGGCGTTCAACATCGGCGGTTCACCCCGGCACACCTCCAGCCTGCTCGAACTCATCGAGTCGCTGGAGCTGATCTGCGGCCACAACCTCGAGGTGCGCTTCGAACCGGCGCGCACCGGCGACCAACGTTTCTACGTCTCAGACACCCACGCCTTCGAGGCCGCCACGGGCTGGGCGCCGCGCATCCCCGTCACCACGGGCGTGCGTGCACTCGCCGACTGGGTGAGCGCCCATCACCCGCGCCTTGCGCCGAACAGGAGACAGTCATGGCCGAAACAATCCCAACCACGATGGGCGCCGTCGTAATCGAAGGGCCCCGGCGCGCTTCGCGACACTGGGTGCCCACGCCCGAGTGGGGCGAAGACGAGGTGCTCATTCGCGTCGAGGGCTGCGGGGTGTGCGGCTCCAACCTGCCGGCCTGGGAAGGGCGGTCCTGGTTCCGCTATCCGCTCCCGCCGGGAAATCCGGGTCACGAAGGGTGGGGCGTGGTGGTGCGCGCCGGCAAACAGGTGACCTCGGTCGCGCTCGGCGATCGGGTCAGCTTCCTCTCCGACCGTGCGTTCGCCGACTACGCCACCGTGTCGCCCGCGGCGCTGTGCGTCTTGCCCACCTCTCTGGCGAAGTCGCCGTTCCCCGGTGAAGCGCTGGGCTGCATCATGAACATCTTTCGCCGCTCGCAAATTCGTGCGGGGCAGAAGGTGGCCGTCGTCGGCGCGGGCTTCATCGGGGCGGGCCTGGTGGCGTTGGCCTCTCGGGTGGGCGCGCACGTCGCCGCCGTCTCGCGCCGACCCTGGGCGCTCGATCTCGCAAGCCGCCTGGGCGCGAAGGACACCTTCGTGATGGGCGACGACGACTTCGCCACCGTGCGCGCGTTGATGGACTTTTCGGGCGGCGAAGGTTTCCACCAGGCCATCGAAGCGGTGGGGGCCCAGCGAACGCTCAACCTGGCCTCCCAGCTGGTCGCCACGCAGGGCCGCCTGGTCATCGCCGGCCAACACCAGGACGGCTTGCGGCAGGTCGACATGCAGAGCTGGAACACCCGGGGCCTCGACGTGATCAACGCCCACGAGCGGAATCCAGG
>JANODF010000138.1:0-6017 GCA_031412555.1 Archangium sp. | reverse complement strand
GACGCGCCGGTGGTGCTCGGGCAGAAGATCGGCGTGATCACGTGAGCAAGACGTTCGCAGGCGTGAAGGGGATGAACGATCTCCTGCCGCCGCAGATCGAGATCTGGCAACGCATCGAGGGTGTCGCGCGGCAGCTCTTCGCCCGCTACGGCTTCTCGGAGATCCGCACGCCCATCGTCGAAGACACCGCGCTGTTCGAGCGCAGCGTGGGCGAGGTGACGGAGATCGTCGGCAAGGAGATGTACACGTTCATCGACAAGGGTGACCGGTCGATCTCCATGCGCCCTGAGGGCACCGCTCCGGCGGCGCGCGCGTACAT
Organism: Archangium sp.; assembly: GCA_031412555.1. Classification (GTDB taxonomy): domain Bacteria; phylum Myxococcota; class Myxococcia; order Myxococcales; family Myxococcaceae; genus Archangium_A. The sequence goes on along the minus strand of JANODF010000138.1, from coordinate 5,698 downwards.
CGAGAACGGGGTGGCGAACACCGAGCCGCTCACCCGCTGGTTCTACATGGGCCCGATGTTCCGCTACGAGCGCATGAAGACGGGCCGGTATCGCCAGTTCTACCAGCTCGGCGCAGAGGCCTACGGCGCGCTGGACCCGGCGCAGGACGTCGAGGTGATCTCGCTGTGCGTCGAGTTCTTCAAGCAGATCGGCGTGCCTGACGTGGTGCTGCACATCAACTCGCTGGGCGATGGGTCGACGCGGCCGGCGTACCTGGAGAGGCTCAAGGCTCACTTCGCGCCGCTGGTCGAGATGATGAGCCCTGAGGCGAAGCTCGCGTACGAGAAGAACACCATGCGCCTGCTCGACTCGAAGGAGGCCGCGCTTCAGGAGGCGATCGCTTCCGCTCCGGCGATTCTGGATTCGATCGACGAGGGTTCGAAGAAACACTTCGCAGACGTGCAGCGGCTGCTCATCAAGCTCGGCATTCCTTTCGAGCTCGATCGCCGGCTGGTGCGCGGGCTCGACTACTACACGCGCACCACCTTCGAGTTCATCTACGGGCCGAAGTCGGGCGAGAACGCGCTGGGTACCGCGGGCACCGTGTGTGGTGGCGGGCGGTACGATCGACTCGTGCACGAGCTGGGTGGGCCTGAAAAGCCGGCGGTCGGTTTTGCCATGGGCCTCGATCGTCTGGTGCTGCTGGTGGAGAAGCTCAAGGGCATCGAGCGCGCCGCGCCCACGCTGTTCATCGGGACGTTCGATGGGCCGGAGCGGGATGACGCGATCGCGTTGGTGATGAAGCTGCGCAACGAGGGCTTCGACGTCGACTTCGATCCGCGCAATGGCAAGCTGCCCAAGCAGAAGGAGAGGGCGAGCAAGGTGAACGCCGCCTTCTTCGGAGTGTATGGCCCTGCGGAGCACACGGCGCGCACGCTCCAGATCGACAACATGCGGCTGGCACCGGGCGCTCCCAGAGAGACCGTGGGCGTCGCCATCGACGCGTTGCCTGCGTGGCTGAATTCGAAGAGCAAGACCCCGTCGTGAGGACTTCCATGAACCGAACGTTGCTGCTGCTCGCCCTCGTCGCCCCGCCGGTGTTCGCTGAAGACCTGGCAGAGGTGAACAAGCCGGTGCCGGCGTTCCGTTTGCCCGTCTACAACGCGAAGGAGTTCGGCGAGTCGTCGGTGGCCATCGACAACTATGTCGGCCCGGAAGCAACCGACAAGAACACCAAGGCGTTGCTGGTCTCGTTCATGGCGAGCTTCTGCGGGCCCTGCAAAAAGGAGATGCCGTATCTTCAGAAGCTCCACGAGAAGCACAAGGCGAACGGCCTGCGCGTGATGATGGTGGCCATCGACACCGAGACCGAGGGTCAGCAGAAGGTGAGTGACCTGATCGCGGAGAACAAGGTGACTTTCCCGGTGGCGAAGGATCGGTTCAACATCGTGGCGCGGCGGTGGTTGGGCACGAAGAGCCCGCTCCCGTCGCTGTTCATGGTTCGCCCGGATGGCACCATCAGCGCAGTGCACCGCGGCTACTCGACCGACGGCGCCGAGCTGCTGAACAAAGAAGTCGAAGCAGCGCTTGGTCTCAAAAAATGAGTGACGAAGCTCCCTCTGCGCCCGCGCCCGCGCCTACGCCGGCGCCTCCCTCTCCCCGAGGGGGAGAGGGTCGGGGAGAGGGCGTTCGCCTGCTGGTGATCGCAGGCCCCACCGCCTCAGGCAAAACGGCGCTCGCCCTCGAAGTCGCCAAACGCCTCAACGCCGAAATCATCAGCGCCGATTCGCAACAGGTCTACCGTCACTTCGACATCGGCACGGCGAAACCCTCAGCCGAAGAACTCGCAGCGATCCCGCACCACCTGATCTCAGTCGTCGATCCGCTCGAAGACTTCTCCGCCGCGCGTTTTGGCAAAATGGCCGACGCCGCGGTCGCCGACATCCAGTCGCGAGGCAAACGAGTCGTGGTGGTGGGCGGCACCGGCCTGTACCTCCGCGTGCTCCTGCACGGCGTGATGCCCGGCCCCTCGAGAGACGAAGCCCTGCGAGCCGAGCTGGAAGCCTTCGCCGACAAGGAAGGCAACGAAGCGCTCCACAAACGGCTCGCCCAGGTCGACCCGGTGACCGCCGCGAAGCACCCGATTCAAGATCGCCTCCGGGTGATCCGCGCCCTCGAGATCCACCAGCTCACCGGCAAACCGGCCAGCGAGCACCGCGACGAGCACGCCTTCGCAGCCGATCGCTACGCCTACGATCTCTTCATCCTCAACCCCGAGCGAGAGCGCGTGTACGCCGCGATCAACGCGCGCACGGCGAAGATGTTCGCTTCAGGCCTGCTCGAAGAAACGAAGTCACTGGTCGAGAAGGGCTACCGCAACGCCGCCCCGATGCGAGCCGTGGGCTACCTGCAGGCGCTCGAAGTCATCGACGGCAAGCTCGCACGCGCTCAGGCGATCCAGGACACGGCACAAGCCACTCGCCACTACGCGAAGCGCCAGCTGACCTGGTTCAAGAAAGAGAAGGGTGCCCGCAACGTGACGCCGGCCGAGGCGCTGACCACCATCACCGGCGCATGAAGCCGCGGCGGCGACCGCCACCGACGAACTGCGGCTGCTGCATCGGAGGCGCTTCGAGCCCGAGCTGCCACCACATCGGCTCCCAGGGCGACATCTTGAGCCGCTTGTCGTTCTGCAGCGCCGAGAGCGCTTTCTTGAGCTTCTCGTCGCTGGGGTTCGCCTCGACGCCGCGCGAGAGCACCCTCAGGGCCTTGTCGTCCTGCTTGTTCTGAATGAGGCACCACGCGTACGCGGCCCACATGAGGCTCTCTTTGTTGCCGTGCTTGACGGCGGCCTCGAACGACTCCTGCATCGAGCCGAAGTCTTTCTTCTGGAAGTAGATGGCCGCCTGCATCGCCTTGGCGAAGTAGTTCCGGCCACTGGCCTTCTGGAACGAGGCGAGCGCGCCGTCGAAGTCCTTGAAGAGGTGCTTGATCATGCCGATCTGGCCGTGGATCTCGCCTTCGACCAGGAACTGCCATTTGCCCAGGGGCAGGGCGGCCTCGAGCATCTTCACGGCCTTGTCGGCCTTGGCCATCTGCTCCTTCTTGTTGGCCGACATGCTGGAGAGCTCGGCCTGCACGCCCTGAACGACGGCCTGGAGCTGGGTGAACGAACGCCGCCCCAGGACCACGAGGATCGCCAGGAAAACGATGGTGCCGGGGATGATTCCGGCCAGCAGCCCGAAGCCGGCCAGTTTCACCAACACCACCACGAGGACCCCGGCGGCCAGGGAGAGCAGCAAATTGATCATGACGAAGCTCCCTTAACCGCTCGTCGTGCTTCCGTCGATGTCAGGTTCTGCTAAGAGGCGCGACCGTAGGAAGCACGGCCCCCTGACGAAATTGGTAGACGTAGCGGACTCAAAATCCGCCGCCTTCACGGGCATCCCGGTTCGAGTCCGGGGAGGGCCACTCAAGTTGGTTTTGCGGATCCGGGGACGATGCCCGATTCCGCTCGCCGGCCTCCCCACTGCGCGGCATCGATTGCACTCCGACAGAGCTCTTCGGGGTTACTGGTGCGTAACGCCGGTTCAGTGGTCTTGTTCCGAACCGGGAACTGAATGAGATCGCCGCCTCAATGGAGACCGCCACGAAGCTTCTGTGTGCCTGCGGCAAGGGCGCGCTCGAGGTGAAATCGACCGTATTCGGCACCTGGACTGTCGAAGAGGTCGTCGCTCCGTGTGACGCTTGCGCGTCGAAGGACCTCAAGGCCGCGCGCAAAGTGAAGGCAGTCAATCCTCCCGAGAGTGAGCGATGAAGAAGCGAAACCCGACCGTCGAGTTGATGGCCTTCAAGTGCTCGTGCGGGAAAGCGGCGATCAGGGCGACGGTGACGCACCTCTCGGTGGGCGTGATGCGCGCCACCGTCGAGGATCAGGTCATTCCGTGCCCGGCCTGCGGCTCGACCGACATCAAGGCGGCCCGGGCGGCCGCTGAGGCAGCGAAAGACAGGAAGTAAAGGCCCTCACCCTGACCCTCTCCCAGAGGGAGAGGGAACAAGGATCACTCAGTAATAGCAGTTGAGCGGGTCGTTATTTTCCATGCGCGGCGACTGGTAGACGTGCTCGTGCGGCACGATGCACTGGCCGGAGCCCGTGAGGTTCGCGCGCAGTTTTCCGGCCGCGCCGCCACCACCACCACCGCCCGCTTCGAAGAACGAGTTCATCCCGTCATCGAACTGCGTTCCCGATCGGCCGCCGTAGGCCGGGTTGTTGAGCGCTCCGCCCTGGCCACCGTTGCCGCCGTTGCCGCTGAAGCCAGCCCCTCCCGAGGCGCCCCAGAAGCCGAACTGACGATCACCGTCCGCGCCGTCCTGTCCGTAGGCGAGGCGGCCCGCACCTTCGCCACCGCCACCGCCGACGGCGATCAGCCGGGAGTTGCGGCCGAAGATGTACGGGCCCTCGAGGAGAATGGTGCCGCCCGAGCCTGCGCCGCCGCCTCCGTTGGCGCCGATGCCGTTGGAGCCCAGCCCGCGGCCGCCGCGGCCTCCGATGCCGTTGGCGTAGATGCCCGCGCCGTCGATCGAGATGCCGTACGCCGAGCTGATCTGAATCGAGCCGCCACCAGCGCCGCCGATGCCACCGGAGTTGCCGCCGTTGCCACCTGAACAACCGCCGACCAGGGCGCCGCCTGAACCTGCGCGCTGCGCACCTGCGGCCGCTCCGCCCGTGAAGGTGCTGCCACCGCCGCCGGGACCACCGGGGCCGCTGTAGCCACCCGCGCCGCCGCCGCCTTCTGAGGAGTTGGTGCCCTGAATGCCGTTGCCGCCGTTGCCGCTGCCGCAGTTGATGCTTCCGCCGGGGCCGGGCACGGGCGTGTTGCCCACCCAGGTCGCGGAGACGTCGATCACCCCGAAGATCTCCACCGTCTCGGTTGCCGCGATGATGATCGGCTTGTCACCCACGACCTTCAATGAGCTGCCGGCCGGGAGATCGAAGCCTTCAGAGCCGAGCACGACGGCCTGGCCGCCCTGGGGCAAGGTGATCAACGTGACCGTCGGGCGCGGCGTGAGCCAGCCACCGGAGAAGGTCTGCGTGGTGGTGTCGAAGCCGGCCGCTCCCATGATCCCCACCCGGCCGACCGTGATGCCCACCGCCGCCGGATTGAAGTTCGACGGCGTGAAGGTGAACATGCCCGTCGCTTGCGGAGGACCACAGGTGCCGTTGGGCAGGCACACGTTGGTGCCGCCACAGGTGTCGCCCACCGCGGGCGGATAGATGCAGGTCGAACCGGAGCAGGTCACCCCCATCGTGCGCTGACACAGACCGGGCGAGTTGCAGGTGACCGTCTGCGTGGGCGTGCACGCGAAGCTCACGCAGCGTTCGCCCGAGGTGCAGCTGTTGCCGTCGTTGCACGTCTGGTAGCTGCAGGCGGGATCGATGCAGTCCGGCATGCCGTTGCCGTCGTTGTCCATGCCGTCTGCGCAGGCCACTTCGGAGCATTGCGAGGGGAGGCAAGGGCCACCGACCACGCCGCCGTCAGGCAAGAAGATGAGGCCGCCGTCGGGGCCCGCGATGCCGAGCACGCCGCCGTCAGGGCCACGCACGACGCCGGTTCCCCCACCGCCTGCGCCCCCCGAGCCACCTGAGCCGCCGGTTCCCGAGCCACCGCCCGTACCAGTGCCGCCGCCTGTACCGGTTCCGCCGCCCGTGCCGGTGCC
>JANODF010000137.1:0-4759 GCA_031412555.1 Archangium sp. | reverse complement strand
GTTCTGTCCGAGCGAAGTCGAGGACCGCGCTGGGCACTCTGAGCAGCGCTCGGGGCCCCAGTGCACTCGGACGCCCCTCGACTTCGCTCGGGGAGATCGGAGCATCACCCCGGGGTCCCGAGTGCTCCCGAGGACCAATCCCCCTTCCTCGGGGTCAGTTGTCCCGAGTTTCAAGTTCGTCGCGGGGGCTGCCGAGTCGTACTTCACCGCATGGCCATTGCCCTGCGCACGTTCGCCTCTACCGACCTCGAGCAGGTGCTCCGCCTCCACGCGGAAGTGTTCGGGGCGCCTGCCTCGCGGGAGCTCGCTCGACGCTGGGTGTGGTCGCAGGTGGAAAACCTCTGCCCCGAGCGCTCGCCCAAGTGGGTGCTCCAGGCTGACGGCGCGGTGGTGGGCTTCCTGGGAACGGTCCCCATCCCGTACCGCATCGGCGGCCGGCGCGTGATGACGCACTCGACCTGCGACTTCATGGTGGCGCCGCAACATCGGTTTCATGGCATCAACCTGCTGCGCGAGTGCTTCAAGACCTGTGAATCCAGCGTGAGCCTGGACGACGTCGCCGCCACCATCGCCGTCTCCAAGTTACTCCGGGCCCAGCAGACGGGCACCATGCACCGGTACGTCAAGGCGCTCGACGCGCGCGTGGGGCTTCGCCGATGGCCGAGGCTGCTCGAATCGGCGCGACTGGTGTCCCGACCCGCGCGGGCCGCGCTCGAGTTGAGCGATCTCCCCTTCGCCTTCCGCCGCGCCCCGCCGGTCACCCGCCACGAGGGGAGCTTCGGCGAGCGCTTCGACCGGCTGTTCGAGCGCTGCCTGGCGGCTGATCCGCTGCAGGCCACAGTGGAGCGGGACAGCCGCTATCTGCGCTGGCGCTACGGCCCGCAGTCACCGCAGGCGCACCGCGTGGTGGGCATCGCCGAGACCAACCGGGAGCTCGAGGGCTACGTGGTGTGTTGCGCTTCGCGCGGCGAAGAGCACAGGGGGTTCATCCTGGAGTTGGTCGCAGCGCCGCAGGCTCCGCCTTCGCTGGTCGACGGGTTGGTCGCCTTCGCCGTGCGCGAACTGCGGCGGCAGGGTGCGTGGTCGGCGCGCTGGTATCTGATGGAAGACGAGGCGGAGCGACAGCGAGCCCACTTGCGCAGCTGGGGCTTCCGCCGCCACGGCGACCAGTATCAGTTGCTCACCAAACTCCCGAACTCCGAGCCGCAGCGACCCGTCTGGCACCAGCAGTTTGGTGACGGAGAGGTGAGCCACGGCTGTGTCCTGTAGTCCCACCGCGCTGCTCCTTTTCGAGGCACCATGATCATCGACAGGCTCAAGAAGTACATCGTCACCGAGTTGCTCCAGAGTGACATCGAACTCGACGACGACACGTTGCTCATCAAATCGGGCACCCTCACTTCGCTGCAGGCCGTCTCCCTGGTCCAGTTCATCGAGACCGAGTTCGGCGTGGAGATCGAGCCCGAGGAGATCAGCGAGCATCAGTTCAGGTCGCCACGCTCGGTGGCCGAGCTGGTGGAGCGAAAACTGGAAGGGCAGCGCCAGGAGGTGGCGTGATGTTGCCCGAGTGGACCCTGTTTCACCTGCTTCAGAACGCAGCCGAACGCGCGCCCGACCAGGTCGCAATCGTCGACGACGACAAGACCAGCCACACCTATGGCCAGCTCCAGCAGGCCAGCGCTCGCCTGGCGCATGCCCTGCGCGCGCACGGCCTGAAGCGCGGCGATCGTGTGGGGGTCTATGTCGAGAAGAGCTTCGAGGCGCTGGCGGCCATGACCGCGTGCGCTCACGCCGGCGGGGTCTTCGTGAACATCAACCCCCTGCTGAAGGCCGCGCAGGTGGCCCACATCATGAAGAACTGCGGCGCCCGCCAGTTGATCGTCGACGGTGAGAAACTGTCGGGAGAGCTCCCTGCCGTCGACGTGGTGTACCTGCGCGGCAAGCAGCCCCCAACACTTGCAATCGCGGCGGACTGCGTGCGGCTGCAAGACGTCTTCAAGAACGGTCCTGCCCTCGAGCCGCGCACGTGCGCCACTCAGAGCGAGCTGGCCACCATCATCTACACCTCGGGTTCGACCGGCTTGCCCAAGGGAATCATGCTCAGCCACCACAACCTGGTGGTGGGCGCACAGATCGTCTCGACGTACCTGGAGAACACCGCGACCGATCGGGTGCTCAGCCTCCTGCCACTCACCTTCGATGTGGGGATGAACCAGTTCACCACCATGCTTCGGGTGGGCGGCACCCTGGTGCTGCAGCGCTCGATGATGCCCGGTGACACCCTCGCCAATCTTCGGAAGGAGCGCATCACCGGACTCGCCGGCGTGCCCTCCGTCTGGGCGCTGGTGCTGCAGAACAAGAAGAGCCTGGAACGCGAGCCGCTCACAGAGCTGCGCTACCTCAGCAACACAGGCGGCATGATCCCCAGCACGCACCTCGAGCTGCTGAAGACGGTGCTGCCGAAGACGAAGATCTTCCTGATGTATGGTTTGACCGAGGCGTTCCGGTCGACGTTCTTGCCGCCCGAAGAAGTGAGTCGAGGCCCGGCATGCATCGGCAAGGCAATCCCAAACACAGACATCTGGGTGGTGCGCCCTGACGGCACCCTGACCGCCGACGACGAAGAGGGCGAGTTGATCCACCGCGGGCCCACGGTGGCGTTGGGCTACTGGGGCGATCCGGAGAAGACGCGCGCGGCGTACCGGGTCAACCCCTTCGCGCCACCTGAGCTCAACGGCGCGGACATGGTCGTCTATTCAGGCGACGTGGTGAGGAGGGACTCGGAGGGCTTCCTCCACTACGTCGGCCGCCGCGACGAGCAGATCAAGACGCAGGGTTACCGGGTCAGCCCGCTGGAGATCGAGGAGCTGCTGTACGGGACCGGCCAGGTGCACGAAGCCGCAGCGTTCGGGAAAAAGGACGAGCTGTTGGGGCAGCGCATCGTGGTGATCTGTTCCTTGAGCAACGGCGCCGCCGCCACGCCCGAGGAGCTGCGCAGGCTGCTCTCCACCCGCGCGCCCAGCCACCTGGTGCCGCAGGAGGTGCACATCGTGGCGGACCTGCCGAAGAACGCCAACGGCAAGACCGACCGCAGCCTGCTCCGGGGCCAATACGCTTGAAGACTCAATACGAAAAGGCACAGGCGCTGGTGGAGGTGCTGGGCGAGCGCCACGGCGATGAGCTCGCGCTGGGCGGCATCGCGGTCTCGGCCATCGCAGAGCAGGTGGGTACTCCGTTCTTCGCCTACGCCGGCGACGCCCTCACTGCGCGCCTGCGCAGGGTGAAGAAGACCCTGGGTCCCGAGGTGGAGCTGTTCTTCTCCCTGAAGGCGAACCCCAGCCTGGGGTTGTGCCAACTCATCGCCCAGGAGGGGCTGGGCGCCGAGCTGGCCTCGATCGGTGAGCTGCGGCTGGCCCAGCGCGCCGGCTTCTCTGCGCGCAGGGCGATCTTCGCCGGCCCCGGCAAGAGCGACCAGGAGCTGCGCGAGGCCATCGAGTGGGGCCTGGAGTCGATCAACGTCGAGTCCGAGGGTGAGCTGCTCCGGGTGGCCAGTGCCGCGGCGCGTCGCCACAAGACCGCCCGGGTCAGCCTGCGCGTCAACCCGCTCAGCCAGGTCAAGGGCGCGCAGATGCGCATGGCCGGCGGCCACACCCAGTTCGGCATCGACGAGGAGCAGATCGAAGGCGTGCTGGCGCGCGTGGGCCGTCACCCCGGGATCTGCGTCACCGGCGTTCACGTCTATGTCGGCTCGCAGGTCGCCGACGTCGAGGCCCTGCTCGCGCACTGCCGGGTGGTGATCGAGCTGGCGGCGCGCGTGGCCGCGCAGAGCGGGACGCCGCTGGAGATGATCGACTTCGGCGGCGGGTTCGCGGTGCCCTACTTCGAAGGCGCTCCCGACTTCGACCTCGAGGCCTTCGCGCGGGGCTTTCAGGTGATCGTCGAGGAGGGGCGGAGGCGGCTCGGCCCCTTCCGCCCGATCATCGAGCTGGGCCGGTACCTGATCGCCGAGTGCGGCGTCTACGTCACCCGCGTGCTCGACGTGAAGCAGTCCCGCGGCCGCACCTACGCGGTGACGGACGGGGGCATGAACCACCACATCACGGCCACCGGCAACTTCGGCCAGGTGTTCCGCAAGCCGTACCCCATGCTGGTGCTCACTCGTCTCCAGCAGCCTCGCGACGCTTCGATCACCGTGGTGGGGCCCTGCTGCACGCCGCTCGACGTGCTCGGCCACGACACTGAGCTGCCGAACGTGTTACCCGGTGATCTCATCGGCGTCTTCTACAGCGGCGCTTACGGCTACAGCGCGAGCAGCCTGAACTTCCTGAGCCACCCCACGCCCGCGGAGGCGCTGGTGCTGGGAGGTGAGCTGCACGTGCTTCGCGAAGGAGGCGCGGCAGACCAGGTGTTGGCAGGCCAACGAGCGCTCCCCGACCGATCAACGCGCAAACTGGGTTGAGACCCGGCGTTGCCTCGCTGTAAACCGCGCTGCGGATGGAGCAGGCCCGCGCGGCGCCAGTCATGATCGGGCCGTCGCAGGACTCCGGCGCCCCAGTTCGAGTTCGCCACTCGCTCGGGGAGAAGCCCGGCATGAATTCTGCTCGGCGCCCGGCCATGCTCCCGACCCGCGGGAGGTGCGCCGACCACCGCGAGACGCTTGAGAAGCGCGAACCCGGGGGCCCGACTTGGTCGTGGTAGGTGACGTGGTACGCGATGCCGGCAGGCATGGGGCACGGGGGACAGGGGGCGCCGGGATCGG
>JANODF010000136.1:0-28050 GCA_031412555.1 Archangium sp. | reverse complement strand
GATCCCGAGAGCGCATCGGAGGGGCAGCCCTGCTCGGCGAGTGGATCCGTGCCGATCGCGAGTCGAAACACGCCCGTGACCATGTAGGGCCAGTTCGCCTCTTTCACGAGTCGCGCCGGCGGGTTGGGGTTGTAGCCGGGGAGGTAGTCCGTCCCGAACCACTGCACCTCCAGATGACGCAGCGTCAGGTCGGCCGTGGTGGTGTTGACCAGCACGGGGAGAGTCACGCTCACTGTGGGCGCAGGCCCGGTCAGCGGGAACTCGACCCAACCCGGCGCACTGACCATGACGGAGCCGGTCTTCAGCACCGGGCTTCCGATGGTGAGTGTCACCAGGCCGGGTGTTCTCACCTCGTCGACGTAGAGGAGCAATGCCGTGACATCGGTGCGGAGCGTCGCCTGAAAGTGGGCCGCGACGGCGGAGCTCACGATGCTCGTCGGCGGATCAAAACTGTTGAACACGACGCCGTACGGCGTGTGCGCGAACACGCTCGTCGCCAGCACCCACCAACACCCCACCCACCTCGCCGCTCGCCACATGGGCGAACCATACACACAGAACTCAGCCGCTGAGCAACTCGCCGGCAGCGCCCCACCAGAACCCACTGCCATCGACCTCGACCTGTAGGTCCGCCCTGGTCAGCTCAGCGTCGACCCGGCTCCGTTCGTCGAACAGGGAAGCGAGCGCAGCGGCCACCACGTCCATCGGTGACGAGCCCTGCATGGGCCAACACGCCGAGGCCATCACGGCGCGGTTCCAGCCCCATTCCTTGAGTTGACGACGGGCGCGTTCGACCAGCAGCCAGCTCTCGGCCGGCCCCGCGTGCCGCACCATGAGGATGAACAACGAGTCACCCGCGTCGAGCACTTCGCCACCGGGCACCAGCAACGCCAGCTTGCGGCTCAACCAGGCGGGCTGAGCACCCCGCGCGTCGAGCACCAGCACGGCGCCCTGGCGGGCCCGGGAGACGCCGTCTTCCACGAGCTGTTCGAAGTTCGGCGTCGGCTCTTCCTGGGGCTGTGGTGCGCTCATGAAGGCTGCTTCGGCACGCGCGCGCCAACGCTTGAGCGCGACATCTTTCTGACGGGGACACACTGAGCTAAGCCACCGTCGCTTGATTCGCCGTGCGTTGATCCTCAGCCTGTTGTTCGCCTCGATCGCGCTCGCCGAAGCAGACGCGGGCAGCGGCGTGCTCACCAAGGCCCCCACCCTGCTGCACCAGGTCGAGCCGGTGTTTCCCGCCGACCAGATGGACGCCGGCGTGGGCGGCACCGTGACGCTCGAGCTGGACATCGGGCCCGACGGCAAGGTGTTCGACGTGCGGGTAGCCAAGAGTGCGGGCGAAGCGTTCGACACCGCGGCGATGAAGGCCGCGCTCCAGTTCGTCTTCACGCCCGCGGAGATCGACGGCGTGCCGGCCGCGGTGCGCATCTCGTTCTCACTCGAGTTCCTCTACCGGCCGCAGGTCGTCGAGGTGGTGACCATCGATGCCGGGGTGAAGGTGAACTTCACCGGCGTGGTGGTCGAACGCGGCACCCGCGATCCCGTCGAAGGCGCGCAGGTGGTGGTGGAGGGCCTCGAGACCATCACCGGTGAAGGCGGCCGCTTCGAGTTCAGCGAGGTCCCTGAAGGCACGTTTCCCGTGGTGGTCGTGAACTCGGACTACCAGCGCTACGAGGTGAGCGAGACCTTCACTGCCGGCAAACGCACCGAGGTGAAGTACTTCATTCGCAAGAAGACCTACGGCGGCTACGAGACGGTGGTTCGCGCGCCCAAGGAGCGGAAAGAAGTCGCGCAGGTCACCCTCTCGCAAGAAGAGATCAAGCTCATCCCCGGCACCAACGGCGATGCGTTCCGCGTGGTGCAGAACCTGCCGGGCGTGGCGCGGGCTCCGTTCGGCATCGGCCTGCTCGTGGTGCGCGGCGGAAAGTCGTGGGACACGCGCACCTACGTCGACGAAGCGCCGGTGCCGCAGCTGTTTCACTTCGGCGGGTTGTTCTCGACGTACAACGCGGGGTTGCTGGAGAACATCAACTTCCAGGCCGGCAACTTCAACGCCGACTACGGGCGCAACATCGGCGGCCTGGTGAGCGCCGAGTCACGCACGCCTTCGAAGAAGGGCTTCCACGGCTATCTCGACGTCAACCTGGTCGACGTGTCGGGAATTCTGCAGGGGCCGATCAACGAGAACTGGAGCTTCTCGGTCAGCGCCCGGCGCAGCTACATCGACGTGATTCTGCCCGCGGTGCTGGGGCTCATTCCGGGCGCGAAAGACACCGTCAGCTTCACGCTCGCGCCGCGCTACTACGACTACCAGGCGCGCATCGAGTACCGGCCGAAGAGCGGCAAGGTGCGCTTCTTCGTGAGCTTCTTCGGCTCGTCGGACGAGCTGGTGCTCGCGCTCCCCAACCCCTCGATCGATCCCGAAGGGCGCGGCACCTTCGGCACCAGCATTCTCTACAACCGCTTGCTCGTCGGGCTCGACTTCAAGCTGAGCCAGGGCTTCGACTTCCGCAGCCGCACTTCGCTGGGGCTCGATGAGCTCAGCTTCACGCTGGGCGACGACATCTTCGCCAGGGGCAAGCAGTACCCGGTGCGATCGCGCAACACGTTCACGTACGCGATCCCGCAGATCAACTCCGAGCTGAGCTTCGGTCTCGACCTCGGCGTGATGCCGTACTCGGTGGAGGTGCAGTCGCCCCCGCTGCCCAAGTTGAACCAGGTGCCCGACCCGTTTCAGAGCAAGTCGTTGCAGTACATCAACGAGTTCGTCACCGCGGTGGAGCCCGGGCTGTTCGCGCAGATGTTGTGGAAGCCGCTCGACTCGTTGCGGATCATCGGCGGCGCGCGCGTCGACTACAACTCGCAGATGAACAAGGCGTGGGCCGACCCGCGGCTCGCCGTGTTCTGGCAAGTGCATGAGCGGGTGGCGATCAAGGGCGCGGCGGGCATCTACCATCAGACTCCGGACTACCGGAGCGGCCTGCTCACCAAAGGCTTCGGCAACCCCAACCTCGAGGCCGAAGGCGCGCGCCAGTACATGCTCGGCACCGAAGCGCGCTTCACCGACGCGATCAGCCTCGACGTGCAGCTCTATTACAAAGACCTGTTCAACCAGGCGCGCTCGACGCTGGGTGAGACCGGCGGTTCGCTCGATCTCGACGCAGTCGATCTCAAGTACACCAGCATCGGCCGCGGCCGCAGTTTCGGGGCTGAGATCCTGCTGCGCCACGCGCTCACCAAGAACTTCTTCGGGTGGATCGCGTACTCGCTCTCGCGCGTGGAGCGCGACTTCTACGGCGGCACCGTGTTCGGGCTCTCGCAGTACGACCAGCCGCACAATTTGATCGTGGTGGCCAGCTACAAGCTGCCCTTCGACTTCATCGTGGGCGCGAAGATTCGCTACACCTCGGGGCCGCTCAACCGGCCGGTGCAGAGCGCCATCTACGACGCGAACGGGAACTACTTCTTTCCCATTCAGGATCAGCAGTACTCGCGCCGGCTGCCGGATTTCTTTCAGCTCGATCTGCGCATCGACAAACGCTTCGTGTTCCGCGACTTCATGATCGCGCTGTACCTCGACGTGCAGAACGTGACGTACCAGCGCAACGTGGAAGCGGTGCTGAACAGCTATGACTACTCGGAGCAGGCGTATTTGACGGGGTTGCCGATTCTGCCGGTGCTGGGTTTGAGGGCGGAGTTCTGATGAGGCGAGAGGAAAGGACAACGCCCTCACCCCGACCCTCTCCCAGCGGGAGAGGGGGAGCTCTGCTGTTGCTCGTCTTGTTCACGGCTTGTGATCCCGGCTTCCGCCCTGAGACCCTGGTGGAGAATCTTCGGTTGATCGGCATCAGCGCCGACAACCCCAAGCTCATTCCCGGCGAGAGCACGCGCATTCGTTCGCTCGTGCTGGACCCTTCGAGGAACACGCCGAGCACCGTGCTGTGGCTGGGTTGTGAAGCCGACCCCTTCAACTTGAACCGCAGCGCCTGCGCGAACCCGGAGATCCTGCAGGATCCTTCAGCGCTCACCTCAGGCACCGGCACGTTGCCGCCCGGAGTCACGGTGATCGGCTTCAACGATCAAGCCTCCTACTCCGTGCCCGCGGGCCTCTTCGACGTGCTCGCACCGGAAGATCCCCGCCGCCAGACGGGCACGGTCGGCCAGCTGATCGCCTTCGCGGTCGCCGAGACGGTGAGCCCGCAAGCCCCGATGGAAGAATTGCAGGCGCTCTTCGATCGCGTGCAGCGCAAGGAGCTCAAGTCGATCATCGCGCTCTTCCGCGTGGCGATCTCCGAATCGTTGGTGCGCAATACGAACCCCATCGTCGACGCGCTGGTGGTGGCCAACGAGCCGTGGCCCCGCGGCGCCCGCTTCTTCGTGAAGGAGCGCGAGCCCATCACCCTCGACATCAACGCGCCCGAGTCGACCTTCGAACCCTTCGTGCTCGCCACGCCGACGGGCGATGAGATGAAGACGGAGCGCATCCTCACCGCCTGGTACTCGACCTCGGGCCGCTTCACCGAGACGAGCACCGCGCTGGGCGAAGGCGTGAAGACCATCTTCACCGCGCCTGGCTCGACGGCGGATCCGGTGCCTGAGCGCCGCACGGGCACGCTGTACACCGTCTTCCGCGACACCCGCGGTGGGCAATCGTGGCGTGAGTGGCCCTTCTTCGTCTGCGACACCTCGCTCGCCGCACCGGCCGTCACGAGCGTGGATTGGCCTTCGAGCGCCGCCGAACCCGTCGTGCTGCGAGGCAGCAACCTCGCATCCGTGCTCGACCTCGTCGTCGACGGCGTGGCCCTCGAGCGCGGCGCGTACAGCGAAGCGTCGGGCACCTGGCAGGGCTACTTGCCCTCCCCAGTTTCAGTGGGGCAGAAGCGCGGCACCATTCACACCCGTCTCTGCACGCGCCTGCCGCTCTGAATCGTTGCCACGTTGCGCGGCGCGGTGTGTAACGCGAGGGCAATTCTTCCTCGGAGACCACCATGACTCGTCTCGCCACTGCCGCGCTCTCGATCGTCCTCGCAGGCTGCGCCACCACCAGCTCGGGCACCTCACCTTCTTCTTCCTCCACTGCCGCGGAGAAGAGCGGGTCTGGTGACTCGAAGAAGCTGGCGATCACCAACGTGATCCCCTTCGACGTGGCCGCTTGCGGCCCGCGCGCGCTCACCCTCGCCCCCCTCACGCCTGAGGTGCTCACTGGCGCGATGCTCTCGATGACGCCCGCCATGCAGGAGTGTTTCATCGACCTGCAGAACCGTGACGGTCAGCCCTTCGACCTGAAGGCGAAGCTCACCGTGGCCGAGAGCGGCGTGACCGTCGAGCTGAACGGCCTGGGCGCTTCACCCGCGGGCAAGGCGTGCGTCGAGGCGGCGTACAAGAAGCTCCCGTTGCAGGCGCTTCCCGCAGGCAGCAAGCCGGTGGTCGCCGAGATTCCCATCGGCGCCAGCTCGCAGATGGTGAAGGTGGGCGACAACGCTGCCAACGACATCGCCGGTAAGTTGCGGCTCGCGCAGCCTTCGATGTGTGAGTGTTACGCGAAGCTCGGCCAGCAGCCGGTGCCGCTGCTCAAGGCCAACGTCGAGGTCGCCGCGGATGGCAGCGCGAAGGTGGACCTCACCTCCAAGGACGAGCTGGCCACCTGCCTGACCGCCAAGATGCAGGCGATCAAGTTCGCCGAGGCCGCCACCAAGCTGAGCTGGCCGTTGCTGCTCAAGAACACCTACGCCGAAGAGCTCGAAGCGTCCGCTCCGGCCGCGCTGCGTTTCCAGCAGCTCGACGGCATGCGCGCCCAACGCACCTCAGACATCTTGATCGCCTCGGGTCAGCGAGTCGCAGCCGCGATCGCGTACGACGAGCTCGCGCAGAAGTACAAGAAGAAGCCGGCCAAGGGCCTGCTCGAAGAACTCAAGACGAAGTGCGCAGAAGTCGCCGCGGGTGACGACAAGCAGATGGCCGCGGTGAAGAGCCTGGTGTCGGTGCTCGAGGCCTCGCAGAAGCTGGTGTCCGGTGAGAAGGCGAAAGACGCGCAGTGGGCGCCGGTGGAGCAGGCCCTCGCGCAGCAGCTCACCGCGTCGACCGCCGAGGTGGTGCGCATCGAGGAGCAGAAGAAGAACGACCTCAACGCCTGCCCCAAGACGAAGTACTGACACGTGGGCGCGTCGCTCTTCACCGAGATTGCGCAGCTGGAGGCCGAAGGCCGGCCCTTCGTGCTGTGCACGGTGACGGCGGCGCATGGCAGTACTCCGCAAAAGCCGGGTTCACGGCTGGTGGTGCTGGGCGACGGTTCGTTGCGCGGCACCATCGGTGGCGGGGCCATCGAGAAGCAGGTCATCGACGCGGCGCTCGTGTTGTTGAGTGACGCGACGCAAGACACGCGCACGCTCGAGACGCACCTGACGCACGACCTCGGCATGTGCTGCGGGGGAAAGATGACGGTGTTCCTGGAGAAGCACGGAGCACCCGCAGCGTTGTTCGTGTTCGGCGCCGGGCACGTGGCCAAAGAACTGGCCGCGCTCGCGCAGCACGTGGGCTTTCAGGTCACGGTCGTCGATGAACGCGCCGAGTGGCTCAATGCCGAGCGGTTTCCCCACGCGGTCCGCAGGCTCGAGCAGCCCGATGTGGTGGCGAAGTCATTGAGTGATGACGAGCACACGTACTGCTGCGTGACGACGCACGATCACCCGCTCGATCAGGCGTGCATCGAGGCGCTGGTGAAGAAGAAGCTCGCCTACCTGGGCGTCATCGGCAGTCGGCGAAAGGCCCTGCGGTTCCGGCAGCGCATGGAAGCGGCGGGCTTCAGCGAGGCGGAAGTGGCGGGGTTCGAGAGCCCCATGGGCGTGGAGATCGACGCGCTCACGCCTGCGGAGATTGCCGTGTCGATCGTCGCTCGATTGATCTCCGTGCGGCGTGCTCCCTCTCCCTTCGGGAGAGGGTCGGGGTGAGGGCCGAGTACAGTAGCTAAGTGCTCACTCTCGTCACCCTGATCGCATGCACGGCAGCAACCGAACCCGCTGACGTCAGACCCCTCGGAGCCCTCTTCGCTGGCGGTGTGCTCGACCTGGTGACCGAGCCCAAACGCGACGTGACACCCTCCTTCGCCGCGCTGGTCGCCGCACCGCTGGGCTACCCCGTCGCAGGCCGCGCGGCCGAGTTCGCGATGCTCCAGTTCGCGCTCCCGACCGCCGCTCGGACGCTCAACCCCACGCTCACCGCCGACGCACCTTCCCTGGCCGCCATCTGCGCGCTCGCAGAAGACGCCACCACGACGAACCTCGAGGTGCTGCTGCACGGAAAGACGCGCGCGTGGAAGGTGTTCATCAAGGCGAAGGCGAGCGCTGATCATCCGACTGCGTTCTTCTTCACCGGGTTGAAGCCCCTCGAGACGCCGCTGGCCAACCTGCAGTCCGAGACCTGCAAAGCCCTCAGACGCGACGCTGCCGGAGAGGTGTTCGTCGGCGATGAAGTGAAGCCCGTACGCTTCGAGACCACCTCTGGAGAGCCGTGGCCTTCGGGCTCCGATCACCTGCTCGACTTCCTCGACGATCAAGATCGCGCCGTGGGCGGCTTGATGCCCCCCGAGGTCTTCGTCAGCCAGCACAAGTCACTGCCCCGCCCGCGCGCGGCCGCCGTGCTCAGCCTGGTCGCTGCCTCCGAAGCGATGTGGGAGGTGCTCAACACGCTGACCGTGGTGGCCACTCCGCCCGTGCCCACGCCTGACACCGCCGTCTTCCTCGCGAAGGATGAGAACGCAGTGCGGGTGAGCTTCAAGAACGGCTACTTCGTCAGTGCGCAGCTGGTCTCACCGGCGGTCGCGCTCCCGGGGCAGTGGTCGAAGTGGTCATGGTCGATGATCGAACCGAGCGTGCCCGCGCAGACGCTGCTGGACCTGACGCCGGCCGCTGCGAGCTGTCTGGACGCCTTGCCCAAGGTGCCGGATGCCGAGCTCTCCACGAAGGTGCAGAAGTGTTTCGACCTCTCGCTTGCAGATGCGGGCCCGGTCTTCCGGGTGCGCCGCGAACGCTGGCTCGAGGCAGTGCGTCAGCACGAGACCGCCGCTGCGAATCGGGTCGAGTCGTTTTGTGCTGATCAGAACGCGCTCGCGGCCCTGCCCGTCTTTCAGCGTCCACCCGCGGGCAAAAGCCGCGACGCAGGGCCGCTGCTCAACGGCGCGCTGGGTTGGGAAGACAGAGGCCCGAAGAAGTTTCCGGGCTCGATGAAGTTGTCGCTCACGCTCGAAGAGAAGTTCTCCTCGAGCGGCTTCATGGAGGTCAGCGAGAAGGACCTCGCCGCCTTCAGCAGCACCGACACGACCTTCTTCACGAAGCTGTCGAACTTCGATCGCTGGGAGCTGACCGGGGGCAAGGGCCCACTCACCGCGGCGTCCACGGCGAACGCAGCCCAAGCACCGTTGCCGGAGTTCAATCGGCTCACCCTGGCTGCGCGGCTTCACCTGCGTCGCGCGCTCAAGGGCGGGAGGTTGGTGCAGGCGGCCGGTGACGTGCGGCACGCCGCTCGCCTCGCGTTCACGGTGGAGAACCTGGTCGGGCAGATCACCGCGCTGCGCCTGCTGACCATCGAGTGGCGTGCGTGGGAGTGGGCGCAGAAACACCGTGTGTCCACCGCGGGGTGGGCACCGCTCGATGAAGAGACCGTCGAACGGGCGCGCCGAGTGGTGTTCACCGCGCCTGCGTTCTTCAGCCCCATGGCGAAGGAGGAGACGTTCGCGCGCGCGGTCGCGTGTGATCAGGTGACGCGCTGCTCGGCGTTGACGGAGGTGGTCGCGGTGAACGCCGGCCTGGAGTCACTGCTGCGTGCACCGTGGAGTGTTCGGTACGCGGGCGTGCTGAAGGCGGTCGCGAAGCCGGATGAGCGGTGTTCGTTCGAGTTGGCCAGGTACTGGTCGACGCGCACGATGGTCGAGGTCGAGGAGGCGAAGCAGTCACGCCATCAAGAGGTGATCGCCGGAGCGATGATGAGCTCGGCGGCGAAGGCGTTCTATTTGCCGACGCTCGAGAAGTATTATCCCGCTCACTGAACTGAGGAGCGACCGGACCCTCACCCTGCCCCTCGCCCAAAGGGAGAGGGAACCAAATACTCAGCAGCCGCCAGGCCAGGCCGGGTTGCAGAAGCTGACGTCACGAGTCACCATCCGCGTGGTCTCGCGCAGCCACACGCGACCATCGGTGCTGAACCTGAACCCGTACTCGAACTGCTGCCACTTCGGCCCGTAGTACAGCTCGCTCTTGGGCACCTCGAAGTGGAACCGGTAGTCATTACCGAAGCGGCCCACGAACGTGAGATCGTTTCCAGCCATCGCCACGCCATCGAGCTTGAGCTCGGCCTGCGCGAACACCGCACCCGGCTGCGTCTCACCCGAATCCGTCAGCCCCGGCACGTAGACATCGACCTCCACGAACATGCACGCGCGCTGCTGCACGTACGAGTCGAGCGTGGTCGAAGCGGGCACGCCATCCTGCCGCGCACACGCCCGGGTGAAGCTCGAGCCCGCATTGCCCACCCACTGCACGCGAGCCGGCGCCGCCGCGAAGACGGGGAAGCGGTAGTTGCTCCCGTTGTTCGAATCCCACGCTTCGCAGTTCATGCCCGCGCCGCTGGAGTTGCGGAACCAGACCTCCATCGAGGTGGTGCCCGAAGGAATGTTCACCTCGAGCGGCACGCTCTTCGCGCCCGCGTTCGAAGGCACGCCGTTGGGCGCGTCGAACCCACGCACGGTGCCCTCCGTCACCGCACCTGAAGGGAAGAACCGAACCGAAGCCTGCAGATCCCACGCAGGGAAACCGTTGTGCGTACCGCGGCAGGTGGTGAGGCGATCGATCGCGTAGTTCAACGTCACCGGCTGGCCCGCCACCAACGTGCCGCGCTGCTTGATGCTGTAGCCACTCTGAAAATCGAGCGTGCGCGAAGCGACCACGTCGCCGTTGCAGACCGCCGCGTCAGGGGCCACGCGCCAACCACCCGCCTGGTTGAGCACGTACGCGTCGAGCTCCCCGGGCACCCGGTTGTGATCGAACAGCCGCGCACCGGTGGTGGTCAGCAGGTACGGCGCGACCTGCACGTTGGCGCGCGCGTACGCAGTGGCCGACATGCCGTCGCGCAGCGTGTCGCGGGTCAGGCGAAAGCGGTACCGCGTGAAGCCCGCCGGAGCACCGGTGGTCCTGGTGGTGGAGACGCTCGACCACCGCGTGGCGTCGATGTTCTTGAAGAGCACCCGGGCGCGCGCGCCTTCGGCTTCGGCCTGCCTCGAGATGTCGATGAGGCCGGTCCACGTCCACCAGCACACGCCGTTGGTGCACGAGGCGGCGCCGCGGTCGAGGCTGCGCAGCACGATCTGGCACGAGCGCTCGGCGGCATCTTTGCCATTGGCGCCCAGCAGCGGCGCGTCGACCACGCTCTCGAAATCGGCGAGCTCACCCTCGTCGACGAACGCGTCTTGAACACCACAACCCGACAGCACGACCAGCGCCAGCCAGTGGAGGTTCTTCATGGAGCCGGGCGCTAGCACACGTTGTCCTACATGCACCAGACCACCAGAAGAAACGGTCAACCCGGTGGTAGCTTTCCGCGCCGTGCGTCAGGCCCTGCTCCCCAGCGTGTTGGCGTTCCTCGTCGCAGGCTGTCCACCCGCGCCCGTGCCTGACTCCGGAGTTCCCGAAGTCGACGCAGGCACCGACGCAGGTCCCCCCGATGCCGGCCGCCCGCCGCGTGATGCCGGCACGCCCGACGCGGGTTTTCTCGCAGCCCCCATCGAGTCGTGGTGCGCCCTGCGCGCGCTCGCCGAGTGCGGCCGCGATCTGCGCTGTGGCCGGCTGAGCCAGGCCGGTTTCTCCGGCTGCGTACTCACCCGCACCAACATCGCCACCTGCGATCAAACGGCGCTCCAGCGCGGCGTGCAGGAGCTCCGCAGCCAGTACCTCGAGGCCGAAGCGGTGAGCTGTCTGAACGGCTTCGGCGCCGGCAGCTGCGAAGAGGTGCCCCTGGCCTGCACCACCGTCTTCACCGGCCTCACCGCACCCGACGCGGGCTGCCTCGCGCCGACCGACTGCAACGGCTCGGGCTTCTGCGACCTCTACGACGGCACCTGCCCTCACACCTGCCGGCCCTGGACCGCGCCGGGTCAGCCCTGCGACGGCTTCACCCGCCGCTGCGATCCCTTCAACGGCAGCTGCGATCTCGACGACGCGGGCACCCCGGTTTGCCAGCCCAAGAAGAACGACGGCGATCCCTGCCAGCGCTACGACGCCTGCGGCGACCGCAGCTACTGCGTGGAGAACGTCTGCACCACCCGCCAGGCCGACCCCGGTCAGCCCTGCGCCACCCGCGGCAGTTTCCCCTTCTGCCGGGAGGAATATTTCTGCCGGCAAGCGGCCCCCGTGAATGGCGTTCGCCCCCCCGGCACCTGCGAGCGCAAGTCGGGTCTGGGCGGCACCTGCACGGGCCCTGGCAGCTGCTTGCCCAGCCTGCGCTGCAGCACGTTGCTCACCACCGGCACCTGCCTCCTGAAGGCCGCGCTGCGTGAAGGCTGCATCAACTACGACGACTGCGAAGACGGCCTCTTCTGCGACGTGACCACCCAGCGCTGCGAGGGGTTGCCGGATGCGGGGGGCGACTGCTCGTTCGAGCGCACCGGGTATCGCTGCTCTCCGGGAAATGCGTGTGCGTTTTCGGGTACCTCTGACGACAGATGCGTGGCCTGGAAGACGGTCGGCCAGGACTGCGGCTATGGTGCGGAGTGCCTGTCGAACGACTGCGAGTTCGTCACCTTGCCGGATGCTGGATTCGGTGGCAGATGCAACGCGAGTTGCTCGCAGAGGGCCGACGGCGGGCTGTAAACGAGTCTTGAAGCTGCCTCCCATCCTCAGAGCCGTACTTTTCTTTTCCTGCCTCGCCGCCGCGCAGGCGTGTCTTTTCGCGCCCAGCTTTCCTTTGCCGGACGCGGGAAAATCCGACAGCGGCATTCCGGTCGTCTTCGACGGAGGCAAGCCGGTCGACGCCGGGCTCACTGCGGCCGATGCCTGCGGCGTGCTCAACCTGCAGCGCTGCAACTACCTCGCGCGGTGTGGCCTCATCGAAACGACCGCCGCCGTGGAGTGCCAACGCTTCTTCGAGGCGACCTGGTGCGGGCCGATGACCTGGCCCAGCCACGTGGCCGCGGGCGCCCTCAAGTACGAGCCCTCGCGCGCCGAAGCGTGTGGCCAGGCCTTCCTCACCCAGGCCTGTGGTGAATGGGAGACGCTGCCCGACTCCTGCACCCGCTTCCTGCTCCCGCGCGTGCCGCTGGGCGAAGATTGTTACGACGGTTTTGCCGAGTGCACCGACGGCGTGTGCCGCGGCTCGTCCTGTCCGCGCACCTGCCAGCCCCGCGCGTTGCTCGACGATCCCTGCACGGCCGATGGCGATTGCCGCAGCGGTTTGTACTGCAAGCTCTCTCCGTTCCAGCCCGGCGCTGGCCAGTGCGCGCCGTACGGCACCAACGGCACCGCGTGTGACACCGACGCCCACTGCCTCGAAGGTCTGCAGTGCCTCGCGCAGCAGTGCCGGGTGCTGCCGCTCCCCGGTTCGTCGTGCGTCGAAGGCCAGTGCTCCGAGGCCGGCTTCTGCGAAGGCGTCGGTGATGCGGGGGTCTGCTTCACGCGCAAGCAGGAGGGCGCCACCTGCACCGAAGGCCAGTGCCAGACCAGCTTCGTGTGCGACCCGATTCGCGCAGTGTGCGTGCGCATTCGGCTCTCGTCGGGAGATGCGTGCTCGCTGGCGCAGGAATGCCCGAGCGGCGAAGTCTGTCTGGGTGCCTCGTCGCAGAAAGCAGGCGTGTGCAGCCCGGCGCAGGTGGAAGGTGAACGTTGCGAGTCACACCTCGACTGTGAAGCGCACCTCGCTTGCGTTGAAGCCGATGGTGGCCGCGCCTGTCAGCGCCGGGCCGCGGCGGGCGCGCGATGTGATTCGGTGCAGGTGTGTCAGGCCGGCTCGTTGTGCTCGGGGTCTCAATGCACCGCGCTGCCGCTGCCGGGGGAGAGCTGTTCGGCGACCCGGGCGTGCCGGTGGGGCCTGTGCCGCGATCTCGCCAACACCGATGGTGGCGCCGTGTGTGGCCCGCTGTTGAGCGCCGCGCAGCCCTGCACCAGGGGCGAAGACTGCGCCTCGGGCTCGTGCGTCAGCGGCGCCTGCGTGGCGCGCTGCGTTCCGTAGAACACCGTTCCTCCGGGACCGGCGATCCTCCGAACGGTGTCGGGTCAGGTCTCGCCGGGCAGTTTCAGCAACTCCATGAACGGGCCCCGCGAGACGCCGCACATCGCGGACACCATCTGCTTGCGCACCCAGGGCACCTTCGCCGCGTACGTCATGCCCACGTCGCGCAGCGGCTGAAGCCAGAGGTGATCCGACTGGAAGAACGGCGTCAGCCAGCGGGTGATGAACTGGTACCAGCTCAAGTGCCAACGCCGCGTGCGTGAGTAGTGAAAGAGCGCGTCGGGCACGCTCTCGCTGCGGTGCAGCGACTGGGCGAGATACCAGGCGTCGAGCAACGCGAGGTTGCAGCCCTGCCCCAGCTGCGGGCTCATCGCGTGCGCCGCATCGCCCAGGTACACCACGCGCTCGGTGTTCCACGGCCACATCACCACGTCGTGATAGCTGCTGAAGAGCAGGTTCTCGTGTGAGGTGAGCTGGTCGAGCACCGGGGCCGATTCAGGAACGTCGGCCAGCACGCCCGCCTTCCACCCTTCGAAGTCGCCCGCGTGAAACGCCTCGAGCTGATCGGCGCGCAGGCTGAAGAAGAAGCTCACCTGGCGCGGTCCACCGTGAGGTCCGACGCCGGTGGGCAACAACCCAATCAACCGCTGCGTGCCGCGCACCACCTGGAACAACCGGCCGGTGAAGCGGTGATCATGATCAGGCACGATCGCCCACAACGCGCCCCACGGGTACGGCTCGACACTCTTCACGAAGGCCGTGTCATCTCGCAGTGAGCTGCGCGCGCCGTTGGCCACCACCACCAGATCGTGCAGCCCGTGACGTTTGCGCGTGCCGCGTTCGACCACCGACTGCCGGCCATCACGCGCGGTGTGCAGATCCTCCACGTCGATGCCGGTGCACACGGTCACGCCGTGTTCCTTGCGCGCGGCCTTGAAGAGCACGTCGAACAAGACGCCCCGATGCAGACCCACGCCGAAGAGCGACGAGTGCAGCTGCGCGTACTCCAGCTCCATCACCTTGTGGCCAGCCGCCGTCTGCACCCACAGCCGGTCGATGCGATCACCGCGGGGCACCACGTCTTGCTCGAGGCCCAACGTGCGGAGCACCGCCATGCCGCTGGGCTGCAACATGATGCCCGCGCCCAGGGTCTGCGGCTCGGCGACCTTCTCGTAGAGGGTGACCCGGTGGCCCTGCCGCGCGAGGAACAACGCGGTGGCGCTGCCCACGGTTCCGGTGCCCACCACGGCGACATCGAGTTGCATCAGGCCGCCGGTGTATCGCGACAGGTGGCACCCCGGTCTCCGAAACGACAGCGCATCGGTCAGTGCGTTCGAGGTGCATCACCGAGTGCCTCGCGCAGAACGGCCTCCATGATGGCGTTGGCCGCTTCTGCGTAGCTGCATTCGCGTGGTGCGGAAGCGCCTGTCATTTCGAGCCGCATCCGCGCCCCCGCTGGCTCCACGGTCGACACTTCGGACAGGCCGAGCGACAGGGCGTACGAGCCTCCCCGTCGAACCGGCAAGAACTCCTTGGAGAACCGCCCCGCCGAATCAACCTCCACCGAGATGGCCCCCGGTTCGGCGTTGAGATCCCGCTCCGGGCTCCGTGAGACCCGAATCAATCGGCTTCCGGTCTGCTGATTCGACCGCTCCGCCCAGTCGTTCAGCTCTGCGGTGAGATGGGTCAAAGCGTCTCTCCACACTTGCAGCTCATGGGTGCGCTTCGAGTCGGGAACCCTGAGACGCTCAGCGAAATAGTGAACCTCGCGCTCGCGCACTTCGATGGCACCGTTGAGCCGTTCGTACTCAGCGAGTGTCGCCTCGACGCAGTCCGCTGAAAGCTCGATGAAGGCGCTCAAGTCGCCCGTGCAGTGTGCGTGATCGAGCGCCTCGTAGTACCTCGGGCGAAGCTCGAGCCCCAACAGGCCCACCGGATACGACCGGCGCAGGAGCACCAGGTTGGAGAGCAGCCGCGCAGTTCGTCCGTTGCCGTCACGAAACGGGTGAACGCCGACGAGCCAGGCGTGAGCGATTGCAGAAGAAATGAGCGGGTCCGGATCCATGTCACTGGCAAGGAAGGCACCGAGCCTGGCCATCAGGTCCCCGACCTGAACGTGGTGGGGCGTGCGGTGTCGGGCGCCAGACACCGTGTTGCCTTCGCGCCGGTAGGATCCAGGCAAGACCTCGTCCTCGCCGCGGGTCACGAGTTGGTGGACTTCGCGGATGAGCCGTTCCGACAGCGGCTCTTCGCGTTGCGCAAGCATTTGAACCCAGTCGAGCGCATCGGCCAGGTTCTTCGCCGCCAGCAGGTCACGCAACGGCCGACCACCGACCGTGAGTCCGTCGCCGATGACGACCTGGGTCTCGGACAACGTCAACGTGCTGCCTTCGATGGCATTCGAGTCGTAGACGTGTTGCGTCCTGAACCAACTCCTCAGGCTCTTGAGTGTCACGTCTGGCAGGGGGTGCGCCCAGGCTCGCTCGACTCGACTGGCCAGTTGCTTCAGCCTGTCGCTCGCATCGGTCCACGTGAACGGATGCTGAGCCCCGTCTGGTGGAAACAGCGAACGATCGGCGTCTGGCAGGCCCATATTCCACCAACGTAACGCGGCTCAGCCACCAAGTGGCACACACGACTGAACGACCAGCGCTTAGGCTCCCCGGCCATGACTGCAATCGGCGCGGTGGTGGCGGTGTGGTTGGCAGCGGCTCCTTCACCCGACGGCTTCAGCGAGCAGATGAACGAAGCCGTTCGGCGCCACGACGCGGGTGACTACCCGGGGGCGATGAAGATCTACCGCTCGCTCCTGGTGGAGCACCCGCACGATCCCAACGTGGTCTACGAGCTGTCGCTCTCGATGATGATGGGCAAGACGCCGCCCGACGAGATGATCGCGTTCATCGAGGGTGAGCTGAAGAGCAAGGCCAGACACCTGCCGCAGCTCTACGCCACGCTCGCTTCGGCCCACGACACCAACAAGCACTTCACCAAGGGCGAGGCCGTGTTGCGCAAGGGCCTCAAGGTCGCGCCCGACAACGTCGACCTGCTGTTCAACCTCGGGGTGAACCTGATGATGCAAGACAAGCCCGCGGAAGCCGAAGCGCCCCTCAAAAAGGCGGTGCAGCTCAAGCCCCAATGGAGCGCGGTGTGGCGCACGCTCTCGCTCACCCTGGAGGCCAACCACAAGCAGCTCGACGCCTTCCTGGTGAAGGCGCGTTTCGTGGCGATGGAGCCCAACACCTCGCGAGGCAAGACCGCGGCGCTCAACCTGATGCCGCTGCTGATGCAGGGCGTGGAGAAGACCCCGACCATGGTCAACCTCAACATGGGCAAGAACATGGACGACATGGGCCTCAAGCTGGTGGCGGCCAGCCGCTACGCCGGGCACGAGAAGGAGACCGACGGAGAGTTCTTCGCCCACGCCCTGGGCGAGGTGGTCGACCTGGCCGGCGAGTCGAAGCCCGACCCGTTCCGCAAGTTCGTGCTGGCGATGTTCGAAGCCGCGAAGAAAGACGGCCTGCTGGTGCCGCTGGGCTGGATGCTGATGCGCAGCGCGGGCGACGCGAACGCCGACACCTGGTTCGCCACGCACCCGAAAGAAGAGGCGAAGCTGGAGGCCTTCTTCAACTGACTGGGTAGGACGGTGTGGGCCCCTTTATATAGTGCGCGCAGCGCCCCTCTTGGGTGTGATCCACGACCACATGAGCACGACGGACCGCAGCCTCTTTCTCGGCATCGACCTGGGCACCACCAACTCGGCGGCCGCCGTGTTCGATGGCACGCAGGTGCACCTGGTGCGCAACCCCCAGGGCGGCACGCTCACGCCGTCCATCATCCGCCTCGACGCGAAGGGCAACGCGCTGGTGGGCGCCAAGGCCCGGCGCATGCTCGACGTGGATCCCGACAACACGCGCGGTGAGTTCAAGCGCCTGATGGGCACCGGCCAGGAGCTCGAGTTCCCCGCGGCGAAGAAGAAGCTCAAGCCCGAAGAGCTGTCGGCTGAGGTCTTGAAGTCGCTGCGCGCCGACGTGCAGGAGCAGTTCGGCATCTCGCCTTCCCGCGCCGTCATCTCGGTGCCCGCACTCTTCGAGCTGCCGCAGTCTTCCGCCACCAGTGAGGCCGCGCGGCTGGCCGGCTTCGAGCGGGTGGAGCTCATTCAAGAACCCATCGCCAGCGCGCTCGCCGCCGGGTGGACCACCGACAACGCGGCCGGCTCGTGGATGGTCTACGACCTGGGCGGCGGCACCTTCGACGCGTCGTTGCTGGAGACCCGCGATGGCCTGCTCCGCGTCATCGGCCACGACGGCGACAACTTTCTGGGCGGGCGTGACTTCGATTTCACCCTGGTCGACTTCGTGCTGCAGAAGCTCTCGGCCGACACCGGCACGTTGTTGCTGCGCGCGGATCCAGAATTGGCGGCCGGCCTGCGGAAGCTCAAGCTCGGCGTGGAAGACGTGAAGATCGAGCTCACCCGCGCCCTGAGCGCGAACCTGCTCATCCCCGCGCTCAAGCTGGGCGACCACGTGATCGACGTCGACCTCACGCTGACCCGCGATGACGTGACCCGGTTGTGCACGCCGCTGGTGGATCGCTCCATCGGTGTCTGCGTGCGGCTCTTGAGGACGCACGGCCTCGACCCGGGTCAGCTCAGCCGGCTGGTGCTGGTGGGTGGACCCACGGTGATGCCGGTGCTGCGGCAGCGCCTGAGCGATCTCTTCGGCGTGAAGCTCGCCGACGGGCTCGATCCGATGACGCTCGTCGCGCAGGGTGCAGCGCTCTACGCGGCGTCGGCCAACCTCGACGCACGCCCCGCTCCGAAGGTGGAAGAACAGGGACGGCGCATCTGGCTGCAGTACCCCGCGATGACCAGCGATCTCTCGCCACATGTGGTGGGCCGGCTGGTGGAAGAGCCGGGCGTCAAGCCGGTGAGCATTCAGCTCGAGCGCCACGACGGGTGGAAGAGCGCCGAAGCGCAGCTCAATGAAGAAGGCGCGTTCGTGCTCGCGGTCGACGTGCAGCCGCGCCGCCCCAACGAGTTCACGCTGCGAGGCAAGAGCGCCGACGGCAAGGCGGTCGCGCTCAAGCCTTCGAAGTTCAACATCGTGCAGGGCGTCACCCTCACCGATCCACCGCTCTCCCGCACCATCGGCGTGGCCATGGCCAACGACATGGTGAACATCTACTTCGAGCGCGGTGCGCCCCTGCCCGCCCGCCGCAGCTTTCGCCACGAGACGGTGGAGGCGCTGGTGAAGGGCGAGCGCGAGAGCCTGCTGCGCATTCCCATCGTGCAGGGTGAATACGATCAAGCGCACCTGTGCCGCCTGGTGGGCGCGCTGCAGATTCGCGGCGATCAGCTCAACGCCACGTTGCCCGCGGCCAGTCAGGTCGAGCTGACCCTCGAACTGGATCGCGGCGGCCGATTGTCCGCGCGCGCGATGATCATCTCCACCCAACAGGTGTTCGAGGAGATCGCCCAGCTGCTGGTGCCCGACGCCACGCCCGAAGCGCTGCAAGGTGGCCTGGTCGCCACGCGTGAACGGCTGGCCCAGCTGCGCACCGCCGCGTTCCGGCATGGCCTGACCCGCAGCATCGAGCAGCTCAGCACCGTGGAGCAGACCCTGCACGAGGTGGAAGCCGA
Organism: Archangium sp.; assembly: GCA_031412555.1. Taxonomy (GTDB): domain Bacteria; phylum Myxococcota; class Myxococcia; order Myxococcales; family Myxococcaceae; genus Archangium_A. The sequence goes on along the minus strand of JANODF010000136.1, from coordinate 9,197 downwards.
CATCGCTGCCTCGCGGGGTGGTGACGCCGACGCAGGGCAGAAAGCCAAACGCGGCCTGCTCGAGGTCGACGCCAACCTGGAACAGCTCGAAGGCGACTCCAAGTTTCCCGAACTCGAAGAAGAAGCGGTCAGCGCGGTGTCGTGGGCTTCGCGTTGGGTGGCGCAGTTCGCCTCACCCCAGGAGCAGCGGCTGTTCGACGAAGCGGTCGCAGGCGTGGAGAAGGCCCGGCGCGCGCGCCAGGTGCACGAGCTGCAGCGGCGCGTTCGCCAGGTGCGTCAGCTCGGCTACGCCGCGTATTACAAACACCCCGACGCGTGGCAGTGGCAGTTCGAGGGCGCGGCCTCCGACGTCTCTTCGATGACGGATCTGCCCAGGGCGGAGAAGCTGGTCGCCGAAGGGCGCTCGGCGATCGATCGCGGCGACAATAGCGCCCTCAAACGCATCACCGAGCAGCTGTGGCGGTTGATGCCGGCCGATGCGCAGACGCGCAAACTCGGTCATGACTCCAGCCTGAGGTGAGCCGTGGCGCAGGGACTGTTCGAGCGCATCGCTGAGAACCCGTTCTACGTGCTGGGCGTCTCGCCCACCGCGTCGCGCACCGAGCTGGAGCGAGAGGGCAACAAGCTGCTCTCCATGCTGCAGCTGGGGCTCAAGGAGTCGAAGGTCTACCGCTCGCCGGTCGGTGAACACCCGCGTACCGAAGAGGCCGTGCGCGCGGCGATGGCGGAGCTGCGAGATCCCAAACGGCGGCTGGTGCACGAGCTGCTCGCGTCGTTGCCCGTCTCCATCACGGTGCCCAAACCGGTGGAGTCGCGTGACGAGGTGAAGTGGGCGCGTGCTCCGGTGGTGTTCGGCTACGGGCCCGAGCGGGAGGGCTGATGGGCGCGGCTGCCGGCATCTTCGCCGCGGTGGTGGTGATCCTCCGGCTGATCAACACCGCGCAGAATCGCCAGGCCACGCCATCGACCGCTTCCGCGGCGGCGGTGCCCATCTCGCGTGGCAGCTCGACCTTCTGGCAAGACAGCGGAGCGGCCGGCACCATCGTCTTTCAGTTGATCGTCAGCGGCGTGGCGGTGGCGTGCATCGGCGGCGGGGTGGAGGAGCGCAACGGCCTCGTGCTCACCCTCGGCCTGGGCGCGTTCTACCTGCTCTTCCCCGCGTGGATCGCGCGCAGCGTCTTCGCGCCCCTGGGCTTCGTGCGGCTGGCGTATTTCACGGCCTGGCTCTCGCGCGTCGAATGGAGACGCGACAAACCCGGCGGCCCTGCGCTCATCGCGGCGTGGTCGCTGGTGCAGCAAGACAAGCCGTGGCCCTCCACCCTCGCGTGGGTCGAGCGCCGGCTCAGCTCTTCGAAGAAGGCGCTGCAGGGCTCGGGCGTCGTGGCGTTCGGTCTCCTCGAAGCCGCCAGGGGCCGGCACGAACAGGCGCGGGAATGGCTCGACTCGGTGTTGATGTTCGACCCTCGCGTGGCGCCGCCGCAGGTGCGGGTGGTGGCCGCCGAGTGGCTCGCCACCGATGCCGCCGCGAGGGGTGATTGGAAACGCGTCAAGGCGATCTCCGAGAACCGGAAGTGGCCGGGCAGCAGCACGCTCACGCTGCTCGGTGCGTTGGCCGGGAGAATGCTCGGCGAGGCGATGCCCACCAACGCAGGGCTGTGGTTCTGGTGGCTGCTCGCGCCTCGCCGCTGGTGGACGCGCGGTTTCGTGAAGCAGGCCACCGCGCAGACGGTCAAACGCACCCTGGCGGAGAAGGCGCTGCCGGCCCCACCCGAAACGCTCGATGCGGTGGGCCGCGCGACCTTTCTGACCCTCGCGCTCCAGGGTCACGAAACGCCGGCCGCGAGCTCGGTGGTCGAAGTCGCCCGTGCCTGGGAAGCGGCGCTCGGCACGGAGCTGCGTTCGAAGTTGTTCATGCGCGCCACGTTGGTCGGCGGTGGTGAACCGGACGCCGCGGTCGAAGAGGTGCGTGAGCTGGTCGAGAAGGCGCTGGGCCCCCTGCTTCCCTCCAAACTGAGCGGTGTTCACGGTGAGCTGCCGAACCTTCTCCATTCCGCGGCGGACGCGCGCAACGACGTGGTCTACGCCGAACTCGAAGAGCGCATGGCGCGCATGGATTCGCGCAAGGTCAGCAACAAGGAGCTGCCGCCATTGGAAGAGTGGCGCGAGGTGCTCGCCTTACGCGCGCTCTACAAACAGTCCTGCGAAGGAGACCACGCGCTCGCGCACTCCGTCATTCGAGACAAGCTCGTGAACTTCGGCGTGTGGCTCTACAACCAGCGCGAAGAGAAACCAGTGGCCAACGCAATCTTCCGTATGCTGGAAAGCGAAGCGGTCGCGCTGGGTGACTCCGATTCGGAGAAGCTGAACAAGAAGAACGGCGCGTGCGATTTGTAAGCTGAGGGGGCGTGATGGGGATCTTTCCGTCGTTCAAGGTGCAGTTCGACAGTCCGTTGAGCCCCGCGCAGGTCATCGAGCGGCTCAACGCGGGCTTCAAGCACCCGAAGCCACAGCTGGCGGGCACGTTCACCGCGCATGAGTTCTATCTCGCGCCCACGGCCCAGGGGGTGAGAGGCAGCCTCACCGGCAAGCTCACCGCGATCGCCACGGGCACCCGCATCGAGGGCACCGTCGGACTGCACGTGGGAATGCAGGCGTTCTTCGGCGTCGTGGGCACGCTCTTCACCCTCGGCGGAGTGATGATGTACTCGCTCAGCCGCCAATACTGGACCCTGTTGTTTCCCGGGCTCGTGCTCATGCTCTGGGGCTTCTTCAGCTCCATCGTCTACAGCGACGCCCAGGCGATCCCCTCGTTGGTGCGGCGCACGCTCGAGGAGTGAGCGTCAGGCCGGTTGCACGAAGTTGAGCCGGTACCCATCGGGGTCCGTCACCACCAGCTCTCGCGTGTTCCACGGCTTCACTTCGGGGCCGTTGATCGGCGCGATGAGCGCCGTCGCGCGTTCGGCGATCGCGGTCAGCTCGATGGAAGACGTGAAGGAAAGCAGCACGCCCCAGCCACGTTTGCCGTCGACTCTCACGCCGGTCGGCGCGCTGACCAGCAACACGTCACCGCGATCTTCCCAGCGCAGGTGAATGAAGGTGGCATCGGCGCCCACGCGCACGAAGCCCAGCTGCTCGTAGAACTTCCCCGAGGCCTCGCGATCGAGCACCAGCAGCTTCACGAAGAAGCCCAGCTTCGGTTGAGCACTCATGGCGCCAACGCCGCCGCGAAGAAGGAAGAGTCTTTGGCCAGCTCTTTCATGTAGCCCTCCACGTCACGCCGGGCCGATTCAGAAAGCGCCCGGAACGGCTGCACGTGCTCATCAGGCACGTACCGGAAAGTGAAATTGACCCGGCGCGCCTGAAAGCCGGGCACGTGAATGTCGAACGTGTGACCGCCCTTCGTGTCGACACGCTGCACGCGGTGGAAGGTTCGGTTCTTCCACTGCTCGCCTCCGAAGATCTGCAGGCTGCCGTCATCGAGCCACTGCTGCTCGACCACGCTGTCGCGCGAGCCCGGCTTGCGGCTGGCCACGAACTGGAACATCGCGCGTTCGCCCAGCGACAACGACGCCACGGGGCCCGGCTCGAAGTCTTTGTGTTCCCCCACGCGCGCAGTGTCGACCCACTTCCCGTTCTCGAGCGTGCTTCCGTAGAAGTTCACCAGGCAGGTGTTGAGGTGCCACTTCGTCGGCATGTCTTCGCCACGGAACATGCGGCGCGTGCGCTGCTCGATGATGGCCACCAGCTTCGCCAGCACCGGAGGAAAAGGCTCGGCTTGCACGCAGCGATCGAGCAGCCCGATGGGAGGCCGGTAGTAGTCGAGGCAGGCGAACTGCCAGTTGCCCAGCCAGTACACCGGGCGCAACAGGCGGCGCTGCTCTTCACCTTCGGGGAGCGGCCGAAAATCCGAGTACCGGTTCTCCCAGATGGGTCTCAAGGTGGTGAGCCAGGAGACGATCTCGGCGCGGTCGGTGCGGGACAGAAAACCAGCGTCGTAGTGCAGGCCTTGCACACGTTGCGGTTTGGTACGGAGGGACCAACGGGGATGCATGGGGGTGCCATACCAGCTACATCGCCTCGAATGAGCGAACGAAACCTCCTCATGATTCCGGGGCCCATCGAGTTCGAGCCCTCCGTTCTCCGCGCGCTGGGTGAGAAGACCCGCAGCCACCTCGACCCGGTGTTCATGAAGGCGTACGGGCGGGCGATCAAACGCCTGCGCGAGGTCTTCGTGGCCCCCACGGCCCAGCCGTTCGTGGTGGCCGGCAGCGGCACCCTGGCCATGGAAATGGCGGTGGCGAACCTGATTCAACCCGGTGACAAGGCGCTGGTGGTCAACAGCGGCTACTTCTCGGATCGCATCGGCACCATGCTCTAGCGGCACGGCGCGGCGGTGACGCATGCCCGCGCCGACGTGGGTTCAGTGACCAGCGCAGCCGAAGTGGAGCCCGTGCTGGCGACGGGTGGGTTCAAGCTGATGACGGTGACCCACGTCGACACCTCGACGGCGGTGCTCGCACCGGTGAAGGAGCTCGCCGCGGTGGCCAGGAAGCACGGCGTGTTGGTGGTGGTCGACGGCGTGTGCAGCGTGGGTGGTGAAGCGCTGGAGATGGATGCGTGGGGCATCGACGTCGCCTTCACCGCGTCGCAGAAGGCGCTCGGGTGTCCGCCCGGTCTGGCCGTCTTGTTGGCGAGCCCGAAGGCGCTGGCCACGTGGAAAGCGCGCACCAGGCCGGTCGCTGCGATGTACCTCGACTTCGCGGAGTGGCTGCCGATCCACGAGGCGTACGAAGCGGAGCGGCCCTCGTACTTCGCGACGCCTCCGGTGAACTCGATCATGGCGCTCGACGTGAGCCTGGGTCACCTGGTCGAAGAAGGCATGGGCGCGCGCATCGAACGGCACGCGAAGCTGGCGAACTCGGTGCGTGCGGCGTGGCAAGCGCTCGGCTTGCGGCCGTTGCCGATGAGCCCTGCGGTGAGCGCGAACACGCTCTCCGCGCTGTACTACCCGCCTGGCGTCGACGCGGCGCTGGTGAAGGCGGTCGCAGCAGAAGGCGTGGTGATCGCCGGTGGCCTGCACCCCGCGCTCAAGCCGAAATACTTCCGCGTGGGCCACATGGGAGCCGTCTCCCGAGCCGACCTGGTCACCACGGTGAGCGCCATCGAACGTGCCCTGCGAGCCTGCGGTCACCCGGTGGAAGCCGGTCGCGGCGTGGCAGCGCTGGGCTGACGAAACGAGGTCCCCTCTCCCTTCGGGCCCTTCGGGGGAGGGTCAGGGTGAGGGGCAAGTCAAACTGACTTTATCGAACACTGAACGCCACGACCGGCCCCGACGTGCGCAGATACCGCTCCGCGCCGGGTAACCTGAGCAGCACCGCGCGAGCCGCCGCTTCTTCCCGCTGACACTGCGCATCGACCTCATCGAAGAGCTTGAGCGCATGCGTCAGGTGCTCCTTCGCGTGCGCCTCGCGTTCGGCTGCGCTCTGCCGGAGCGTGGCGAGCTCCTCCAACCGATCCTTCAACCATGCACGCCGTTGCCGTGAGTCGAGCGCGAGCCAACTTCCCAGCAGGCCCGAGAAGATCACCCCTGCCAGGGTCACCATGCTGAGCAGCGGCGACGCATCGAACTCCATCCGCAGCGCCAGCACGCCGAAGCTGCAGATCGCGATCACCACGCCGAGCACCCGGGCCCACTTCGGCCTTCTGGAGGACTCGAGCTTCACGAAGTCGGCACGGCGCCGTTCGCTGTCGCGCTCCAATCGACTCAGCACCGCCCGTTGCGTCAGCTGATCCTGGGTCGCCGCTTTTCGCAGCACGTCGGCCGCGTGACGTTCATCGAGCCGTCGTTCGAAGGTGAGCAGCACCTCGAGATCACTGCGAGCCTGGGCATCGAGCGCGCCCAGCGTCGCGTGCTCTTTCACGCGCGCCGAGTCGACCAGGCTCTTCGCCCACTCCTGTTCCTCGGGGTCACTCAGGTTCTGCGTGGTGACCGAGGCCTCGTTCAGCTCACGGCGCACGGTGCGAAACCCGAGGTGTTTGGTGAGCGGATCCGGCTCCGTCTCCACCCGGCTCAACGCAGCAGCGAACTGATGCAGCGCTGCACGCAGCGCCTCTTCCAGCGGAGAAGTCGCCGTGCGCCAGGTGGCAGGTGCGAGCACCACGGGGGTCGGCTGTACGGGCGGCGTTTCGGCGATCCCGATCAACCGGGTCACACGATCGACGCCGGAGAGGGGCTTGATCATCCAGCCGGAGGAGTAACGCCTCCCGGCCTCGCGTGCGGCGGGTATTCACTCACCCACCGGGTCATCGTTCTGGCAGCGAGCACGATCGCGTCACCCACCAACGGCGCACAGAGATATCGGCCGTTCCAGCTCACGCCCACCAACTCGGCGGTGCGCCGTATTCCCGGTTGCTGCGCTGGTCGTGCGCGCAACGTGGCGTCGGCGAGCGCGAAGCCCGTGGCTGAAGGTGACACGCCCATCACCAGCGGGCCGGAGTCGACGTCGCCCCAGCGCTCCTCCCCGATCGGCCATTCACGGATGCCATGCAGCCAGCCACCGAGCGCGGTGTCTCCGAAGGTCTTCCACATGAGCTCGGATTGTTCGGCTGCGAATGGCTCGTCGATGAGCGGCAGGTAGAACGAATTCCACGCAGCGCCGCTGCCGCGGGCGGGCTGTCCGGGTGCGAAGACGAGCAGGCCGTTGGCGGGGTCGAGCCATTGAGACTTCACCTGGGCGATCCACCGCGCGGTCAACTCGGCATGGCGCGGTTCTCCGATGCAGGCGTCGAACTGCACCAGCGCCGCCAGCACCACCAGGTTGTCGGGCACGTAGGTCTCACCCGGGTAGGTCTCGATCAGCCCGCTGGGCGACTGGGAGATTCTCCGCGCGAGGGCGTTCACCAGTTGCTCGTGCAGCGCGGCGTCACGGACACCTCCGAGCAGGCAGGCTGCGTCGAGGGCGAGCACCACGTGACCCAGGTAACCGGCGTGCGCTTCGGAGCGATCGAGCGAGGTGAAGGCGTCGGTGCCCCACTGCTTCGTGTCGTAGGCCCGGACTTCCTCCGAGGTCAGCTTTGTCGCCCACGCAGAGACCTGGCGCGCGCGTTCAGCGCGGGTCTCGGGGTGGCGCAGGGCCAGGTTGGTGGCGGCGACCGTGGCCATCGAGAGCGTGGTGAGGGTCCACTCACCGTCGAAGGGATGACCGGGCGCGACGCCGAAGTCGGCGTGTTCGATTCGCTCGGCGAGGTAGTGCAGGCGTGCTTCGTCGTCGTCGGGACGCGTCGCACAGGCCTGCACTCGGATCAGGTGGGCGACGAAGAGGACCAGGGCCAGCAGCGCGACGCGTCTCATTCCCTCGAGTGTGCTCGGGGGAACGAAGCGTTCGGGCTCAGTGCTGGTGAACGGTCTGTTTCACGTGCTGAGCGGTCAGAGCGCGGCGAGCGCGCGGCGGTAGTACGCGAGGCGGTCGGCCAGGCCGTTGTAGCCACCGTTGATGCGCCGGGTCACTTCACGGAAGTTGCCCTGATCCGCGTAGCGGTTGAGGCCACGGCTGGTCCAGAACCAGGCCGCCGTGCGGAACCCCACGCCCGGCTGCGCGGCCATCTTCGGCTTGCTCTCCAACGGCAGCCCCAGCGCCCGGCCCGCAGCGCGGTAGTTGCTGCGACCAGTCAGCTGAATGGGGCCGCGGCCCTTGTACCGAACGCCATCACCGGGGTGGATGTTGCCGAGATCCCGGCGGCCTTCGTAGGCAGCGCCCGAGGCGATCTCTTCGAAGTAGCGCAACGACACGCTCTCGTGCGCGAGCTGCGCGAGGAACATCGCCTTGCGCGGCTTGGTGTTGATCTTCGCTTCGGCCATCGCGCGGTTGAGCAGCGGGAGGTACGCCTTCGCCTTCGACATCGGCAGGCTCGGCATGATCTTGTGCAGTTGGCCGAGCGTGACGCCCTTGCTCAGCCTGGTCATCTGCGCGAGCTGGTTGGTGCCGATGACCCCGTCCACCTTCGAGCCCTGCGACTTCTCGTAGGCCTTCACCGCCTTGAGCGTGTTGCGATCGAACAGGCCGTCGATCTTCCCGGGGTTGAAGCCGAGCTTCTTGAGCAGCGTCTCGCTGGCCTTCACCGCGCCGCTGCGCTCGTTGAGCCCCTGCGACGGAGCGGCCTTCGAGTTGGTCAGGATGTAGCTCTTCTGCAGCGCCTTCCAGGTCTTCGCGTTCACCACGCCCGTGGCTTCGAGCTTCGACTTGCGCTGGAACGCCTTGAGCGCGCCGGTGGTGCGTTCATCGAAGGTGCCGCCCGCGCGCTTGGGCGAGAAGCCCGCCGCCGAGAGGTGCTTCTGGAGATTCTTGACGTGTTCGCCCTGCGCGCCCTCTTTGAACGCCGGGCCGACCTGCTGCGCGGTGACGCGGTCGAGCCGGGTCTGGGCCTTCGAGGGCGCGATGCGGCGGCGCTCGGGCGCGTGCGACAACGCCCCCACCTCACGGCGCAGTGACGCGCGGGCCGACTTGTTGAGGGCTCCGGAGTCGTCGGGAAGCTCGCGCTGATCAGCGCGGAACTTCTTCACGGCCTCGGCGGTGTCGCGGCCGTAGATGCCGTCAGCCTTGCCCGGCTTGTAGCCAAGGCGCGCGAGGCGCTGCTCGAGAATCTTGATGTCGCTCGACTTCTGGCCGACCGAGACGAACAGGTCTTTGCCGTGCTTCTTCACGCGGTCGGCGGTGTGCTTGAGCTTCGCCGCCGTGGGTGCGTCGAGCACGCCGCTGGGCGCGATGCCCCACGACGTCTGGAACTCCATCACGGCCTTGGTGAGCGCAGCCGACTCGACGCCATCCACCTTGCCGGGGTTGAACCCGATGCGCTTGAGCAACGTCTCGGCACTGCGAACCGCGGAGGAAGGGGTGCGAGTGATCGGAGCCATGTGGCATTTTCGGCCCCTGCCTCGCTCGAGCTCAGCGAAGGCATGTCAACGCGCTGTACGGATCAGGCCTCATTTCGGCCCGTATTTCGCGATGAATTACTTCCCGGCGTCGGGCGCGGAGAACGGCTCGTCGCGCAGCGGGTACTTCGAGGCGTCGGGCAGATCGTAGTGCCACCACTCCATGGGGTTCTTCTTGAAGCCCACGCCTTCCATGGTCGAGCGCAGCAGCTCGCGGTGCTCCAGGGCCGTCATGCTGCCCGCGGTGTACTTGTGGTGCGCCTCTTTG
>JANODF010000135.1:0-17634 GCA_031412555.1 Archangium sp. | reverse complement strand
CCTTCTTCGTCTCCGGCGCGGTGATGGCTGCAGGGTTCGGCGGCGTGCTGCAGCCGCAGCTGCGGTCTGAATCGGTGGAGACCGCGATGTGGGTCGACTCCAGCCCGGGGGAGGCGTGGAGCTCGCTCACGACCTTCGACTCGATCTCCGGTGAACGACCGCTCCTGATGCGCCTGGGTATGCCCACGCCCGTTCGCTGTTCGCTCGAGTCCCAAGAGCTGGGCGTCCGCCGTACCTGTCAGTTCGATCGAGCGCATGTCGAACAAGGCGCGGAGAACGACCTGCCGGCGCAGCTCTTCACGTTGACCACGGCCGAGTACGCGCTGACGCCGCAAGATGATCAGACGCACGTACTGCGCACCACGAACTACGTCTCGAAACTCACACCTGCATGGTTCTGGCGGCCGCTCGAGCGCCTCTCCGTGGCGCAAGAGCATCGGTATCTGCTCAGCGGGCTTCCGGGCCGGTTCGTCGAACCCGAAGAACGCGGCGTGCGGGTGCGGCTGTCAGTGAGCACCAACCCTCCGACGACGGTGACGGTCGTCCCGATGAAGGGCAGCGACCGGCCGCGCGTGGAGTTGGGCCGTACGCCGATCCGTGAGCAGGCCGGGGCGTTCGTAGGCGACACCGTGTTGCTGGTGAACGAGGAGCGCGGCATTCACTTCGAAGAGCCCATCGAGTGGGGCCACCCGAACGAGATCAAAGTCATCTCGAAGACCTTCAAAAATTGAATCGGGAGCGGTTCAACTCCGAGAACACAACGCGACCAGCTGAGCCCCTGAATCCTTCACGACTTTCGGCCCAATGCCCGCCACGCCCCGCAGTGCCGCCGCGCTGGTGGGCCGCGCCTCTGCCACCGCGACCAGCGCGCGATTGGTGAGCACCCTGAACGCGGGCACGCGCCGCTTGCGCGCCTCCTCCAACCGCCACGCGCGCAGCGTCGCGACCAGGCCCGCGGACTCGCCCGACGAGGGCAACTCCACCGCTGGCTTGCGCCCTTCCCGCTTCGACCCACGTCGCTTTCGCGTGCTCGTCTTCTGCGGCCGCTTCCCCTTCTTCACCGGAGCGCTCTTGAGAGGCAGCTGCACGCCCTCCAACGAGCCGCGGCCGATCAGATGGAGCCGGTGAAAAGGAATCTTCTTCCCGTCTTTCTCGAAGACGTCGTCTTCCACGCGCACCTGGCCCGCGCGCACCAGCCCCGACAACAGCCGCTCGAAGCGGGGCCGCGCTTCCGGAGCATCCCCCAGCAGCTCCCGGCACAACCGGCCGCTGGCCTGGCCGGGTGACGCCCGCAGCCGCGCGAGCAGCTCGGACAAGAGGGTGATCTCCTCCGCGCCGGGCCGTTCGAACAACGCGCCGATGCACTGGGTGGGCGCGCAGACGTCACACAACCCGCACGGCTTGCCCGAGTCGGCCTGGTCACCGAAGTGCTGCACGAGGGACACCATGCGGCAGCGGTGGCTCTCGGCGAAGCGGGCGACGAGGGCCAGCTGCTCTTCACGCAATCGGCGCTGCTCTGCGTAGGGCGCTGCCCAGTCGTCATGACCGCGCGTGAGCTGGTCTTCGGTGACGCCGCGCACGCCGCCGTGGATCCACAACTTCTCCAGCGCCTTCTCGAAGTCGTCCATGTTGATGCGGGAGCGCCTGCGCACGCTCTCGGCATCCTGGGGAACGTCGTTGACCGCACGCGCGAGCTTCTTGAGCACCGCGGCATCGGGGTAGTCGCGGGCGAGGAAGAACTCGTGCGTCTTGCGATCGACGAAGTGGTGCATCAACACCGCGCGCGAGGGGAGCCCGTCGCGGCCGGCGCGGCCGATCTCCTGGTAGTAGGCCTCGACGCTGCCGGGCAGGGCCAGGTGGAGCACGGTGCGTACGTTCGCTTTGTCGACGCCCATGCCGAAAGCGACGGTGGCGACCACCACGTCGAGTTTCCCGGCGAGGAACGCGGTCTGGGTGTGGGCGCGGACTTCGGGTGAAAGGCCCGCGTGGTACGGCGCGACGCGCAGGTTTTCACCGAGCGTTTCGGCGGCGGCTTCGGCGGTCTTTCGGGTGGGCGCGTAGACGATGGCGGGGATCCGGGCGGGATCGCTGAGCCACTGCTGCGCGCGGTCGATGCGTTCGTGTGGGGTGACCTCCAGCGCCTCGATGGCCAGGTTGTGGCGGCGGAAACCGTGGATGAGCTGGCGGGCTCCGGGGCGCAGGCCGAGCTGTTTGACGATGTCGGCCTGCACGATGGGCGTCGCGGTGGCGGTGAGCGCCATCACGGGTGCGGGGCGCAGCATGGGCAGCCGCTCGCCCAGCAGCCGGTAGTCGGGGCGAAAGTCGTGACCCCATTGAGAGATGCAGTGCGCCTCGTCGATCGCGATGAGCGTGGGCAGGCGGCGCGCGAGCAGCTCGGGGAAATTCGGCACGCCGAGGCGTTCGGGGGCGATGAAGAGGTAGTCGAGTTTGCCCTCGAGGTACTCGTTGCAGACGCGGCGCGAGTCGAGCCGGCCGCGCCCGGAGTGGATCCGTTCGGCGCGCAGGCCTTTGGCCTGGAGGCCGGCGACCTGGTCTTCCATCAGCGCGATGAGTGGGCTGATCACCAGCGTGGTGCCGCCACGAGCGAGACCGGGCAGCTGGTAGCAGAGCGATTTGCCCGCGCCCGTGGGCATGACGAGCAGCACGTCTTCGCCAGCGGCAGAGGCTTCGCAGGCGGCTTGTTGGTGCGGGCGGTAGCTGGCGAAACCGAAGGGGCTGCGCAGGAGGTTCTGCAGCCCGGCGACACCGACGCCCCGACCGTTCGCATCGAGCGCAGTCGAGATGCCACTGGCTGCTCGACGCTGACCACCGTTCGCATCGAGCGCAGTCGAGATGCCACTGGCTGCTCGACGCTGACCACCGTTCGCATCGAGCGCAGTCGAGATGCCACTGGCTGCGCGACCCGGCGGTGATCCCTCGACTCCGCTCGGGAGGACCGGTGTGCGCTGTTCCCTCGGTGCGGCGGAAGTGGCCCCTCGACTGCTCTCGGGGCGAACGGTTGCGGTGAATCTGCTCCCCGGGGGACTGCCCCCTCCTCCCAGCTGCGGCGGCACGCGGCCCACCACCGCCGTCACGTACGCCTCGATGCCCCGAATGAACTCGCCGAGATTCCCCTGCCGCTTGGCGATCCGCTGAAGCCGCGCTTCCCACGCACCAGTCATCGCCGCGCTCTTCACCTCGGGGTCCACCACCGCGATGAGCCCGATGCCCTTGTCCGTCGCGACCAACGACTTCCCATCGCGGCTCACGTACTCGCGGGTGAGCAACGTCTCGATGATGTTGGCGCGGGTCGCAGGCGTACCCAGCCCGTTCTCCTTCATCGCCTCGGACAGCTCACGTTCATCGAGCGTCTTCCCCGCCGTCTCCATCGCGGTCAGCAGCGTGGCGTCATTGAGCCGCGGGGGCGGCCGCGTACGCCGCTGCACCGCCTTCGCGTCGAGCACCTTCTGCAGCTGATTCTTCTCCAGCCCCGACGGGAGCAGCCCTTCTTCTTCGTCCTCCGGCCCCGCGCCCTTCTCCTTCGGAGGCTTCACCCCGCCGACGTCGAGCACCTTCCACCCCTGCTGCTCGATGGCCGTCCCATGACTGCGGTACGTGTCGACCACTTCCGCGGTCTTGATCTCCGTCACCACCTCGGTCGCCGCCCAGGTGAAGTCGTCATGCCAGGCCTGCAACAACCGCCGGCAGATCAGCGAGTACACCTTCTGCTCATCACCACTGAGCCCATGAGCAGGCGTGGCGGTGGGGATGATCGCGTGGTGATCGCTCACCTGCGTGTCATCGACGAACCGTTTCGAGAGCGGCCGCTCGCCCGTACCCGGCGCGACCTGCGGCTCGTACGGCCCGCGGATCGCCCGGGTGATGGGCCCCAACGTACCCGCCACCTCGTTCGAGAGATGCCGGCTGTCGGTACGCGGATAGCTGATGACCTTGTGCTTCTCGTACAGCGCCTGCGCCAGCTCGAGGCTGCGTGACGCCGAGAACCCGTAGAGCCGGTTCAAGTGCCGCTGCAGCTCGGTCAGGTCGTAGAGCAACGGCGGCGGCATCTTCTTCGACTTCGAAGTGACCGACGCGATGCGCGCTTCACCCGTCTTCGCGCGGGCCACGATGGCGTTGGCCTCTGCTCCGTCTTTGTCGAGGCGCCGCGGATGTTCGTGCGTGCCGGGCCGATGCCAGGTGCCGCGATAGCTCGCGCCTTCCCTCGGAGAGAAGGTGGCCACCACCTCGAAATAGTCCTCCGGCACGAAATCGCGAATCGCCAGTTCACGATCGACCAGCAGCGCCAGCGTCGGCGTCTGCACGCGCCCCACGGACAACGGCGCATCCATCGCGATGCCGTAGGCCCGCGACAGGTTCATGCCCACCAGCCAATCCGCCCGGCTGCGCCCCACGGCCGCATCTGCCAGCCCATCGAAGTCGGTGGCGGGCCGCAGCTTCGCGAAGCCCTCTTTGATGGCCCCGTCGGTGAGCGACGAAATCCACAACCGCTTGACCGGCTTCCGGCAGCCCGCCGCTTCGTAGATGAAGCGGAAGATGAGCTCACCTTCGCGCCCGGCGTCGGTCGCGCAGATGACGCCGGTGACGTCGCGGGCGGTGAGCGCCTTCGAGACCACCGCGAACTGAGCGCGCGTGCCTTCGAGCACCTGGAGCGGCCACTCCTGCGGCAGCATCGGCAAGGTGGCCCGGCTCCACCGTTTCCACTCGGGGCGAATGCCTTCCGGCTGGGCCAGGCCCACCAGGTGCCCGATGGCCCAGGTGACGACGTAGCCGTTGCCCGAGAGGGTGCCATCACCGCGCGAGGTCGCGCCCAGCACCCGGGCGAGATCCCGCGCCACGGAGGGCTTTTCGGCGACGACGACGACGGTCATGGCGACCGGTGTATCTCACCCCTCCGACATCCCAGCGACCCCCATCGAAGGGAGCGGCCCCTCTCGACGTTGTCTCCGGGCGCCGCAGGTGAAATGAGCCCGTCGCTCGATGCGCGCGATGACCCTGGATGAGTACGGCGTGGTGCCCCGAGCCTCCGAGTTGGAGATGCCGAAGCCGGGCCCTCACGAGGTGCTGGTGCGCGTACGCGCCACGAGCGTCAACCCCATCGATTGGAAGCAGGCCAGCGGCAAGGGGCGGCCGATCATCACCGCGCGTTTCCCGCGCTTCGTGCCTGGCTACGACCTCTCGGGCGAGGTCGAGGCGCTCGGCCCCGGCGTGGAGGGCTTCAGCAAAGGCCAGCGGGTGCACACGCGGCTCTCCGGCACCGCTGGCGGAGCGAACGCCGAGTACGTGCGCGCAGCCCTCGATGTGCTGCAGCCGATGCCTGAAGGAATGGAGTTCGGTCAGGCCGCCGGCCTTCCGCTCGCGGGCATGACGGCGCTGCAGGGGTTGCGAGACTCGTGCTTGCTCCCCATGAGCGGGGCGACCCAGCGGGTGTTGATCATCGGCGCGTCGGGAGGCGTCGGTCACCTCGCGGTGCAGCTGGCGCGTTGCGCTGGCGCGACGGTCGTTGGGGTCTGCAGTGCCAGGAACGCCGCGCTGGTGCAGCGCCTGGGGGCCAGCGAGGTCATCGACTACACGAAGCCCGACGCGTACGCCGGAATCGCGCCGTTCGATGTGATCTATGACTGCGTCGGCAGCTCTCCGGGCGCCTTCCTCCCCTTGCTCAGGCCCCGCGGGCGCTTCGCGTCGTGCATGCCGGGGCCCGGGGTCTTCGCCCACGCGGCGCTCAACCTGGTGCGAGCGAAGAAGGTGTTGCCGGTGATGCTCAGGCCGAGCGCGGCCGACCTCGGCGTCCTCGATGCACTGGTGAGCAAGGGGGCCCTCGAGGTGACCATCGACAGCCGCTTTCCGCTCGCAGACCTGGGGGCGGCGTGGGCGCGCAGCATGTCGGGCCGCGCGGCCGGGAAGATCATCGTGGATCTCTCGAACTGATCACTTCAGTTCATCTGTCGTGGGCGGCCGATGAGCGGCTGCTCAGGGGCGCGCGGCGTGCAGGCCCACGGCGTTGCCCTCGCTGTCGTGCACGATGGCCACGAAGCCGGGAGGCCCGATGTCGGTCTTCGGCAGCACGATCTTCCCGCCCGCCTTCTCCACCCGGCTCAACACCGCGTCGAGCGTGCCGTTGCAGTTGAGGTAGACGAGCGAGCCCTCGGTGCTCGGCGCCTTGCCTTCGCGCTTCACCAGCGCGCCCTTGAGACCGTCGTCGCCGAAGAGGGCGTGCGGCTCTCCGTTGAACCTCGCGGCCTCGAGCTTCGTGGCGAGCAGCTGCTCGTAGAAAGCCTGCGCGCGCGGCATGTCGGTGACGAACAGTTCGAACCAGTTGAGGGTGTTGCGCATGGGTTGCTCCCGTCAGCTCACCGGTTGATTCCGGCGAGGTGGTGGGAAGATGCGCTCTGTCAGTGTCAGCCCTCTGTCAGGTTTGATTGAGCCCAATCAGACCTCTTCTGAGGGTGAAAGTTGACGACCGTCGACCTTCGCGCTTTGCGCGCGGGGCGCGGTGCTGTACCGGCACTCATCCCGCGGTACGGAAAGGCACGAGGAACACCATGGCTGCAACGCAGACTCTGACTGAAGAGAACCTCGATACGACGGTGCAGAAGGGCGGCACGCTCTTCATCCACTTCTGGGCGAAGGATTGTGAATTCTGCGCGGAGTTCGCGCCGGTCTTCGAGGCCGTCGCAAAGAAGCAGAAGAACGTCGTGTTCGGGAAGGTCGACATCGATGCGCAGGAAGGGCTCGCGGACGACTTCGACATCGAGGGCACACCGACCGTGATCATCATTCGCGACGGTGTGGTGGTCGCGC
Source organism: Archangium sp. (assembly GCA_031412555.1). GTDB lineage: Bacteria > Myxococcota > Myxococcia > Myxococcales > Myxococcaceae > Archangium_A. Next base: position 10,815 of record JANODF010000135.1, on the reverse strand, counting down.
GTGAAGAAGGCGCGATGTCAGCGAAGGAACTCGAGGAGGTCGTCGCGGGCATCGGTGCGCTCGACATGGACGTCGTTCGCAGCGAGTTGGCTCTGGAGGCGACGAAAGCGGCCGCAAAGTCGGCGAAGAAGAAGCCGGTCGCAAAGAAGAAAGCCGTCGCAAAAAAGCCGGCCGCGAAGAAGAAAGCCGTCGCGAAAAAGCCGGCCGCGAAGAAGAAGTAGCCAGGCCGCCCGGTTGCTACTGGTTCTCGTCCTGGCAGAGATCTTCCTGCAGGGTGGTGAGCGCCCGCTTCTCTCGCATCGGCTTGCAAGCGTTCTGAAGCCGGTACGCGGAGGCGCTCTTCATGGCCTTCTTCAGCTTGTCGGAGAAGGCTGTCCAACAGGTGGTGAAGGCCACCGTGCGCGCTGCGGTGGCCGGTGCGCCCGCGAACGGGCCATCCAGCGCGGCGATCAACACGTCTTGCAGGTCGGCGTCCTGGCAAACGGCGGCGTCCTTGCCCGCCGCACGGGCAAACAGCACAGCGACCCTGTCTGCGGTCGCACCGTTCTTTCGCAACAGCCGCCCCAGCTCGAGGCCACCGGCCGGCGTCAGGGTGGGCTCGAAGGCCGCCAGCGTCTTCCAGCACGGCTGCTCGTCTGACTCCTTCAGGCATTGTCGCGCACCGGCCAGCGCCGCTCGATCGCGCGCACGCAAGAACGGCTGACGCTCAGCCAGGAAGGTGTGGCGGCGGCTCAACCCATCCGCCTCCAGCGCCCGCGCGAAAGGATCCTTCGTCACGGCCTTCCCCTCCAGCAGCACCACAGCTGCGGTGCTCACCAGATTCTTCCAGTCCTCGGTGCGGGAGGACACCGGCACTTCCTCTGCCCGCTCCAGCAACTCGAGGTGCGCGCCGCGCTCAGCCAGCGTCTCGAGGTCGCTCAGCGTCGCCGGCTCCTGGCCGTGACTGAGCGACGCGATGAGACCCAGCAGGGCAGCGAGGCGCGCGCGCTGCATCGGTCAGTTCAAGGCCTTCTCGAAGGTGGCCTTGGTGTTGTCACCGAGGTTGGCTTCGTCTTTCGAGATGTGGAAAGTGAACACGCCCTTCTCGAAGCTCATGTTGCGAAGGGTGAAGTCGTTGGAGCCGTCCTTCTTCTCCTTGGGCTTCACGCCAGCGAACAGGCAAGCGATGCCGGTGAGCTTCTTGGAGAGCGCTTTCTTGTAAGCCGGTCGCGACTCGCACATCGCGGTGATGGCCTGGATGGCGTCAGGACACCAGCCGTAGAACCCGGTGCCGCTCCAGTCTGCTTCCTTGAAGTTCTCGTAGTCGGTCTTCACAGCGGCGATCTTGGTACCGCACTTCTCGTTGAGCGCCTTGAGCGGCTCCTCCAAAGCATCATCAGACTTGGCCTTGGCCTCCTCCTGGGCGGGCTTGAGCTCGGGCTCGGCGGCCATTGCAAACGAAGAGACGGACAACAGGGCGGCGACGAACAGGTTCTTCATGGGGTTCCCCTCGTACGACAGTTGAATGCACGGCGGAGCCTGCCTCCCGCCGCGACCAAGGTCGAGCGCGATCGCCTCAGAGGCGCTCGGCATGAGCTACAACTCGTTTCCATGATGTCGCGCATGGGTGGTTGGGTGGCGCTGCTCGCGTTCTCGAGTGGCTGTGTTGTAGCGGACCTCACGAATCGGCCCGTCTTCGCCGACCTCACCTACGCCGCCGACGACCGGACGCCGCCGACCCCGAAGGTCGAGTTTCAGCTCTACGCCGAGCTGCAGCTCACCGTCATTGGACCCTGGAATGACCCTCGCGCTGCGGCGCAGTGTCTGAGTTCCCTGGCCGGCGCCGACCTCCAGCGCATTGGCTCAGCGACGAGTGGCGCGCGCGACTCCACGACGTGGGCCACCGCGCTCTGGGCCGAACTCGCGTCGCTGCGTGTCAGCCCTGCGTGCGCTGCGGGCTTCATCTCCGACCCCGCGCAGCTCGCGTGGGCCCTCGGGAAAGCGGCGGCCAGCGCGTTCGACTTCGCCGAGCTCTCCTGGCTGTCGAACACCCACAAACCCGCCACCTACGACGCCGCCGCCAGCGCGCTCAAACGCCTCGCGCGCGTGCTCGACGCCACGCCGGCCAACCAGGCCACGCAGAACGACTTGCCCGTGCTCGCGATGAGCGGAGGCGCGGCCAACGGCGCCTTCACCGCCGGCCTGCTCTACGAGCTCCTCTCGGCGCGCGAAGAGGCCCTCTCGAAGCGCCCCGCGGGCGAACGTGCAGAGGCTGACCGCGCGAGCCGATTCTCAGCCGTGGTCGGCACCAGCGTCGGCGCGCTGCTCGCCCAGTTGCTCGAGTTCGCGATGCTCGACGACAGCGCGCTGACGCCCGAGCAGCAGGCCTTCGTCACTGCGTGCAACGCCTTCACGCCGCGCCCCGAGGTGAAGCACTCCGATCTCTCAGGGGCCAAGACCGACTGCTTCTCGGGCTGGCCGAACGAGCCCTTCCCCACCGTACCCGCCCTTCCCGGCCGCCCGGTTCAAAGCTGCGCCCTCAAGCTGCTCGAGCGCTACTTCTCCGACGTCGACGAGGCCGACCTCATGTGTGCCGAGCAGGGCTCGGTGGCGCGCGCGCTCGGCGTGTTCGGCCACCCGCGCGTGAATCTCATTCGTTTCGACCCGATGCAGCGCGCGCCGCTCGACCCGCTCATCGACCTCTTCCACCAGCAGATGCACGACAACCGGCTGACGCGCGTGGTGGTCTCGGTGGAGACGCAGCAGAGCCAGCTCGTGGGCCTCGATGAGCGCGCCTGCGGTGGGGCTGATTCGCCGAAGTGTCTGAGCGCGGGGCTCATGGCCTCGCTGGTGCTGCCCGTCTTCGCGCGCCCGGTGTCGCACGTGTGGTCGGGCTTCGAGCCCGCGGGTGAGTGTGGCGTCTGGGTCGACGGAGGCTTGCGCTCGCAGCTGCCCGCGATTCGCGCGCTGTCGTATTCACGCCCCACGCCGTTGACGGGTGGCACGGCCCTGCGCGTGCTCGCCATCGACACCGGCCGGCTCACACCGGTCGCCACGCCGCCCCCGCGCAGCATCGCCGACATGGTGTTCACCACCCTCGAGCAATACGCGGCCCAGCAAGACCTCACCGAACTCGCCTTCGCGCAGCGCCTGGCAGAGCTGCGTGACGACGAGCTGACCGCCTTGCTCGCACAGGCCGCTCCCGTCGCGCCGCTCAAACGCCTCGCGCGCCCGAGCGCTGCTGATCAGCGCGTGCGGGGGCTCTACGTACCGGGCGACGTGCCCGACTGGGTGGTGGCCGGTGCGGGCTACTCGTTCGACCGCTACGTGATGCGCGGCCTCTTCATCTGGGGTCGTCAGGTCGCGCGCCGCCAACTCGGTGCGAGTGGAGACCTCGCGATCAAGCTCGGCTGGCCTGCACCGCTGCCCGCCGACGTCGCCGCCATCATCGCGCAGCGCGAGACCGCCGCCGACTTCCAGAAGTGGCTCGTGGAGTACTCGAAGCCGGTCTGTCCGGCGTTCTCGAGCTGGAGGAACGTCGAAGGCCGAAAGCGCATCAACACCTCGATGCCGTTGTGCGTCGAGGCTTCGCAGGGCCCGTCGTACTTCGCCTGCCCGGGCGGCTCGTGGGCAGCAGGAGGCGCACCGTGAACGCGCTCGTGCTCTCGCTGGCGCTGTGCGCGACGGACACTCCGGTGCTGCAGGAACCCACGCTCAACGTCGTTGCCCAGCTCGAGCTCGCAGGCGGTGCGCGCGCCACCCAGGCTCCAGAGGCGCCCTTCTTCTTCGGGCTCAACGCGCTCCTCGGCGCGCGCTTCGACCCGGTGCGCTTCGGGTTGCAGGCGCGCGGGTTGTTCACCAACGGCTCGGCGCTGGACCTCGGCGGGTTCTTCACAGTCGACGTGGTGCGGCTCAAAATCGACTCACGCCTGGCCATCGCGCTCTTCACCGGCGTCGACGTGTTGGCGAGATGGGTGCCGCTGCGCGCCTCAGCGTGGAGCACCGTGGTGCTCGGTCATATTGGTTTGCGCGCGTTGGGCCTCTCGCTCACGGTGGCGGGCGGCGCAGAACTCCCGAGCGGCCAGGGCGACGGTGAAGTGCGCCTGGGCATCGACTTCGTGGAGTTCATCACCTTCCTCCACCTCCAGAGCGAGACCACCCGGAGCGCCTTCTGAATCAGCGCTTCTTCTTCGAGCTCCTGGAGGGCTTCTTCGGAGCCTCCGCGACGTCTGCCGCCGTGGGGTCGACCGCGTCTGCCGCGAGGGGAGGGATCAGGTTGGTCTGACCAAACCCGTTGCCCTCGAGGCTCTCGCACGAAGCGAGCAGCCGCTGTGCGTCCACGAGGACGTGCGACTCGGCCTTGCATTCGCCCTGGGTCTTGTCGCCAAAGACGAGGTGAACGACCGCCGTGTGGGTCGCGCGGCCACCGCTCTTCGAGGTGTACAAGACGCTGCGGTCCTTCGACTGAACCACCGTGCACCGTTTGTCGCCGGCCGGGCACTTCAGGTCGTCGATGCGCATTCCGAAGATGGACAGCTCTCCGGCAGGGTGCTCGAGGTCGCCGAACTCGATGCGAACGATGTCCGCCGCCGCTTCGCGCTTCATCACCCCTCCTTTGGGCACGGTCAGCGTCGCCTGAACTCCAACGCTCGCGAGGTCGACGCGCTCGTCTTCTTTCGGAAGCAACGGACTGCTGCCGAGAACCAGGCCGATGATCGTGGCGATCGCTCCGAGCGGCGTCGTCACGAAGGCCGCCAGCTTGGTGCGCTTCATCATCGTCGCCGTCTTCGCCATCAACTCGTCGCGGGTCTTTGAAGAGACGATCAGGCTCAGCCACTTCGGCCCGAGGATCTGGCCCGCTTCGGATTTGCCCGCCACGTAGGCATCGCTCAACACAGGCAACACCCATTCGACGACGGTGTACTCAGCGCTCTGCGGCACGCGTCTCCCATCGACATCGGGGGTTCCCGCTTCCACGGTGTACCCGTTGGTCCCGAACTTCAGCGTCGTGCCATCGAGCACGTTCAGCAGGCCCATCTTGTTCGACTTGCGGAAGATCTGTTTGTAGTCACCCACGTCCAGGTTGCTGAGCACCACCTCGACCGGCCCAGAGCCGTCGTCCACCATCACTTTCGCTGCCTGAATGTCTTCGCAGATGACCGCGCTCGATGAGCTGTCGCCCACCTTCCAGTCGGCGGTCACCTTGGTGAGGGAAAAGAGGCACGGTGTGCCGGTGACGGGTGAGACGAGCGGCTGAGGGGAAGAGAGTTTGCCTTGAACCGAGATGGCCCCCTTCTCGCCCGCGACGGCCTCACCCCGGCTCGCAGCATCACCGGTCGACACCAGCGGGGTCTTGCCGAGCCGCCCTGCGCGGTGCCTCTGCATGAAGAAGCCAACTGATGCCATCGCTGCAACGACCAACAAGAAAATGCCCAATGCGAACATGGAGTCTCCGTTTCAGCGCTCGCGCGCGGTGTGTGGTCGGAGGACCCATCAGGGGACCAAACGCGTGAAAAAGACGGCCCTCGGATTCTGGCAGGCACCGAAATGGGGGCGGCTCTTCGCAACGAGCCGCGACTCCCTCGGATTCGTGGAGCCGTCTCTGGTGGCGCCCGGGCCCGGGGGTCCGAAAGAGCGACTGCGCTGAGTGGCCCAGGATGTCCAGGCGGCACACTCGATGATTCGATGGGTGCGATCACAGCGAGCGGTTACTCGTGACAGGGGCATTTGATTGGCGCGCCGGAGGAACGGTTCGTCGACCTGACTCGCCCCTTGGTCAGTACTCACCCAACAACTCGAGGGCTTTCGTCCTCGGGTCAACGGCGGCTCAGTGGCCCATCGAGGCGGATGCCGTCAAAGGAAGCTCCACATGCAGAACCTCATTCAGACCGCTGCCGCTGCAGGCAACTTCAAGACGCTCGCTGCCGCGCTGTCCGCAGCCCACCTGGTCGACACCTTGAACGGCGCCGGCCCCTTCACCGTCTTCGCACCCACCGACGAGGCTTTCGCGAAGATCCCCAAAGCCGACCTCGACAAGCTCCTGGCTGATGAACCCCGGCTCAAGAAGGTGCTCTTGTTTCACGTGGTGCCCGGCAAGGTGCAGGCCGCAGACGTGACCAAGATGAAGGATCTCTCGAAGGTCAAGACCGCTGAGGGCAGCGACATCACCCTGCATCTCAACGGCAGCACGGTGAAGTTGAACGACTCCACCGTCACCAAGACGGACATCGGGGCCACCAATGGCGTCATTCACGCCATCGACACGGTCTTGATGCCTTCGTAGGTACCTCGAGACGACAGGGCGAGCCCCTCTTCCCTTCAAACTCGCTCAGTCAGCGAGATTTGACTTCTTGAGTCCCCGTCCTTAGAAAGCGATTCTCGTGAACGCGCTCCATCACCATCATCTGCATCATCGCTCTGACGGGCGTGCATGCAGGTGTGCGTGACGTAGCTCTCACACACCCGTATCGCCACGAAGCCCGTCCCCCTCACCGGACGGGCTTTTTCGTTTCTCACGCCCGTCCGCTCCCCCTCTCGAAGGAGCGTTTGCATGTTGCGTGTCGCGTTGCCCAACAAGGGCCGTTTGTCAGAAGACGTGAAGCAGTTGTTCGACGACGCAGGGCTGCCGATTCGGGGCCGGAGCGAACGCTCGTTGCGCGCTCGCATCGGTGACTACGAGGCGCTCTTCGTTCGCGCCCAGGACATCCCCGAGTTCGTGGCCGACGGCGCCGCCGACGTGGGCATCACCGGGTGGGATCTCGTCAGCGAGACCAACCGCTCGCTCACGCAGTTGCTCGATCTCGAGTTCGGCCGCTGCCGGCTGGTGGTCGCCGCGACGGAAGAGTCGGGCCTCACCCAGCTCAGCCAGGTCGCTCCGGGCACCCGGGTGGCCACCTGCTTTCCGGGCATCACCCGGCGCTTCTTCGAGCAGCGGGGCTTCGCGGTTCAAGTGGTGCCGGTCTCGGGCGCAGCAGAGATCGCCCCGCACCTCGGCATCGCTGACGTGGTGGTCGATCTCACCAGCACCGGCTCGACGCTCCAGGTGAACGGTCTTCGGGAGGTCGAGACGGTGCTCGAGTCTTCCGCCCGCCTGGTCGCGCGCGAAGACGCGGCCCACCGCACCGAAACCAAAGACCTCACCCTCGCCCTCTCCTCGGTGCTGCGGGCGCGCGGTCAGCGCTACCTCATGGCGAACGTGCCGCGGGAAGGGTTGGCCGCCGTGCGCGAGTGCCTGCCCGGGCTCAATGGCCCCACGCTCTCGGAGCTGATGGGCGGTGGCCGCTTCGTCGCCATGCACGCGGTGGTGCCGGCCGACGCGGTGTTCCGCACGGTGGCCCGGCTGCAGGGCCTGGGCTGCGAGGGCATTCTGGTGACGCGCATCGAGAGGCTCGTGCCATGAGCCTCGTTCGATTCACCGGAACGCTCGCGGCGCTGCCGCCCGAAACGAAGCGTGCATTGCTCGAGCGCAGCTTCAGCATCGACGAAGGTCTCTCGGTGAAGGTGCGGGCGCTGGTCGCCGAGGTGCGCGCAGAGGGAGACGCGGCGCTCTTCCGCTTCGCCCAGAACTTCGATCGCGTGACGCTCGAGGCCCTCGAGGTCCCGCGCGCGGAGCTGGAGCGGGCGCTCGCGACTCTCGACCCCACGGTGCGGCGCGGGCTGGAGCGCGCAGCGAAGAACCTCGAGCGCGTGGCGCGGTCGACGCTGCCGGGCCCCAGCGAGGTCGAAGTGGAACCCGGTGTGGTGGTGGGCCGTCGCGCTGATCCCTTCGCGCGGGTGGGCGTGTACGCGCCCGGCGGCCAGGCGGCGTACCCCTCGAGCGTGTTGATGGGCGTGGTGCCTGCGCGCGCCGCCGGGGTCGCCGAGGTCATCGTGTGTTCTCCCCCGGGACCCACCGGCCTGCCCTCCGATGTCGTGCTCGCCGCGGCCGCGCTGGCGGGTGCTCACCGGGTCTTTGCGCTCGGGGGCGCGGGGGCGATCGCTGCGATGGCCTTTGGAACGGCGTCCGTCCCGCGCGTCGATCGCATCGTCGGGCCGGGGAACGCCTGGGTCGCCGAAGCCAAGCGCCAGGTGGCGGGCGACGTGGGCATCGATGCGCCCGCAGGGCCCTCCGAGATTCTGGTGGTGGCCGATGACGGAGCAGACGCGACCCTCATCGCGCGCGAGCTGCTCGCGCAGGCGGAGCACGACGCCGACGCCTGTGTCGTTGCGCTCGTGCAGGGCGACCGGCTGGCCAACGAGGTGCTGGCCGTGCTGGAGCGAGAGGTCGAGGCGCTGCCCCGGCGCGAGACCATCTCGCAGGCGCTGCGCGCTCGGGGGGCGGTGCTGTCGATGAACGACCCTGACGAGGCGTGGTCTTTCGTCGAGGACTTCGCAGCCGAGCACCTGCTGCTCTCGCTCCGGGAGCCGCGGCGCGCCCTGCCGAAGGTACGCAACGCAGGCACCGTCTTTCTGGGCGCCTCGTCGTCGGTGGCCTTCGGTGACTACCTCACGGGCGCCAACCACGTGCTCCCGACCGCGGGCGCGGCGCGGCGCTTCAGCGGGCTCTCGGTGCTCGACTTCGTGCGATGGCAGACCTGGCAGCAGGTGACGCCCGACGCAGCCGCGCGGCTCTCGGAAGACGTCGAGGCGCTCGCGCTCAGTGAGGGGCTGTCTGCCCACGCAGCCGCCGCCGCGCAGTGGAGGCGCGACGGTCAAGGCCTCGGGGCCGATGGAACAGAGGGGAAAAGCGGCCCGGTCACGCCTTCACCCTTTCCACTCAAACCGACGCTCGCCGCCGTCGCCCGCTATGTGCCCACGCGGCCGCCCTGCGCCATCGACCTCACCGACAACACCAACCTGTTCGGCGCTCCGCCCTCAGCGGCACGGGTGCTGCGCGAGGCGACGGTGACGCGATACCCCACGCCGTACGCCGACGAGCTGCGCGCGACCCTGGCGAAAGAGGCCGGTGTTCCCCTCGAGGCCATCGTCACCGGGTGCGGCTCAGACGACCTGCTCGACGCGACGATGCGGGCCTTTGCAGAGCCCGGTGACGTGCTCGCCTATTGCCCGCCCACGTTCGGCATCGTGCCCACCTTCGCGCGCACCAACGGCGTGGTGCCCGTCGCCGCCGCGCTGAACGTGGAGGCGCTGCTGGCAGCCAGGCCCCGGCTCATCTACCTCTGTGCTCCGAACAACCCGACCGGAGCCCTGCTCCCAGAGGGGTTCCTCGAGGCGCTGCTCGAACAGACCCGGGCCCTGGTGGTGCTCGACGAGGCGTACATCGACTACGCGCGCGCACCGAGCCGGGTCGGCCTGGCCGCCAGCGCTGAGCGGCTGCTCGTCATCAGAACGATGTCCAAGGCGTTCGGCCTCGCGGGCCTGCGCGTGGGGTGGGCGGTGAGTCAGCCAAGGTTGGCCGCCGAGTTGGAGAAGGCGCGCGGCCCGTACAAAGTCGGCACGGTCGCCGAGCGGGTCGCCATCGCCGCGCTGACGGTGGATCGCGCGTGGGTCAGGCAGTGCGTCGATGAGACGCTCGAGGTGCGGGCGCGCTTCACCCAGGCGCTGCACGCGAAGGGCCTGCTCGCGCTCCCCAGCGAGGCCAACTTCGTGTTGGTGCCGGTGAAGCACGACGCAACGAAGCTGGCAGACGAGCTGCGGACGCGCGGCGTGTCGGTCAGGGCCTTCTCGAAGCTCGAGGGCTTCGGTGAGGCGCTGCGCATCACGCTGGGTCCGTGGGCCTCGATGGCGGCGTGCCTCGAGGCGCTGTCATGAAGGCCACGCTCTTCGATACGGGCGCGGGCAACCTCCACTCCCTTCGCCGCGCGCTGGCGGTGGCCGGCGTCGACTGCGAGGTCGAGGCCGATGCGCGAAAGCTGCCCGGGAGTTCGCTGGTGGTGCTGCCCGGCGTCGGCGCGTTCGGCACGGCTGCAGCGCGGCTGGCCCCGGGCAGAGAGGCCTTGCGGCGCGCGCTGCTCGACGGTCAGCCCTGCCTTGGCATCTGTCTGGGCATGCAGTTGTTGTTCGAGCGCAGCGAAGAAGGTGACGGCGAAGGGCTGGGCCTCCTCGAAGGCGAGGTCACGCGGCTGGTGGCGCGGCGGGTGCCACACATGGGGTGGACGAAGGTGGATGGCGTGGGCGACATGTACTTCGCGCACAGCTTTGCGTGCCGGCCGCGCGACCCCGAGGTGGTGAAAGCCTGGGCGCGTCACGAAGGGGCCGAGGTGGCGGCCATCGTCACGAGGGCGCGCACCATCGGCGTGCAGTTTCACCCCGAAAAAAGCTCAGCGGGCGGCTTGCGCCTGTTGCGACAGCTCATCGACCAGGTGACCTCATGAAGGTCTTTCCGGCGCTCGACCTGCGGGAGGGCGCGTGCGTTCAGTTGGTGGGTGGCCGCTATGAAGACGAGCGCATTCGACTGCCTGAACCGCTGGCCATCGCCGAGCAGTGGGCCGCTTCAGGGCTCACGGCGCAGCACGTGGTCGACCTCGACGCGGCGATGGGGCGCGGGTCGAACTTCGAGCTCATCGCGGGCCTCTCGAAGCTCCCGGGGCTCGAGCTGCAAGTCGGAGGCGGCGTGCGTGATGAAGCGGCCATCGAACGACTGCTCGAGCTGGGCATCGCGCGCGTCGTGGTGGGCACCCGCGCGGTCGAAGACGCCACGTGGCTCGAAACGGTGGCGACCCGGTTCCCTCACCAGCTCGTGGTGGCCGCCGACGTGCGGGGGACCCAGGTGGTCACGCGCGGGTGGACCCAGACGTCTGCGTTGAGCATCGAGGCGCTCCTCGCGCGGCTGTCTCCCCTTCCACTGGCCTGCGTGTTGGTGACGGCCGTGCACGTCGAGGGGCAGCTTCAAGGCAT
>JANODF010000134.1:0-19042 GCA_031412555.1 Archangium sp. | reverse complement strand
TGCAGAGCTTCCGATGACCCTCAGGACTTGTGATCAAGAGTCAGCCCAAAGGGAGAGGGAGCACCGCTCACTTCTTGGCGGGCAGTGCCTTCACGAACAGCTGCTCGAGGAATCGGCTCTCCGTCGTCTCATGCGCGAGGCGGCGTGCTTCTGCCCGGGCCATCGCGGCATCTGCATCGCGTTTCTGAAACTCGATCACCTCCGCCGAGTACCAGAGCCGCCGCGCATAGAGCATGCGCAGCTCCGGGGTGAACACCTCCGCCGCCAGCTCGTGCGCCAGCTTCTTCACCTTCTCATCCTTCTGCTCATCACTCAGCGGCAGCGGCCCATTGCGGATCGCTTCGACGCGCGCGCTCAAGGTGACCAGGTCCTTCTCTGAGGGCAACCACTGCTCCACCTCGGGAAACGCGTGCAGCGCCGCTCCGCCTTCGCGGTTCTCCGAGTCGCCCGGCTCCAGCGCGGGAATGGGGAAATCCGGATCCTGCTTGCTCACGCCGATGCTGTTGAGCGCCTGCTCGATCTCACCGCCGTACGGCGTCTTGGTGCGTTCGTTGAGGGTGATGGCGCGGCCCAGCTCCAGCTTGAGCCGCTCCATGGGCACCAGCATCGCGCGGGTGGTGAGCTCGGTCTTCAGCTGCTCCATACGCTTGCGGTAGAGCGCGCGATTGGCCCGCTCGCTGCCGAACTGCGCCAGCCCGAACTCGTCACTGACGATGCCTTGAAAGACCTCGAGGCCACCACCGCCCCGAATGGGAACGGCGAAGAGAAACGCGCGTTCACCCGTGCCCAACTGCATCGAGAGCACCGCGGGGAAATCGTTCTTGGGAGTCAGATCGATGATCGGCGCGGAGGCCTTCGGTGCTTCGGTCACCACTTCCACCCCGCTCGACTGCAGCCGGTAGAGCGCCTTCTTGGCGAGCTTCACGTGCGCCTTCGAAGCCGACTGCGCGAGGGCCTGCGGGAGCTCGACTTTCTTCGCCTTCACCCACGCCTCGAGCACCTCCTGCACCTTCGTTTCGGGGAGCCCTTCGACCTGCTGCACCGTCATCGAGAGAAAGTCCGTCATGCGGCGGACTCTCTCTCAACCTCAGCGCTTGCGCACGAGGAAGAAGTCACCCGACTGCGCGGCGATGAAGAGCTCCGACTGGAGACGCGGCCCGAAGATCTGCTCCGGCCGCACGCCGCGCACCACGAAGTGGTCGTAGAACTTCCCGTGCTCCTCCCAGCGCATCTGATCCGGCCGCCACTCGCTGGCCATCGTCGGAGGCGGCGCCGCCCGGTACATCAACGGACTGTGCGGAGTGAGCGCGAAGGAGAAGTTGGTCAGCCCGCCCGCCTCGCGTGCCACGACACAGCCCGCGTGCAGGTAGACGGGGTGTGTCACAGCGCGTGAACCGGTGGCGTAGGTGAGCCCCATCACCCGGGCCTTCGGAGCAGCGCTCTTCGCCAGCTCGGTGAGCGCGCGCGACTCGGCATCGAACGCCTGAAACGCAGTGCGCAGCGGGAGCATCAACACCAACGACGCGGCTGCAGCCAGGTACACCAGCCGCTTGTCCCAGAGCGCCGGGAGCGCGGGCACCGAACAGACCAGCAACGCCGCGGCGAGGTGGGCGTAGCGCGTGTTCAGGTAATACATGTACCCGCGGATATCGAAGGGCAGGGCGAGGAAGAGGATCACCGCCAACGCTGCGAGGCCCGCGATGCGCCACCGTGCGATGGGGCCTTCTTCGCCAGGCAACGAGAAGAGTCCGCGGCCTGCTGCGATCAGCTGCGGCACCAGGCCCTTCTCCTTCACGGCGCGCGCGCTCAGAACCGCCGTCCCGAACGAGCGTGAGAACCCGAAGAGCAGCGCGCCCAGGGCGATCAGAAAGACCAGCTTCACCGCGCGTTGATCAGATCCATCCGGCGTCATGCCGGCGAGAATGGGAAAGCTGATCTCCGTCACCTGCGCAGTGCCATCGGCCGCGCGCGGCATCGAGATGAACTCGCCGATGTTCTGCTCGAGCGACTTCCAGCCCAGGTTCTCCTTCGAGAGCATGGGGCCCCACGAGCGCCACGGCTGACCGGGGGCGATCTCCTGCGGCTGTCCCACGCGCAGGCCGATCCACAACACGAAGAGAACGACGCCCGGCATCACGCCCACCACCGCGGGCACACGGAGCCGCCACGACTTGCCCTCGGGCGCCGGCGTGGTCAGCAGCAGAAATGGCAACGCCACCCCGAGCCACGCAAAGGCCTGCACGTGAAAGAGCAACACCGCCACCAGGCTGAAGCCCAGCGCGATGCTCCACGTTCTGCGTCGCTTCGCGTCTTCGATGGCCCGCACGAAGAAGCCGCAGGTGATCAACGCGAGCGGCAACGACGCGCAGTAGTTGATGAAGCCCCACGCGAAGCTGTCGCCGTACGCGAAGGGCAGGGCGAGCAACGCAGGCCACGTCGGGCGCTCGAGACTCTGAAGCAGAAACGCCAGAGAAAGAGGCAGCCCCATCACATACGCCGAGAGGAACACCCGGTTGGCCAACTCGAGCGGCATCAGCCAGTTCAGCAGGCTGACCGCGTAGTAGTAGCCGAGGTACGGAGTCAGCTCAGGCCGGCGCGCGAAGATCTCGGGGTAGAGGGTCGAAGCGTCGTTCAGCCGGTGCAACACGGAGATCAAATGAAGGTGCTGCGGCAGGTCGACCAGCGGCAGCGCCTGGGTGGCCCACAGCGGCGCAACCCCGCAGATCAACGCGAAGATCCAGGCCAGGCGCTCCAGGGGAAGACGGCTCACGAGGGCGCGGACCATGAAGGCCCGGGGGTCGCTTGGCAAGAACGCTCATCTGGGCTAGTGCGACGCCAGTTGTCGGAGAAAGGACCACACCATGCAGACCCTCAAGAGCCTCGCGGTTGGACTTCTCTTCATCGCTTCCACGGCCGGCGCCGCCACCGTCGAGCGCACCTTCTTCGGCACCCAGGCCACCTGCTCCTGCAAGGGCAAAGGCGATTGCACGTGTGCCAAGGGCCAGTGCAAGTGCAAGAGCTGCGGTAACGGCAACAAGGCGAAGGTCTTCGAAGCGCTCAAGGGCAGCAACGAGACCACCAAGCTCCCCGACACCGCTCGCCTCGATGCGCGCGGCGGCGTGTTCATCTAAGCCGCTCGTTCGGCCTTCCACAGCAGGAAGGGCGAAACCCTCACCCGCTCGAACTCCACCAGGCCCGCTTTCGCGGCCGAGTTCCGCAACGCGTCTTCACTGCGCGGCGACAGGCCTGCACCGCGGTGCATCGGCTCGAGCATCTTCCCGGCTTCGTACGTGGTCGCGACGAAGCGGCCGCCGGGTTTCAGCGAACGCGCGACCTCACGCAGCAGCTCGTCGAGCTCGTCGATGAAGTGAACAAAACCCACCGCCACCACCGCACCGAGCGTCGCGTCGTTGAAGGGCATCAGCGGCACCTGGGCGCGCACGAAGTCGGCGGCTTCCGCGTTCTCCCGCACCTGGGCCATCGCCTCTTCGAGCATGGGCCGCGACATGTCGACGCCGATCACCGGCACCTGGCTGAAGTCACGCGAGAGCCTTCGCAGCACCAGGCCTGCGCCACAGCCGAGATCGACGATGGGTCCGGGCGGCGAGCCGATGAGGTTGCGCAGCACGGTGTATTCGCTCTCGTGATCGAGCCGGCCGCGGGTGAGCACGGTATCGACTGCAGGGCGCACGTAGCGCTCCCACGATCGCGCCACCCAGGGCAGCTCCATCGCCTGCTGGAGCGCCTTCAGCTTCGAACGATCGCCCACGAAGTCGATGAGACCATCGTGCACCGGGAACCGCGCGCCGCACGAGACACACCGCGCCGGCCCAAAGGCCATGGCGGCGCCCGCGACATCGGCTTCGGGGATCAGGCCGCCCACGCCGCACTTCGGGCAGCGGAGCAGCTCGAGGGTCTCTCGTCTCATCCCGCTTTGGTGACGAGCACGGGCCAGCCGCGGGCCATCGCTTCGCGGAAGAACTCCGAGAGTGAATGGCGGGTCGCGTTGACGCTGGCGGTCTTGGCGTCGGCCACGCTGGTCTCACCCACGGAGTTGGTGGGATCGAGCTCGATGGTCGAGCCGCAGCGATCGCAGCTCAGCGAGACCGGGCGCACCAACGCGACGGGAACGGCGTAGCGGGTGCCGCACTGGCAACGCCACACGCGCGCGCGTTCACCTGCATCCATCTTGGCGATGGTCAGCAGCTGATCGGCGGTGCGCAGCAACGCGGGGAGATCGTTGGGCGAGCTGGCGAACACCGCCGGGTTCTTCGCAGACAGCAGCTCGAGCGCGCGGTCACGGGCCTTGAAGCCGCGGTACTCCACCTGGGCCAGCGCGAGCTCGATCAGAGCGGGATCCGACGCGGCGCAGTTCAGCGGCTCGACTTCGGGCGCGTTCGCCCCCATCGCCAGCGCGGTCTTCTCGTCGAGCAGCTTCCAGGCGGGCACTGCGTAGAATTTGAACAAGGTCAGCTCCACTCCAACATGAGCTTCAAAGGCTTGAGCGCGGCCTCTCCGAGCCCGGGGGGCAGCTCGAGGCGGGGCGTCTTGTCGCGCATGCAGCGGTACAGTTTCTCCAACGTGTTGAGCCGCATGTGCGGGCACTCGTTGCACGCACAGCCGTTGTCCGGGGGCGCCGGGATGAAGGTCTTGTTCGGCGAGGCCTTCTGCATCTGGTGAATGATGCCGGCCTCCGTCACCACGATGAACGAGGTGGCGTCGTCCTTCTGGCTGAACTCCAGCAGCTGCTTGGTCGAGCCGATGTAGTCGGCCTGCCGCAGCACCGAAGCTTCACACTCGGGGTGCGCGATCACCTTGGCAGTGGGGTGCTGCACCTTGAGCTGAACGATCAGCTTCTCGCTGAAGATCTCGTGAACCATGCAGCTGCCCGGCCACAACACCATCTCGCGGCCGGTCTTCTGGGTGACCCAGCGGCCCAGGTGCTGATCGGGTGCGAAGATGATCTGCCGATCGGCGGGCACCTTCGAGATGATCTTCACCGCGTTCGAGCTGGTGACGATCACGTCGCTCATCGCCTTCACGGCAGCCGACGAGTTCACGTAGGTCGCCACGAAGTGATCGGGGTACTTCGCCTTGAAAGCCTTGAACGTGTCGGGCGGGCAACGATCCGACAGCGAACAGCCGGCGTCGAGATCGGGCAGTAGCACGAGCTTGTCGGGGTTCAGGATCTTCGCGGTCTCGGCCATGAAGTGAACGCCGCAGAACACGATCACGTCGGCGGTGGTCTTCTCGGCCACCTGCGCGAGCGCGAGGGAATCGCCGACGAAGTCAGCGACGTCCTGAATCTCACTCTCCTGGTAATAGTGCGCCAGGATGACGGCGTTCAGGTCCTTCTTCAGCTGGAGGATCTTCTGCTCCATGGGACTGCATCTGTATCGCCCCCGCCCCCGGAATTCCATGGAGCTCCACTGCGCCGGTGGTCACGCCCGGGCGACGGCCGTCGAGGGCGGGCCTTTCCCTCTCCGTTCTTCTCTGAAGAAATGGTCACCATGGGTTCCCCCGTCGCCATTCGCCTCGTCTTTCTCGGAAGTGTGTGCCTGCTCGCCGCCTGCACCCCCACCGGGTCGCTGCCGGATGCGGGCAGGTCCGATGCGGGCGTGGTCGACCCTCCGAACTGCGACGACGGAGAAAAGAACGGTACCGAGCTGGGTCCGGACTGTGGCGGTTCGTGCGAGGCGTGCCCCAACGGGGAGGCCTGCGTGGAGGCCGCGGGCTGTCGAAGCGGAATCTGCCAGGCGGGGACGTGCGTGGCCCCCAGCTGCGCCGACGGGCAGAAGAACGGCGACGAACTCGCGGTCGATTGTGGCGGTAGCTGCGGACCGTGTGGCGATGGCCTGGCCTGCACGCTGGCGACGGGCTGCACCAGCGGGGTCTGCTCGATGGGCGTCTGCGCGGCGGCACCTGCACCGACGGGGTGAAGAACGGGGCTGAGACCGATCGAGACTGCGGCGGAAGTTGCGGCGCCTGTCTACCGGGGCGCGGCTGCACCAGCGGGACCGATTGCGTGAGCCTGGTCTGCCAGTCCGATCGGACTTGCGCGGGGCCGACCTGCTTCGACACCGTGAAGAACGGTACCGAGACCGACGTGGACTGCGGCAACCTCTGCGGCGTGTGCGCGGATGGCAAGGCGTGCGTGGCCGCGACGGACTGCGTGAGCCGGCGCTGCCAGTCGAACCTCTGCACGGCTGCCGCCTGCACCGATGGGGTGAAGAACGGCACCGAGACCGACGTGGACTGCGGCGGAACCTGCGGCGCGTGTTCGAACGGCAAGGCCTGCAATCTGCCGCGCGACTGCACCAGCCTCGCGTGCGCCTCTGGCGTCTGCGTGATGCCGACCTGCATGGACAGCGTGAAGAACGGCGCTGAGACCGACACCGACTGCGGCGGCCCCAACTGCTCGAAGTGCGCGACGAACAAGGTGTGCGCGAACGCGACGGATTGTGTGAATGGCGTTTGTACGGCGAACGTGTGTGCCGCCCCGTCGTGCACTGACACGGTGCGGAACGGCACGGAGACCGCGCTCGACTGCGGCGGCAGCTCGTGCCCCACGTGCGTCAACGGACAGGCGTGCGTTGCGCCCACGGATTGCCAGACGGGGATCTGTCTCTTGCTGGTGTGCTCGCCGCCGGGTTGCACCGACGGGATCAAGAACCAGGACGAGAGCGGCGTCGATTGCGGCGGAACGATCTGCGCACAACGCTGCGGCGGTGGAGCGGCGTGCGCGGGGAACGGTGACTGCCAGTCGAACATCTGCACGGGCAACGTGTGCGTACCGCCGACCTGCTCTGACGGACTGCGCAATCAGAACGAGAGCGCGATCGACTGCGGCGGCGTGTGCACCAAGTGTGGCACTGGACTGACCTGCAACGGCGCAACGGATTGCCAGAGCGGGATCTGCACCTCGGGTGGCCTGTGCCAGGCGCCGGCGTGCGGCGACGGCGTGAGGCAGCAGGGCGAGACGTGCGACGACGGAAACACGATGGACGACGACGGCTGCTCGGCGACGTGCCTGCTGGAGGCCGGGTGTGAACTCCTCGGGATCAGCAGTTCGCGGGCGATGTTCACCATCGACAAGATGACGGGCCAGGTGACGGCGGGCCCCATCGCGGGCATCACCGCCGACACCACGGGTGCGCTCGCGCAGGATCCTGTGACGAGGACGATCTACGTGAGCTCCACCGGCAACGACTCTCTCTTCACTCTCAACCGGCAGACCGGCGCGGTGACGCTGGTGGGCTCGTACGGCAACTCGACCTTGGTCATGCACGCCATGGAGTGGGACTCGAGCACCGGCACGCTCTACGGCCTCTCGAACGGCTCGCTCTACGTCATCAACCACACCACGGGCGTCGCGACCCTCGTCGGGAGCACCGGGCTCACCTCGTTCGGGAACCTCGGGTACGACAGCGTGAACGACGTCATGTACCTGGTGAACTCGAACACCGACAGCTCGTACATCGTCAACCGGCAGACCGCGGCGGTGACGCTGCTTGGGCCGCTCGGGTCGGGCATGACCAACCCCATGGGCATGGCGTTCGATTCCGGGTCGAACCAGATGTTCATCTGGGACACCGGCGTGGACGGACTGGGCGTGCTCAACCGCGTGACGGGCGCGGCGCCGCTGGTGGGCACCACCACGGTGTCCGCGGCAGGGAACCTGCTCGGGCTGGTGTGCCTGGTGCCGTAGCGTCGGTCTCCGCGCTCAGAGTCTTGACGCACAGACAACGCTGCCGGGCAAAGAAGCGAAGAGGAGACACTCTCCCCCGTTGGAGCACTCAACGTCGCGACAAATTTCCGACCGTGGAGTGCAGAAGCGCCTGGCTTTGGATTCCAACTCGTAAAGGAGGCAGGTTCCGCCGTCGCCGCACGCGGACTCACTCTCACATTCTTGAGTAATGCTGCTCCCGACAGTCAATTGAGAGCGAGGTGGACGCGGTGTTCCGCAGTTGCACAGGACCCCAAGACAGAAAAGGGACCACAAGCTCCGGGACCAAGCCATTCACTCTTCGCCTTCATCCACGCTGAGTTGGTAGCTGTCCTGAAAGTTCGCCTCGCGGTTCTTCGCGTCGCGCACCTCGATGACATACAGGCCCGGCTCAGCGGCGAAGCGCACCGTCTCGGGGCGGTCACCCTTGGCCGAGTCGCTGGTCTGCACGAGGGTCAGCTTCCCGTCTTCTTCCACCCGGTGCAGGTAGAGCCCGACGTCGACCTTCAACACGCCGATCACCGTCGCGCGGAGGGCCGTCTTCACTGGCCGGTCACGCAGATCGATGGAGAAGTAGTCGAGGTCTTTCTTCGGGTACACGGTGCCGCGAATCGGCTTGCCCAGCTTCACCGGAGTGGCCGCCGCGGCGGTGTTGTTGCTCTCCTTCTCTTCGCTGCCGTCGTCGGGCAGCACCACCGCGGTGAGCCGGTACGACTGGTCGGCGTTCTCATCGTCGCGCACCCATTTGCCGTCGACCTTCTTGCTCGCCGCCTCCACGCGGATGAAGCACACGCCGTCGCACGCGACGTTGTTGAGTTGCTCCGGCTCACGCGCGACTCCCTCGTTGGCCTTGAGTACGACCTCGTCGGATTTGCCGTCGACCGCCTTCACCACCGAGAGCACCAGGTCGACCTTGTCGACGCCCGACAGCTGCAGCTTGGCGATGGACGGGCCGTCGGTGATCAACCGGAACACGTCGATGTCGCCCTTGGGGCTGATGAAGCCGTCGCGATAGCTGTTCGCCGGAATGTCAGTGGCGCGAGAGGCCTCGTCGTTGGGCTCGAACTCCGCGTTGCCCGAGGTGTCTTCGGGGGCCACGGTGAGCGTGTACGAAACCTCGGCGTTGGAGCCCTTCTTCACGTCTTTACCCGTGCCGATCGAGGCGCTGCGCACCGCGACGTAGATCACCCGGTCTGCCGCGCGCACACCCACGTTGCGCAGCGAGAGCGGGCCGTTCTCTTTCGACTTGGCGGTGAAGAGCACCGCTTCGGCCTCGGTGAGGATCTGGAGCTCGGTGGAGACGCCTTCGACCGCGCTGATGTCGACCCGCAGGGCGAGGCGCTTCTCGGCGATCATGCCTGCATCGACGCCCGCGTCGGGCACACCGGCGTCGAGCTCTTCCAGCGGAGCAGGCGGCGCCGACTCGTCGACCGGCAGCTCGTAGCGGAACCAATCGACGTCACCGCCGTGGCCCATCGAACCGGAGATCGCCTGGCCCAGCGCGACTGGCGTGGCGTCGACCTTGCGCTCATTGGGCTCGAGTTCGTAACCAGGCATGCGCTCGGCGAACTTCGCGGTCACCTGGTAGGCCCCGCCGACGCCCTTCTTGAGGGCCACCACACGCACGAAGGTCTTCGATGAGACGTCGAGGTTGGGCAGCCGCTCACTGGCCCCCACGCCGCCCGCGTTCACCTGCGCGAGCACGCCGCCGCTCTCGTCGACCACCTCGAGGCTGATGTCGCCGCCGTTGGGGCAGGTGGCCAGAAGGTCGACGGTGCGGGGCAGGGCGGTTTTGAGCACGTACCAGTCGACGTCGGGCTTCTGCGGGTCGGCGCCGAGGTTGGCTTCGACCATCGAGG
This sequence comes from Archangium sp., assembly GCA_031412555.1. Taxonomy (GTDB): domain Bacteria; phylum Myxococcota; class Myxococcia; order Myxococcales; family Myxococcaceae; genus Archangium_A. The sequence continues at coordinate 9,457 of JANODF010000134.1, read as the reverse complement.
TCCGCTCGAGCACGAGGGCCTGGGTGGCGGAGTCGTTGGGCTCTTTTTCGGTGAGCACCGGAGGCCCGGCGTCGACGCCGGCGTCCACGGTCTCCCCTCCGCCGCACGTCTGGCAGGCAGGGAACGCCAACGCGATGATGAACAGCAGCGCTCGTCGATTCATGCGGGGCGTCATGCCACGCAGACGGAACACCGCAAGGGCGGAAATGTTCCGTGGCATAGTGAGCGGCATGTCGACCCTCAGACTGGTCACCGGAGCGATCGCCGCGCTCGTCGCCGCCCCCGTGAACGCCGGCAGCCTCGGCTACGCGCAGGCCACCAACTATTTCAAGAAGGACTCCCGGCCCACGCTGTATCAGCCGCTCAACCTGCTCGACGCGCGTGACGCCACCGCCTGGTGCAGCGCCACGTCGGATCCGCTCAACGAGCTGCTCACCTTCGGCTTCAACGGCCCGGTGCGCCTCGATGAGCTGCGCATCAACTCGGGCAACAACTTCGACGCGAACACGTGGAACGACTACTCGCGCGCGCGGAAGATCGTCATCCGCAGCGGAAAGCAGTCGCAGACGCTGTCGATCGAAGACGTGCGCGGGGCGCAGAGCGTGCCGCTCAACCCGCCGATGCTGGGCAGCCGCTTCACCATCGAGATCCTCGACCACTACCCGGCAGAAGATCCCGACGCGTCGGTGTGCGTGACGGACATCGTGTTCGTCTCGGAGGGCAAGGCGCTCAACGGCCCGTGGCTCACCACCAAGCTCAAGTACGACAAGGCCACCGCGGTGGTGATGGGCACCTGGTACGCCGGCTTCCCCGGCACGCCCGATCGGTTTCTCTCGCTCAACTTCGACGGCACGTTCCGCTACAGCTACGAGCCGTTCGACACCACACGCAACAAGGAGAAGGTGGTGACGGGCACGTACGACGCATCGAGTTCACGAATCGTGTTCGAGATCGGCGGCAAGAAGCACGGCGTGAAGTTCAGCCGCGACGTGGGCAAGAAGGCCGGGCACACGCTCACGTTCGAGGGCGAGCTGCCTGAGGATCTGAAGGGCGAGTGGCGCAGCCTGCCCTGAACGGAACCACCAGCAATAGTGGTGATATCACCAGTAATACTGGTAGTAATACGGCGTGACACTTGACCGGTCAGCAGCCCTCTTCGGCACCGCAAATCGCACGGTGGTGCTCGTCGCGGTTCGTCTCCTCGGAGAAAGCTGGGCTTCTGAACTGGGCCAACTGCTGAGCCTCAGGCTCTCCCTGGTTCAAACCATTTTGAAGTCCTTCGAGCAGGAGGGCGTGCTGGTGAGCCGGCTCATGGGTCGCTCACGCGTGTTCGCCTTGAACGAACGCTACGCGGCGGCTGGAGAGCTGCGCGCCCTGTTGTGGAAGCTTGGCAGCGGCGATCTCGGGCTCCAGAAGAAGCTCGCTCAGCGTCGGCGAAGGCCCCGGCGCACCGGGAAGCCTGTGTGATCGGACCCGAGTCCACGCTGGCTGAGATCGCGCTGATCGTGTGCTCCGCCCTGAACGAGGCGGGAATCACCGCCGTCCTGACGGGCGGCAGCGCGGCGACGTACTACGCGCCGGACGCGTACCAATCGCACGACCTGGACTTCATCATCACGCTGAAGGGCGCGGCGCTGGGGGCTCCGGTGCTCGCGTCTCTCGGCTTCGTGGAGACGAATCAGTTCTACCGTCACCCTGCGACACGCTTCACGCTCGACTTCCCAGCGGGCCCGCTCGCCGTGGGCGATGACGACATCTCGGTGTGGCGAACCGAGCGGGTGGGGCAGCAGTTGCTGCACGTTTTGACGCCCACCGACTGCTGTCGAGATCGCCTGGCAAGCTTTCTGTTCTGGGACGACTTCAGCGGACTCGAGCAGGCCCTCGCCGTGGCAAGGGCCCGCCGCGCTGACGTGGATCTGCAATCAATCGAGGCTTGGTGCCGTCGCGAACAACAGCTCGAAAAGTTCGAGCTGTTCGTCGGCCGGCTCAACTCTCAGGCGTGAACGGCGGTCTTCTTCTTCCCGCGCGAGGAGAAGCGGGTGAAGAACCCGATGATCTCCTTCTTGGCAGAGGCGTAGTCGCTGGCTTCAGCGAACTCCGACTCGAGGAAGATGCCTCCGCACGACTCACAGGTGTCGTAGCTGAGCGGGTTGGCCTTTTCGCCACCCACCACTCGAACGAGGTCCACGAGGCAATCGGCGCACTGACCGCACATGGCGTCAGGCTCTACCTTCCCGCCGATGCTCTCGAGGCCGGGAAGGTTGTGGTGCAGCAACATGCGGTTCAGATCTGAGACGTCGACCCAGAGGCCTCCGCACTCACTGCACTTGCGGAACGTCTGATCTTCACCTTCGAGATCGATCATGTCGACGCCGCAGCTCGGGCACATCATTTTTTTGCTCTGCTCCTGTGTTGAGTGAAGGCGCAAGCGTAGCGAGCGACGATCATCGAACGCAAGGAGCGTCGTCGCTCAATCGTCCGGCTGACCGATAGGACGGGTGTCAATGCTCTTTCACCCGGCGGATGTCCGCGCCCAGTCCCCGGAGCTTTTTCTCGAGCCGTTCATACCCACGATCGAGGTGGTACACGCGGCCCACGGTGGTCTTTCCCTCGGCGCAGAGGCCCGCCAAGACCAGAGAAGCCGAGGCGCGCAGGTCGGTGGCCATCACCGGGGCCCCCGAAAGCCGGGAGGTGCCCCGAACCACGGCCGTGTGTCCGTCGACCGTGATGTCGGCGCCCATCCGACGCAGCTCGGCCACGTGCATGAAGCGGTTCTCGAAGATGTTCTCGGTGATCACCGAGGTCCCCTGGGCCGTGCAGAGCAGCGCCATCAACTGCGCCTGCATGTCGGTGGGGAAGCCGGGGTGCTCGCGGGTCTTGATGTCGACCCCGCGCAGGCGCTCTTTGGCCACGCAGCGCACGCCGTCACCTTCCACCGTGATCTGACAGCCCGCTTCACGCAGCTTGTGGATCACCGGCTCGAGGTGTTCGGGCGCGGTGCGTTTGACCAGCACGTCGCCGCCGGTGATCGCCGCGGCCACCAGCAGCGTGCCCGCTTCGATGCGATCAGGAATGATCGCATGATCCACGGCCTTCAGCTCGTCGACGCCGTCCACCGTGATGATGTCGCTGCCCGCGCCGCTGATCTGCGCGCCCATCTTGTTGAGCACCCGGGCCAGCTCTTCGATCTCCGGCTCGCGCGCGGCGTTCTCGATGAGGCTGCGGCCCTTCGCCAGCACCGCGGCCATCAGCACGTTCTCGGTGCCGGTGACGGTGATCATGTCGAAGGTGACCGTGCCGCCCTTGAGCCGTTTGGCCCGCGCTTCCACGTAACCTTCTTGCAGCTCGATCTCCGCGCCCAGCGCTGCCAGGCCCTTGAGGTGTTGATCGATGGGCCGGGCGCCGATGGCACAACCGCCGGGCATCGACACCCGCGCGCGGCCGTAGCGGGCGAGCAGGGGGCCCAGCACCAGCACCGACGCGCGCATGGTCTTCACCAGCTCGTAGGGCGCTTCGGGGGTGACGCCTTTGCTGGGCACCTTGATGGTGACCACGTCTGATTTCTTGCCCGTCAGGCGCTCGGTCTCGCAGCCCATGGTGTCGAGCACCTGGAGCATGGTCTTCACGTCGGCCAGACCCGGCACGTTGCGGAAGGTGTGTTCGCCCGCGGCGAGCAGCGAGCTGGCCAGAATCGGCAGCGCGGCGTTCTTGGCGCCCGAGGCGTACGTCTCGCCCTTCAGCGGCCCGTTGCCCTTGATGAGAATCGCGTCCATTTCACTCCTTCGAAGGGGCTCGCCCGAGCGCCAACCGCTCATGCCGGGCGAGGTCCTTCTCAATCTTCACGTCGTGGTAACCCGCCCGCGTCAACAGCTCCCTGACCGCGGTGCCTTCGTCCTCGCCGATCTCCATTGCAAGGAGGCCGCCGGACTTGAGGAGGGGCAGGGCGTCGCTCACCAGCCGGGCGATCAACGTCACGCCTTCGGGGCCGCCATCGAGCGCTTCGCGCGGCTCCTGGCGCACTTCCTTCTGCAAGGTCGCGAGTTCACCCGTCTTCACGTACGGCGGGTTGGAGACGATCACGTCGAACCGGGTACCCGCGGGCACCGCCGCCAGCAGATCGCCCTGGAAGAAGGTCACCCGGCCATCGACCTGATGCGCCTCGGCGTTGCTCTTGGCGACCGCAATCGCACCGGGCATGAGGTCAGTCGCCCACACCGAAGCCTGTGGCCGTTCGGCGGCGATGGTGACCGCGATGCAGCCCGAGCCGGTGCACACGTCGAGCACTCGCGACGGCGCGTCTTTTTTCACGTCGTGCAGCACGGCTTCCACCAGCAGCTCGGTCTCACTGCGCGGAATCAGCACGCGTTTGTCGACCGCGAACCGCCGCCCGTAGAACTCTTTGAAGCCGACCAGGTACTGCGTGGGCTCGAAGGCCAGGCGGCGCTGAATGAGCGCGCGGTAGGTGGCCAGCTCCTCTTTCGAGAGGGGCCGATCGAGATCCATGTACAGCTTCACCCGGGGCAGCGAGAGCACGTGCCCCAGCAGGATCTCCGAGGTCAGCCGCGGATCGTCGATGTCCTGCTTCTCGAAGTGACCGCGCGTCCACTCCAGCACGCGACGAGTCGTCCACGCCTGGTCGCTCAACGGCCGCTCTCTTCCTGCTGCTTGAGCGCCTCAGCGCGGAAAAAGGTGCGCAGCGCCGAGACCATCTCTTCCAGCTCGCCGGCCATCACCGCGGGCAGGTTGTGCCGGGTGTAGCCGATGCGGTGATCGGTCAGCCGATCCTGGGGGAAGTTGTAGGTGCGGATCTTCTCGCTGCGATCGCCGCTGCCCACGTGACCTTTTCGAAGGGCGTCACGCTCGCTGCGGATCTTCTCCTGCTCGGCTTCGTAGAGGCGCGTGCGCAGCATCTTCATGGCCATCACCCGGTTCTTGAGCTGGCTCTTCTCCTGCTGGCACTTCACGACGATGCCGGTGGGCTTGTGAATGAGCCGCACCGCGGAGTCGGTGGTGTTCACGCTCTGCCCACCCGCGCCCGTCGAGCGCATCACCTGCAGCTCGATGTCGGCGGGGTTGATGGTCACGTCGGCCTCTTCGGCCTCGGGCATCACCGCCACCGTGATGGTGCTGGTGTGAATGCGACCCTGGGTCTCGGTGGCGGGCACGCGCTGCACCCGGTGCACGCCTGATTCCCACTTCATCGAGGAATACACGGAGTCGCCCGACAGGGTGATGGTGGCGCCGGTGATGCCGCCCTGGTTGCCCTGGCTGATGTCCATGATCTCCGCCTGCCAGCCGCGCTTCTGGGCGTAGCGCAGGTACATCTGCATGACCTCTTCAGCAAACAGCGCGGCTTCGTCACCACCGGCCGCCGAGCGGAACTCCACGATGACGTTCTTCTCGTCATTGGGATCTTTCGGGAGCAGGAGCAGCTTGAGCTCTTCCTCCATCTCGGCCCGGCGGGCCTTGAGCGCGGGCAGCTCGTCGCGCGCCATGGCCTTGAAGTCGGCATCGCCCGATTCGAGCAGCTCTTCGTTGCCCTTGAGCTCTTCCAGCACCTTCTTGTAGGCCCGGTACGACTCGACCAGCTTCTCGATGCTGGCGCGCTCGCGGGACAACGAGCGCAACCGGGTCGAATCGGCGATCACGGCCGGGTTGGAGAGGTCGGCAGTCAGTCGCTCGAAGCGCTGTTCGACGTCGTCGAGCTTCTCGTTCAAGGCGCGGGCGATGTACGCGCAGGCCCCTTGGCGAGCAACACTGTATTGCTGGGTCTGCGCTCCGATGTTGCCGCTAGGGGCCCGCTCATGTAGTCAGCGCCTCTCACTCAACGCAGCACCCTAACGGAGAACGCCATGCCGGCAGTCAAGTCGAACCGGAGCAAGAAGAAGCTGAAGAACCGGGCAAAGGTCAAGAAGGGCGTCCTCAAGCGCCGTCGCGTGCGCGCGCGCAAGGCCAAGGGCAAGTACTAAGTCCAAGTCCTACTTCCCTGCGTCTGCAGGAAGACTCGAGCCGGCATCTGGACGCGCGTCGTCTGGGGCCGGCTTGATGCTTTTGAGCTGGGGGATGGTGGCCGGAAAACCACTGGAGAGTCTGGCCAGGTGCTGCAGCACGGCGTCTGCCTTTTCACCTTCAGCCAGATACGGCTGCACCGGCACCTCGGGAAACGAGTCGCTGTAGGCCGGGATCACCTTGATCGCCTTCACGGCCGTCCTGGTGAGCTTCAGCTCGACCAGCGCGGTGCGTTTGTCTTTGGGATCCCAGTTGCCGCCGAAGACGAAGTTGCCCAGCGAGTAGACGATGGGCGCCCCTTTGTAGACCTCCATTCCCTGCAGCACGTGGGGGTGTGAGCCGAGCACCGCCGACGCGCCGGCCTCCACCGCCGCGTGCGCGACCTCGATTTGGTACGGCTCGGGCTGGCCCTTGCTCTCGCGGCCCCAGTGAAAGAAGGGGATCACGTGATCGGCCTTCAGTTTCGCGGCGCGGATGTCGGCGGCGAGCATCTCCTTGAGTGCGGCGGTGTCGCTGAAGTGGCCTGCCACGCCGGGTTGCTCACCGGTGGCGATCACCTGCGCGGGCTCGATGTTGCGATCCCCTAAGAAGAAGTAGCCCAGGAAGGCGATCGTCACGCCTTTCTTCTCCACGATCGCCGGCGCGCGGGCTTCCACCAGGGTGCGGGCTGCGCCGAAGTGCACGATGCCGTGCGTATCGAGCGTGCTGAGGGTGTCGAAGAGGCCTTCGGGGCCGTAGTCGATCATGTGGTTGTTCGCGAGGCTGACCACGTCGACGCCGCCCGAGAGGAGCGCTGCCACCAGCTCAGGCCGCGCGCGGAAGTTGAAGTTCTTGGCGATCTTCTCGCCCCGCTCGGTGAAGGGACACTCGAGGTTGACCACGAACAGGTCTGCTTTCGTGGTGAGCGGCCGTACTTTGGCGAAGCCCCAGGCGAGCATTTCGTCCTTCGGCTTGCCCTTTTTGACCTGTTCGTCGACGTACTCCTCGTAGTGATAGCCGAGCGTGACGTCGCCCGAGACGAGCACCGAAACTTCCGGCGGAGCAGCGGAGATCAACAGTGGCAGGACGAGGGCGATCATTCTTGTTAGTGAGCATCCTGCATGGCTCGAGAGAAGGACTCCATCGCTTCATCCGACGAGCACAACTCGCGTGGCATCGAACTGGCCGATCGGGGGTGGCTCGACGAGGCCCTCAAGGAGTTCAAGAAGGCCATCGAGCTCGATCCCAACTCGTCGCACGCGCACGACAACCTGGCCACCGTCTTCGCGGAGAAGAAGCAGTTCCGCGACGCGCTCGACGCGTACCTCGTCTCGTTGCGCCTCGAGCCGGAGAGCGCCACCGCGCATTACAACCTCGCCTGCTTCCTCTCGGCGCACGCGCTCGACTTCGCCATCAGCGAGTACCAGACCGCGATCGAGCTCGAGCCCGATTACCCCGACGCGCACTTGAACCTGGGCCTCACCTACGCCGATGCCGGGCGCACGGAAGAGGCGGTCAAGGAGCTGCGTACCGCCATCGAGCTCGAGCCGACCGATCCTTTCCCGCGGCACGAGCTCGCGGGAATTCAGATGGACGAAGGCGACTACCGCTCGGCCATCACCCAGCTCAAAGACGTTACCCGGCTCGAGCCCGACAACTTCGAAGCCTGGCTCGACCTGGGCATCTGCTACGCGCAGAAGGGCTTCTACGAAGAGGCCGAACGCTCGTACGAGAAGGCCCGGGCGCTCAAGGGTGACGATCTGTTGCTCGTCTACAACCTCGCCGCGCTCTACGCGCAGTGGGGCCGCAAGGCCGACGCCATCGAACACCTGAAGATGGCCCTGCAGGTCGATCGCTCCAAGGTGAGCAGCTGGTTGAAAGCAGACCCCATGTTCGAGGCGCTCGAGGGCGAGGCCGAGTTCGAGGCGCTCCGCTAAATGGAACTGGGAGCGTTGTTCCTCGCGTTGGCGCTCGTGTTCGCCAACGGTTTCTTCGTGGCGATCGAGTTCGCGCTGGTGAAGGTGCGCCAGACGCAGCTCGAGTCGCTGGTCGAGCAGGGCAAGTCGGGCGCGGAGCTCGCGCTCACCATGCGCAAGAACCTCGACATCTGGCTCTCGGCCTCGCAGGTGGGCATCACGCTGGCGTCGCTGGCCCTGGGCTGGGTGGGTGAGCCGGCGTTCGCGGGGTTGATCGAGCCCTTGCTGCTGCGCATCGCGCCTTCGACTGAGACTGCGCAGGCCATCGCGCACACCGTCGGCGTGGTGTTCGCGTTCGGCATCATCACCTTCCTGCACATCGTGGTCGGCGAGCAGGTGCCCAAGACGGTGGCCATCACGCGCGCAGAGGGCACGGCGTTGTTCCTCGCCTGGCCGATGCGGGTCTTCTACGTGCTGTTCTACCCGGTGATCGCGCTGCTCAACGGCGGCACCAAGCTGGTGCTCAAGCTGCTGGGGCTCGATGGCGCGAACGCGGAACATGAAGAGGCGCTCTCGCAAGACGAGCTGCGCATGATCTTCACCTCGTCGGCAGAAGCGGGCGGGTTGCAGAAGCAGCAGGCCGAGCTGCTCCAGCGCGCGTTGTCGATGATGGAGAAGACGGCGCGCCAGGTGCTGGTGCCGCGCTCGCAGATGAAGGCGCTCGATCTCGAGCTGACCCTCGAGCAGAACCTCGCGGCGGCGTACGCGGCGGGCCACACCTGGGTGCCGGTGATTCGTGGTTCGCTCGATCGGGTCGAGGGGCTCATCAACGTGAAGGACCTGTTCTATCTGCACGGCCGGCACGAGCTGAAGTCGCTCAGCCAGGTGCAGCGGCCGGTGTTGTTCGTGCCGGAGAACATCACGCTCGATCAGCTGCTCAACGAGTTCAAGCGGCGCAACAAGCAGATCGCCGTGGTGGTCGACGAACACGGCGGCACCTCGGGGTTGATCACGCTCGCGAACGTGGTGGCTGAGCTGGTCGGCAAGGTGGCTGAGCTGGGCCGCAAGGTCGAGCCGATGCAGAAGTTGCCCGGCGGCAAGCTCGAGTTGCCCGGCACCGCGCAGCTCGACGACATCGAACACACGCTCGAGGTCGAGTTCGACGTCGACAAGTCGCAGGTCACCACCATCGCCGGCTTCTTGATGGCGAAGCTCGGGCGGGTGCCGGTGACCGGTGACGTGTGGATGATGGAGGACTACCGGGTGGTCACGGTGAACACCGAGGGGCCGCGCGTGGTGACGGTGCGCATCGAGCCGCGGGTGGTGGCTCCTCCTCCTCCGTCCGCGCCGTCGCAGCCGGCCCTCGACCCCGTGAAATGATCTCCCTCTCCCTGCGCGAGCGGGGAGAGGGCTGGGGTGAGGGGCTGTGAATGAAAGGACTCTGCGCCTCGTAGCGCCGCTCTCCCTCTCCCCTGCAGGGGAGAGGGTCGGGGTGAGGGTCAGTCGGCTAAGGCGCGAGGCGCTGGCGCGCTGTGGGCCGCTGGCGGGCCCAA
>JANODF010000133.1:0-1799 GCA_031412555.1 Archangium sp. | reverse complement strand
GCCCTCGCAGCTGCCCGCATCACGCTCGACGCAGTGGCCTTCTTCGGTGAGCCAGCGGCCGAGCACTTCGGCGGCACCACCCCGCGCACCCTTCGGCTCCGGGGTCGGCAGCAGGTACCCATTCTCGGCGCCGGTCACCAGAAACGTGAGCTCGACCTCCTTGGAAGGCACCGAAGCATCCACAGCTGCAGCACCGTGCACCTCGGGAACAGGGGGCTGCTCCTCTTTTTTGCAGCTGAAGGTGGAGCCGAGCATCACGATCGCGGCGAGCAGGCGAGAGCGCATGTTTTGCGGTCTAGCATTCCCCTTCACCGCGCGAACTACAGTTGCCGCTTCCTGAGCTGGAGGTGGGCCCTGCTCTTCACGACACTGACACTGCTGTTGGCGGTGAACGAACCCTTCCTGGGTGATGGCCATCACGGCACCCGCGTCGTTTCTGGCTCGGAAGACTTGAGTCGTGCAGCCCCCCTCGCCGTCGATCTGCCCGCGGGCGGAACGACCCTGCAGCTCGCGACCGACGCGGGCTTCGAGCCAGGTGACCTGCTCCTGTTGCATCGCACTTCCACCGGTTCGCTGAGCGCGCCGGCTCGCGACGCGGGCGCGTTCGCGCTCGACTCGACGGACCTCGGCCGCTTCGAGTTCGTGCGCGTGATGAACACCAGCGACGGTGTCTGCAACCTGGATCGCCCGGTGGAAGGCGACTTCCCCGCGAACGGCTCGCAAGCGGTGTTGGTCTCCGAGTTCACCGATCTCACCATCACCCCGACGGGGCGCGTCTTCACCCGCGCGTGGGATGGCGCTTCGGGGGGACTCATCGTGTTGCTCGCGCGAGGCGTGCTGCGACTCGAAGGCAGCATCGACGTGAGCGGTGGGGGCAGCCGGGGCGGTTCATCGATCATCGACATGGCGGGCAATGGGCCTTCGACGTTCGGGTGCTCCGGGCTCGATGAACCTTCACCGCGCGGCGCGTTCAAGGGCGAGAGCTTCTTCAGCTCGTACTTCGGTCCACTCGCTTCGGGCTCAGGCCGCGCGACGACCGGCGGCGGTGGCGGCATCTGTCACAACTCGGGGGGCGGGGGTGGTGGTCACGCGGGCCGCGGTGGCCAGGGCGGCGCGTCGTGGAGCATGGATGGCGATCGCGACGTCGGAGGCCAGGGCGGTATGGCGCTCCTCGCTTCGCCTCAACGGCTCACCTTCGGCGGCGGTGGCGGTGCGGGTGAAGCGCACCATGGCTCGACCAACAATGGCGGCAGCCGCGGTGGCGGTATCCTCTTCGTTCGCGCGAATTCGCTCACGGGTACGGGAGCACTGCTGGCCGACGGAATGAGCAGCCCCGACGTCGATGATGCCGCGGGGGGTGGTGGCGCGGGTGGCACCATTCACCTCGCGAGCGTGACGATGTTGAACTGCGGGCGCGTCTCGGCGCGCGGGGGCTCGGGCGGCATCAATCCCTGCAAGTGCGAAGGCACTTCGGGGGGCGGTGGTGGCGGGCGGGTGGTGCTGCAGGCCGAGCGCATCAGCTGTCCGGTCGACGTGAGCGCGGGGCTGGGTGGGCATTTCGACGGCGCGGATGGGGGCGTCGAGTTCAGGTTGGCGCAACCTGATTTCGTCACGCAGCCGCTGCACGCCGGGGTGGTGGAGCTCGTCGATGGTGGTTTGCCGCGGCCTCCGGGGGTGGAGCCGCCGGTGGAGCTGCCGCATCCCTTCGTGGTGGGTTGTGGTTGCGGGGGGGGCTCCGGTGGAGTGGTTGGGGTTGGTGTTGGTGTTTTTGAGGCGTCGCGACGGCCCCTCACCCCGAC
>JANODF010000132.1:0-16376 GCA_031412555.1 Archangium sp. | reverse complement strand
CAACACGGGCCGCGGCGCCCTCATCGACAGCCGAGCGCTGATCACCGCGCTCAAGACGGGTCACATCGGAACAGCCGGGCTCGACGTCTACGAAGAAGAAGAGGGCATCTTCTTCCGCGACCTCTCTGACAAGGTCCTTCAGGACGACGTGCTCGCCCGCCTGCTCACGTTCCCCAACGTGGTGGTGACCTCGCATCAGGCCTTCCTCACCCGCGAGGCGCTGTCGAACATCGCCACCACCACGCTCGCCAACATCACCGCGTTCGAGCGCGGCGAGAAACTCGAGAACGAGGTCCTGGCGCAGCAGCTGATCCCGCAATGAAGAAGGCCGACGGGGACGAGCCCCATCGGCCTTCGTACGACTGAGCTGCCGAAAAATCAGCTCTGGGACTTGAGCGGGACAGCCGCGACGGGCGTGCCCTTCTTCGCGTCGTACTTCTTCTTGAAGCGGTCGATGCGACCCTGCGTGTCCATCAGCTTGTACTTGCCGGTGAAGAACGGGTGGCAGTTCGAGCACACTTCGACGCCAAACGAGCCGCGGGTCGACTTGGTCTCGATGATGTTGCCGCACGCGCAGGTGATGCGGGCGGGCGGGTACACGGGGTGGAGGTCGGCTTTCATTGTGGACTGCCTTTCGAGGCCGCTTTGCATTGAGGCAATTCCCAATGGACCAGCGGGGGCCCTCTCTTAACCATGAAGGACTCCTGACGGCAACACGCCCTTACCGTTCTGAAAGCGCCGCCAACCGGTATTGAGCCGCCTGGGCGATGGCCTCGTTGCTTCGAGGAAGATCGGGAAAGTGCCCAATCAACTCGTGCTTTGGCTGTTTCCGCTGGGTGATGGCGTTCCGATAGGCCCGCAGCGCGCCTTCGAGATCGCCCCGCCGCTCGTTCACCTGCCCGAGGAGGTAGTGCCCCACGGCCAGGGTCGGCTCGAGGAACAGCGCCCGGGTCAGCTCGATCTTGGCGTCATCCAGCTGCCCGCCCTGCATCTCGGCCAGCGCCGTGTAGAGCCGCGCCTCCACGCAGAGCGCCTCACGTGACAGGGCGTACTGGTATGCCTCGCGGGCCTCATCGAGGTTGCCCATCAGCGCGTGCACGTTGCCCAGCGTCAGCCGCGCCGCCAGATCGTCCGGCTCTTCATCGGCCAGCCGGCGCACCGTGCGCAGGGCCTTCGGGAAGTCGCCCTTCTCGATGGCCTCGACCACTTCAGCCAGCCGCTCGACGGGCGTCTTCCGCGGTGGTTCGCGAGGTGCCGGCGGAGGCAACGGAGCGGAGGGGCGCGGAGGCAGCCGGGCCGCGGCCTGCCGCTTCAAGTTGCGCAGCACCGACTCGACGTCGGTCGGAGATCGTTGCGGAGGGGGCGGAGGCGGGGGTGCAGAGGGCCGCGCCAACGTGGTCACCGGAGCAGGCGCCCGTCGAACGGCCGAGAGCGGCCGCTGGTACGCGAAGGTGCCGCCCACTTCGACCATCTCGAAGCGCGTGCTGATCTTGAACAAGCTCTCCGAGTAGCCGAGGAACATCCAGCCGCCGGGCCGGAGCGATTCGTAGAAGCGCTCCATCACGCCGACGATGGTCGGTTGATCGAAGTAGATGATCACGTTGCGGCAGAAGATCACGTCGAGTGACTTCGCCAGCACCTGGGTCCACACCGGAGCGGCGAGGTTGTGCCCCTCGAAGCGAATGAGATCTCGCACCGGCTGCACCAGCTGGTAGCCGCCTTCGACCGGCGCGAAGAAGCGCGAGATGCGATCTTCACTCACGCCCACCAAACGGCGCGCGGGGAAGAAGGCGCGCGAGGCCGACTCGGTGGCCGCGGGGTTGAGATCGGTGGCGAGGATGTCGACGGTCGCCGGGGTCTCGCCGCGCTCGAGCGCGACGATCGAGAGCGAGTACGGCTCTTCACCGGTGGCGCAACCGGCAGACCAGATCTTCGTCTGGCGTGACTCGAGGCGGCCGCGCTCCATCACCTGGGGGAGCACGTTGCGCTCGAAGGCGAGGAACTGGCGCGTGTCGCGGAAGAACTCGGTCTTGCCGACGGTGACCAGCGGGATGAGGGAGCGAAGTTCTTGCTCACCTGCGCGCTGCTTGAGCCGGCCCACGTATTCGGTGGCGTCGGTGATGCCCAGCGCAGGCATGCGGGCCTGCAGTGCGAGACGCAGGCCGTAGTAGCCGTCGGGCGTGATCTTGAGGCCCGCGCGTTCCAAAAGAAGCGCAGCCAACTGCTCGAGCGACGGCCTTTCGATGCTCAGGGTCATCGCGTGAGGCCCTCACCCCGACCCTCTCCCGAAGGGAGAGGGAGAAGCCACTTCACCAGTTGGGCGCCGATGTCATCGAGCGGCAACACCAGCTCTGCCGCGCCGATCGCCACCGCTTCTCCCGGCATGCCGAACACCACGCTCGAGGCGCGATCCTGCGCGATGGTGTGACCACCCGCTTTCCGAATCTCCTCCAGGCCTCGCGCCCCATCGCGCCCCATGCCGGTGAGTACGACGCCGATCGCCCGCTTGGAGAAACTCTGCGCGACGCTCCTCAACAGCAGATCGCACGACGGCTTGAAGCCACCGATCGGCGGGCCGTCTTCGAGGCGCATCACCCCGCTCGGGCTGACGGTCAGGTGCAGGTGCGACGGCGCGATGAAGAACTCCGACTTGACCAGCCGCTGACCCTCTGCCGCTTCGTGCACCCGATGGCCCGTCTCCGAGGCCAACCAGCGCGCGAGATCGTCGGAGAACCCGGGGGTGATGTGCTGGCAGATCACCACCGGCGCGGGAAAATCGGCCGGCAGATCCGCGAGCACCTCCGCGAGCGCCTTGGGGCCGCCCAACGACGCCGCGATGGCCACCACCGTGTAATCCGGCCGAATCATCGGCAGCCCCGCCGAGGTGCGCCGTTTTCGCCCGCGGGGATGCCGCACCACGGAGATCGACGAGAGCAGCACCAGATGCTTGCGCAGGGCCGACTCCGCCTTCGCGTCGTGCGTGAGCGGTATCGAGACCACCTCGAGGGCGCCAGCATCGAGCAACGCGAACGCGGCCTGCCTCGCCGCCGGAGACGCCACCAACAACACGATCGGCCGGGGCGCGTCAGACATCACCCGCTCCACCAACCGCAGCACCTCTGTGGAGGCGTCGACCACCTCGATCAGCAGCAGCCTGGGATTGACCCGTCGAATGAGGTCGAGCGCCAGGCTGGGCGGCGTCGCGTCACCCGCCTTGGTGAGCTCGCCCTCGAACACCCAGGCCAGGCGCGCCGCCGCGGTGCCACTGGTGTCGACGAGGAGCGTCGTGCAGCTCACGTGAGCCGATCAATGGTGAGCGCCAGGCTCTCGACCCCCAGCTCGCCCTTGATGAGGTACGCATCGGCGCCAGCGTCGAGACCACGCCGTTTGTCTTCCGGCGAAGCGAGTGAGGAGAGGATGACCACGGGAACCTTGGCCAGCTCGGCCGATTGTTTGATCCGCCGGGTCAAGCTGAAGCCGTCGAGCCTCGGCATCTGCACGTCGGTGAGGATGAGGTCGAACACGGCGCTCTGCAGCTTGCTCCAGCCGTCTTCGCCGTCTTGCGCCTCTTCGACGGTGTGACCCAGCGCACGCACCAGCGCGCTCTCGGTGGCCCGGGCGATGGGCGAGTCGTCGACCAGCAGCACCTTGAGGCGCCGCGTCTGAGACGCCTCGGTGACCGGCCGCGCCATCTTGCGCACCTCGGTCATGATGTCGGGCACGTGCAGCAGCACCGCGATGCGCCCGTCTTCGAGCGCCGCCGAGCCCGCGACGAACGGAGCCCCCTTGAGGAAGTCACCGCCCACCGGCTTGACCGCCACCTCGCGCTCGTCGACGAAACCGTCGACCACCAGCGCCGCGAGATCTTCGCCGTAACGCACCACCACGCAGGGAGGCCGCTCGAACCGCGGGCCGCCGTTGAGACCGAGCAGCGGGCCCAGGGCCACCATGGTGACCGGCCGGCCGCGGTGCATCACCGCCACGGTGCCCATGATCTCCAGGCGATCTTCGGGGCGGAAACGCGCGACCGCTTCGACGTCTGCCGCGGGCATGCCGTACACGTCGTCGCCCATGCGAATGAGCAACACCCGCATGAGCGCCAACGACTGCGGCAGGCGCAGCGAGACGGTGGTGCTGCGGCCGATGCGGCTGGTGACGGCGACCGAGCCGCCCAGCGACTCGACCTTCTTCTTCACCACGTCCATGCCGACACCGCGGCCAGAGATCTCACTGACCTCTTCGCGCGTGGAGAAACCGGCGCGGAAGATGAGCTCCATCGCCTCGCGTTCGGAGAGTGAAGCGGCCTGAGATTCGGTGAGCAGGCGCTTGTTCACTGCGACCTGGCGCAGGCGATCAGGGTCGATGCCGCGGCCGTCGTCTTCGATCTCGACGTGCAGCATGTCGCCGTCAGCCCGGGCGCGCAGGTGAATGCGGCCCATCTCCGGCTTGCCCAGGGTGCTGCGGGTGTCAGGCCCTTCGATGCCGTGATCGACGCTGTTGCGCAGCAAGTGCACCAACGCGTCGCGCAGATCGGCGACCAGGCTGCGATCGACGCCGGCGTTGGTGTTGTCGACCACCATCTCGATGTGTTTGTTCTGCGCATGCGCCAGATCGCGGGCCGCGCGCGGGAACGCTTCGAACACGGACGCCAGGGGGATCAGGCGCGCTTCCGCCACGTGATCGGCCATCTGCGTCAAGTTGCCGTGCAGCGTGTTGAAGCCGTCGGCGTGACTGCGCACGAAACGGAAGGCGTCATCGCGCAGCAGGTGGAGATCGCTCTCCAGCTGGGCCACGCGTTCGCGCTCCTTCTCGGAGAGGTCCTGCTTCTCGCTCAGGCGCAGCAGGTTGTCGCCCAGGCGCGAGAAGCGCTCGAACAAACCTTGAATCTCTGCGCCGCGCAGACCTGAACGGGCGCTCTCGACCAGCAGGTCGCCGGCGAGCAGCCCCAGCGCGTCGAGGATCTCCACGTTGACGCGGATGCTGCGATCGATGGGCGTGGCGCGTTGCGCAGCCTCTTCGGGAGGTTTGGGCGCAGGGCTGCTGGCGCGAGGCGCAGCGACCCCGGAAGGCGCGGTGGGCGCCGGCATGGGAACCGCCGCTTCGGGCTTCCTGGGCGGCGCGAGCTTGGGTTTGGCCCCGGGGCGCACCGGCTTGAGCGGCGGCAACGGCGTGCCGGCCATCTGCGACATCTTGGCGGCCATCTCGTTCGACTCGTCGTTGCCCTCTTTGGCGGCCTCGAGGTCGTCGAGCAGATCAGACAGCGCATCACACGCGTGGAGGAGCAGATCGGTGGCCGCGCGCGTCTCGACCTTTTTCTCGCGCTCGACCTTGAGCAGATCCTCCATGCAATGCGCGATCTGACCGATGGCGGCCAGGCCCAGCATGCGGGCCTCGCCCTTCATGGTGTGGAGCTCGCGCGCGACGCCTTCGGCGGCGGCATTCGACTCGGGCTTCTCGAGATCGAGAACCCCCAGTTGGATGGCCTGGAGCCGGTCCTGCGTCACCTCCACGAACTTGACGAGGAGGGACTTCTTGAGGGCCTCGGTATCCACCTTGGCGTCAGTCCGCCTTGAAGCGCTTGATCAGATCCGAGAGCCGGCTGGCGAGCTGCGTGAGCTCGGCGGCAGCCGACGTGGCCTGCTTGCTGGCCTGCGTGGTCTGGCGCGTGACGTCTTCGATCTCCGCCATGGAGGCCACCACCTGCTCGGTGGCCGTGCGCTGCTGTTGCGTGGCGAGGTTGATCACCCGGGCGGCGTCGCTGGTCTCCTGCACGCCGGCCAGAATGCCTTCGACGGCGCTGGCGGCGACCGAGCCCAGCCGCTCACCGGTCTCGGTGGCGGTGCGTGAGGCATCGGCGGCAGACGCTGCGGCCGCGGTGGCTTCACGGATCTCGGTGATGAGGTTCTTGATCTCCTTGGTGGAGTCCAAAACGTTCTCGGCCAGGCGGCGCATTTCGGCGGCCACGATGGAGAAGCCCTTGCCCGCTTCACCGGCGCGCGAACCTTCGAGCGCGGCGTTGAGGGCGAGCAGGTCGGAGCGATCGGCGATCTCGTCGATCACCTCGACCACCGTGCCGATGCGTTCGACCCGGCGCAGCAGCTTGGTGATCGACTCGGACACCGCGATGCCGTCGGCGCGAATCTGCTGCATCGCCTCGATGAACTCACCGATGGCGCCGCGGCCCGAGCGGGCGGAGTTGAGGGTCTCTTCAGCCACGCGCGCCACGGCGCCGGCGTTCTCGGCGATCTGGGCCGAGGCGTGCTTCAGCTCTTCCATCGTCGCGGTCGTCTCGTGAATCGCGGCGGCCTGCTCGGTGGAAGACGACTCGTGCTGGGTCGACGCCGCGAGCACTTCGTTGGCAGAGGAAGAAAGACGGAGCGCCGCTTCGTTGATCTCCCGCACGAAGGTGCGCAGGGTGTCGATCACCTTGGAGAAGCCGTCGAGCAACGGGTCGATGACCGGGTCATCGATGGGGGTCCATTGGAAAGTCGTCAGGTCGCCGTGGCTCACCAGCGCGGAGAGGGCCGACTGGGCCGACTCGAGCAGGTGCTGCATCTCTTCGCGGCGGGAGACGGCGGTCTTCTGCTCCGAGCCGACGCGGGTGAGCAGATCGTTGAGGAGCGTGGCCAGCTCCTTCTGCTCGCCGGTCAGGCCCTTCAGGTCGACGCGGTTGACGTAGTTGCCCGCGGCGGCGGCGCGCAGCACCCCGATGAAAGGATCGCTGCCCTTGGTGCCGGCAGCTGCAGCGGGAGACTTCTTCTTCTTGGGAGGCTCGTTCGTGTCAGTGGCCATGGGGGAGTTCCTTCGGGTCGCTGGGGACCGTTGCGAGGAGATCGATGAGGAGCACGGTGGCGTCGCCGTCGAGCCAGGCTCCAATGGAAAAACGGGCCGCGTTGACCGCGGGGGGCATGCGGCGAAGAGAATTGAGGGGCACCCGGGAGACGCCCATCACCTGATCGACGGTGAGGCGGCGTTCGTGCCCGCGGCCGATGTCGAAGACCAACGAGCGGCCCCCCACGGCAGGAGGGCCGAGGGGCTGGCCGACGCTCTCGGTGGGTTCGTGGATGTCGATGCGGCGCACCTGGGTGAGGTCGGCTCCGTAGCGGATGCCGGCCACGTCGAAGATCACCAGATCGATCATCTCGGGGGCGTTCACCGGGCCACCGACTTCTGCCGGGCCGACTGCACCACCCGGGGAAGATGAAGCAGGCTCAACGAGCCCAGCTCGCGTGACTGCACCACGCCTTCGAGGAACTCCTGGCTGGTGCCGGAGCCCGCGGGGGCCGGCATCTTGTCGGCCACGAAGATGCGGCGCAGGCCAATCACGTGGTCCGCCAGGAAGCCGACCACCTGCCCTCCGGCCTCGCTGATGAAGAGCCGGGTGCGGTTGGTGGGCTTGCTTTCGCCCTGGCCGATGAAGCGCAGCAGGTCGATGAGCGGCAGCACTTCGCCTCGATGGCCGACCACGCCGAGGAGGAAAGAGGGTGAACGGGGCAGCGGCGTGAGCAGCCCCATGCGGGTGACTTCGCGCACGTGTTCCGAGCGAACACCGAGCGTGAGGTCTCCACAACGGAAGACGAAAAACTCTTCATCGGGGCGCGCGATCGTCGCCGAAGCACGATCGGGAGCAGCGGCAAGAGCACGTTGAAGCAGGGAAGGTTCCAAGACGAAGGACACAGCGTAGCGAAATGCGCTCACAGACCGTGGGGAAAAGTCTGCTAGAAGTCCCCGCCATGGTCGCGCGTGTGCTCGTCATCGACGACAGCCCCATGATGGTGCAGCTCATTACCCAGGCTCTGGTGGGGGTGGGTCTCGCGGCTGACGCGGCGTCGAACCTCGCCGAGTTGGACCGCCAGCTCGACGCACACATCTATGATCTCGTGCTGGTCGACGTGAACATGCCCGAGATGTACGGGGATGACGTCGTCGAGTTCCTCAAGGTTCAGCGGCAGATCAAGGCCAAGCTGTACCTCTATTCCGACATCTCGGAAGAGGAGCTGACCGCCAAGGCCCAGGCCGTGGGGGCCGACGGCTACATCACCAAGTCGAGCGGGCTGGAGACGGCCGTCGAGCAGATTCGCGCCGCGCTGGCCTCTCATACCGGCCCGGCCAAGCGGAAAGTGCTGGTGGTGGATGACAGCGAAGCCACCGCCCGCCTGCTCAACGCCGAGCTGACCGCTCAGGGCCACGAGGTGATGTCTGCGCTCTCGGCCGACGCGGCGACCAAGATCATCTTGAAGAAGAAGACGCGGCCCGATCTGGTGCTGCTCGACGTGCACATGCCCGGCGTCAACGGCGAAGAGTTCTGCCGGTTCATCAAGGGCAACTCGTTGTTCGCGGGCATTCAGGTGGTGCTGTGCTCTGCCGAAGAAGAGGGCGAGCTGCAGCGGATCACCAAGGCCGCCGGCGCTGACGGCTACGTCCGCAAAGACTCGCTGATCGCCAAAGAGATCCTCGAGCTGCTGACCTGAGACTCGCGCGCGCGGGCGTCTGATTTTCGGACGACCGCGCTAAGTATCCTGAATCGCTCGATATTTCACGGCAAGTGGAGCATCAGCGCGCATCGTGTCAATCCGACTGCCGCGTAAGTGCTTGATCCTCCAGGGATTCTGTCAGTCGTCAGCTTGGCCCGCCAATTGGATAGGGGTGCTGTCAGATGACCTCGGTTCGCCACTCACCTCGAATGACCGCCCCTGCGCAGGTGCAGGCGCACCACGCCGCCCGTGCTTCCGCGCCGGTGGCGAAGAAGCAGGTCGATGGGTTCGAGCGCAAGTCGGTCACTGCCCAACTGCTGCAGCGGGGCATGACGGGTGCGGCGGTGACGCAGCTTCAGCAGCGCCTGGTCGCGGCGAAGTTCATGCCGGTCAATGATTTCAAGTCGGGGCCCGGTGTGTACGGGCCGCGCACTGAAGCAGCGGTCAAGCGGCTGCAGGCGCACGTCGGCCTTCCGGTGACGGGCATCGCGGCTCCGAGCACTTTGGCGGCGCTCGCGGGTGGTGCGCGGTACCAGCCGGTGCGCGAACCCGAACTGACCACTCCCATTTCGCTCTCGATGGTGCATGCGCGCCTGTCCGAGACCTTCACTGACGAAGTCACGCAGCCCATGGGTCGCCCGATGGGGCGCTGAGCGGCGACATCACCCATCAACAGAGGCTGGCATTGTGCCGACCTCGAACGGGTCCGTGGCTTTCCCCCTTTGGCCACGGACCCGTACTTTTTTGCAGGTCTCCCTCTCCATGCGAAGCGGGGAGAGGGTCGGGGTGAGGGGCCGTGTTAACTCTCGACTGCCATGAGAGTCCTCTCCGTCATCCCCCCGATGACGCAGCTCAACACGCCCTACCCTTCGACCGCGTACCTGACGGGATTTCTCCGCAAGCAGGGCGTTGATGCGGTGCAGGAAGATCTCGCGCTCGCGCTGATCCTCCGTCTCCTCACGCCTGAAGGCCTGCAGTCGGTCCGCGACACCATCAAACTCGGCCACGAAACGCTGCGCGTTCGCCGCTTCTTCGATCAGTTCGATCGCTACCGCGCGACCATCGCGCCGACGATCGCCTTCCTGCAGGGCCGCGACGCGACGTTGATGCACCGCATCTGCAGCCGCGAGTTCCTCCCCGAAGGCGCGCGGTTCCAATCACTCGACGCCTACGTGGACTCCGACGGCGGCGACCCGATGGCCTGGGCCTTCGGAGCGCTGGGCACCCACGATCGAGCGCGTCACCTGGCCACGCTGTACCTGAACGATCTCGCCGACGTGTTGAAAGACGCGGTCGATCCGCGCTTCGAGTTCGTGCGCTACGCCGAGTCGCTCTCGCAGAGCCAGGCGACCTTCGAGCCGCTGGCCGAGGCGTTGGCAGCTCCGATGAACCTGGTGGATCTCACGTTGAGGGACCTCACCCTCGAGTCGCTGAAGCGCCACGCGCCCCAGGTGGTGTTGCTCTCGGTGCCCTTCCCCGGCGCGGTCTACGCCGCCTTCCGGATCGCCCAGACGATCAAGGCGTACGATCCGACGATCGTGACCGCGCTCGGGGGCGGCTTCGTGAACACCGAGCTGCGCGAGCTGACCGAACCGCGGGTGTTCGACTCCTTCGACTTCGTCACGCTCGACGCGGGTGAACGCCCGTTGCTGGCGCTGCTGGAACACCTCGAAGGCAAACGCCCCGCGGAAAAGCTGGTGCGCACCTTCACGCGCCAACTCGGAGCGGTGCGCTACACGAACTTCGCCGAGCCCGACGTGCCCTTCGCCGAGGTGGGAACACCCACGTGGGATGGCCTGCCGCTCAACCGCTATCTCTCGTTGCTCGACATGTTGAACCCGATGCACCGGCTCTGGTCGGACGGGCGTTGGAACAAGCTGACCGTCGCGCACGGCTGCTACTGGAAGAAGTGCAGCTTCTGTGACGTCTCGCTCGACTACATCTCGCGCTACGACGCGGCGACGGCGACCACGCTGGTGGATCGCATCGAGACCATCGTGAAGGAGACCGGGCAGACCGGCTTTCACTTCGTCGACGAAGCCGCGCCTCCGAAGTCACTCAAGGCGCTGGCGGCGGAGCTCAAGCGCCGGCAGGTGCCGGTGACCTGGTGGGGCAACATCCGCTTCGAGAAGTCGTACACCCCGGCCCTCTGCAAGGAGCTGGCGGAGAGTGGCTGCATCGCGATCTCCGGCGGGCTGGAGGTCGCCTCTGATCGCCTGCTGACCTTGATGAAGAAGGGCGTGTCGGTCGATCAAGTGGCGCGGGTGACGCGCGCGTTCACCGACGCGGGGATCCTGGTGCACGCGTACCTGATGTACGGCTTCCCCACCCAGACCGTGCAGGACACGGTGGACGCGCTGGAATACGTGCGGCAGCTGTTCGCGGCCGGGTGCATTCAGTCGGGCTTCTTTCATCGCTTCGCGTGCACCGTGCACTCGCCGGTGGGCCGCAACCCCGAAGAGTACGGAGTGACGCTCGCGCCGATGCCCAGGGTCTCGTTCGCGAAGAACGACATCGCGTTCATCGACCCCACGGGCGTGGATCACGATCTGCTCGGCGTGGCGTTGAAGAAGGCCATCTACAATTACATGCACGGCATCGGGCTCGATGAAGACGTGCGCAGCTGGTTCGACTCGAACGTGCCGAAGACGAAGGTCGCCAAACACCGCATCGAGCGCGCGCTGACCGCCCCCTGACACTCCTGAAGGAACAGAGCACCGTTCGCATCGGGGAGAACGGTGGAACGGCGGGAACTGAGGCATTGTCCTACCTTCATGTCTCTGGTCCTGCTGACGATGCTGCTCACTGCCAAGCCCACCCTCGAGCTTCAGGGCTCGGTGGGTGACGCAAAACCGAAACGCGAGTGGGTGTACGCGAAGCAGGGTCAGCCGGTGATGCTGCACGCCGTGCTTCGGGGCGCTGAGGCGAAAGAGGTGCGCTGGTTCAAGGTCGAACCGACCATCGGCGCGATCGACAACACCACGCCTTCGTTTCACTTCGAGCCGGTGACGTACGCGGAGACCGCCCTGCCCGCCTGTGACGGCAAGCTCACCTGCGCGGCCGACATCACGCCGACGAAGCTGGCCCCGGTGCCGCAGTTGCCAGGCGTGGGCACGATGGCGTTTCGGGTCGAGGTGATCTCGAAAGACGGCATCACGATCAGCACGCCGGGCATGAGCAGCACGAAGTACGGAGGCCTGACACCCGACGTCTTCCGCGTGACGCTGCGGCGTGATGATTCGTTGATTGGGTACGCGAGTGAGTTGCTCAACACGCCGTACATCTTCGGCAGCGCCGGGCCGGATGGGCGCAATCAGAGTGACCTGCTCATTGGGTCGGACTGCGCTGATCTGATCATCTACGCGCGGCGGCGGAGCGGAAAGAAGGCCACGTACACCTCGTCGTATGAGATCGATCGACAGGCGCCGTTGCTGAAGGCGGGGAAGGTGCCGAAGGCGGGGGATCTGGTTCACTTCCCGGCTTCTCGTCACGTGGCGATCCTGTTCGAGGATCGGGAGCCGGTGGGTCAGGTCGATGAGAACGATCTGATTCTGCACACGTGCTGGGCGCCTCCGACGGTGCAGCGCATGGGCGACATCGACTGCGTGAGCCGGCCGTACCGGGTGCTGCGTTTTCCTGAGTAGGCCTTGACGAAGCGCGGGGTTTTCACTGCTCGAGCAACGCTCGAATCGGGCAGGCCTCTCTCAGCGTCGCAGATGATCCCGAAGAGCTTCAGGGGTTGGCGATCTTCTCGGGGATCTTGAAGCCCAGATAGGTCGCGTTGCTGATGCCCATCAAGAGCAGCAGCGACTCGGGAAACTCGGGCATCGAGAGCACCTGCGCCACGGAGTTGAGAAACACCCCGCCGAGCAGGAGCGTCCACAACACCACCTGCACCCGGTGAAAGCTGGGCCCGTTGCCGTCGTCGCAGATGTCGCGGATGAAGTTTCTCGGCGTCAGCAGCGCCTTGAGTTCTTTGAGGCGCGCGTCTTCGACCTCGGTGCGGCTCTTGTTCGCCTTCAACGCCACGAACTCGAGGCGGAGTCTGCGCACGCCGCTGCCTGAACCCGCCCCACCGATGATGATCGCCCCCAGGCCAGTGACGCCGCTGATGCCCAACAGGCCGAGCGTCTGGGTGGGGATGCGCTCGAGTGTTCCCGTGACGAGCAGCACGGCCACCACGCTCACGAAGACCAGCACGCCCCAGAAGGCCATCTGGCTCTTGCCCAGTGAATAGAAGGTGGTGTCCGCGTCTCGGAGCATGTCGCTGAGCACCAGCAGGCCGAAGAGCAGCATCATCATGATGATCGCGCAGAAGGCGACCGACCTGATGAACAGCACGTCGTTGATGGAGAAACCGACTTGCGCAGCGCCGGAGTCAACCCGCTGGGCGATGTCGTTGCCGACCTTCAGGAAGACGGCCGGCTTGATCTCGTAGTCGAGTTGTTTGGCGAGCAGGTCGTTCCAGGCGCGGCGGTTCGCGTCGTTGGTGGAGTCGCGCGAGAGCGAGAACGTGACGAAGACATCGCTGGTGCCAGCGTCCTGAGCGAACTCATACGGGAGTGAGTTGAGCGCGGTGCCGTCGAGCACCAGCGTGACCACCTGCCCTGGCGGCGTGGTGCCGTAGGCGGCGCGGATCTTCGTCGCCACCTCGCCAGAGGCCTGAATCGTCATCAGGTCGTGCAGCTCGAAGTGGAACGAGTTCGTGGCCGGGTTGGGCAGCAGCTTGAGCGGATACGCCGCAGCGACTGCGGGCTGCGGCTCCACGGGCACGACGGTTGGCTGGGGCGGTCTTTCGATCGCGGCCAGCAAGCCGGCGTCTTGCGCCAAAGACAGGAACGGAACCATGACGGCTGCGAACACCACCTGCCGTCCCCACGACCCAATCGAGCGAGCGAGCACGGCGCAAGGCTAGATGAATCGCCCGGCTCCGGTGATCCAAAGAGGCGCCCCTGGCATCAAAGCTCTTCCCGAAGTGAGTTCCATGCCGCCACGCATTAGAGTGACCCCGTCGTGAAGAACCCTGACTCCTTGCTTCGTGAACTCGGGCTCGCCGCCGAACCGGGCCTGGCTGAGGTCCTCTCCACGGCGTTGGTGGAGGCCGCTGCATTGGGGGTGCTCGACCCGCAGAGCTTGATGCCCGCCTGGCGCGCTGCGCTTCCTTCGCCCTGCACTGCCGATGCGGTGCGTGAAGTGCAACTGGCTGAACTGTTGCTGCTCGCCGCCTGTGCCGCGGGTCAACGCGCGGCCCTCGAGAGTTTTGACGCTCGTTATGTGCGACCCGCCGCCGCGCGCGTGTGCCGGCAGTATTCGCACCTGGAACCCGGTGAGCTCGCCCAGTCCATCCGGGAGCGGCTGCTGGTCGGCGATGGCGTCAGGCGCCTCGGCTCGTGGCGGGGGCGTGGTGCGTTGAGCGCCTGGCTTCGCAGCATCGCCACCCGAATCGCACTCAACGCCCTGCCCCGCGATGCGGCGCTCTCGCTCGACGATCAGGAGTGGAAAGACGCCGTCGAGCAGCTCACCAGCCCCTCGAATCCCGAGCTCGCGTTGTTGGAGAAGAGCCGTCAGACCGAACTGCGCGCGGCCCTGGGCGAAGCGCTCCGACGGCTGCCCCGGCGGGAGAAGATGGTGCTGCGGCTCCACGTCTTTCAGTCGCTCTCCACGGAGCAGCTGGCGCGCATGTTCCACGTCAACGGCGCCACGGTTCGAAGGTGGATTCAGGGCGCTCGGGCGATCGTGCTGGAGAACGTGCGCTCGATGCTGGCGCACACCGCGCATTGGTCGACGTCTCAGCTCGACAGCGCGCTGGCCGGAATTTCGAGACTCGACCTGGGGCTGTCGGCGCTCGGGAACCGGAGTTCAGGCCAGATCTCTGACACCTGAGTCTTTCCGTGCGCGCTCTGGCCGGGTGGCCTGTCCCTCCAGCATGCCCCGAAGAGTGTCCACCGCGCCCATCGCCGCTCCCCGTCTTGCCCCCGCTCTGCCTGCTTCGAGCCCGAAGCCGGGCCGTGTCTCTGCGACCGGTTGGGCCCCGCGAAGTGCAACGTTGTCGCCGGCTGACCTGAAGCTGCTGTCCACCCTGGTCACCACCGTCGCTGCGAAACCGGATCGGGTTCAGCTGGGCCGGCTCAAGGCGGCGCTCGATGCGTTGCCTCCAGCGGCCCGTCGTGCGGGTCTCGAGGCCGTCTTCAGCGAGCTCGGGAAGCAGCTGCCGAGCAAAGACGACGCGGCTCGGGAGAACGTGGGCACCACCCTGTTTTTTCTCGCGCGTCAGAACATCGGATCGCGGGGCGCGCAGTCGGTGGCGAAGGCGCTCTTGAGCGACGCGCTCAAGGCGGGCGATGTGGAGACCTCGCTCGAATCGCTGGCTCGTTACGACCTTCCGATCTCCAAGCCGGAAGCCTCGGTGCTGTCTCGCCAGATTCAGGCGGTCGGCGCGGGTGGCCATGCCCAGTCACTGCTCGCCAGCCGCGACTCGGTGATGATGCTCTCTCGCACGCTGGTCCGGGTGCTCAGCAGCGAGCCGGGAGCACTCGCGAAGTTTGCCAGGGGGCTGCCGCAGCCTGAGGTGCTGGTCCTCGAGGTGCTGTCGAATGACGACCGTGCGCTCGAGAAGCCGCTGCTCGAGCTGGCGAAGGTGCTCACGCCGAAGCAGGCTCGTGATCTCTCCAGGCACGCGGCTGCGCGGGCGCATTTTCCTGAGCTGTTTCGCTCGCTCGAAGCGCGTGCCGCTCAGCCGGGCTGAGGGAAAGCCCTCTCCCCGACCCTCTCCCCCTCGGGGAGAGAGAGCTCGTGGCGGAGAGCGCGCGTGAGAGGAAGAGGGCCTTCACTATTTGGTGCGCGGTTCGAATTCATCGCCTGTCTCTTCAGCATGCCCCGGAAACTCACCTCCTCCACTCCGCTCGCTGCCCCCCGTAGCCCGCCGCTGGCCGTCACCGTTCCGACGCGCAAGCCTGCCGCGACCACCTCGGGTGCCTGGGGTGTGGGAAGCCGACCTTCCGCCAAACGGGAGACCCCGCTCGATCGCTGGGACCGGCTGCACGCCACCATCGTCGACGTTCCGCCGCGCCGCACCGCTGTCATCTCGCAGCAGGCCAAAGACATCGCCGCCAGGGTGAGCTCGGGCTCGAGCCGCATGTCACCTCGCCTCGCGCAAGACATGCTCGACGGCCTGACCGCCGCCGGATTGGCCCAGCCGATGTGGCCGCATCTGCAGAGCATGGGTTTCGGCGAGCACGAAGCCGCCGCGATTGGAAACCAGCTCAAGAGCTTCGAGTCCGACCGTCGCACTTCGCTCTCCGCGATGGGTGGCGGCGTGGAGCGGCTCGCGGCTGAAGGCAAGCAGGTCAAGGCCCTGGCCACCGTCGTCGAGGCGCTGGTGGCGGGCAAGACGCCTGACCTCACGAAGCTCTCTCCCGCCGTGGCCAAGGCGCTGACGAACTCCGCGCGAATCGGCCCCGGTGAACAACTCGAAGCCGCGCGCGCACTGCTGGAACTCCGGCTGGGCGCTTTCATCACCGACAGCCCGATCGATCTGGTCGACGGCGATCCCGCGGCGGCGCAGTCGGGCCTGGTGGCGGCGCTCGCTGCGCAGACCAGGCAGGTGGCGAACGCAGAAGACGCGGGCGACTTGCGCATGATGAAGCACTCCGGCTTCACCGCCTTCGGTTTGCTCCGCGAGTTGGCCGTGCTGGATCCCGCCGCTGCGCAGAAGGCCGGCTCGGCCTTCGCCAAGGCGCTGCATGACAGCGAGAAACGAATTGGCACCAGGGTGCTCGACTGACGGTCTGACGCAGGGCAAGTGACCTGCCCGTGAAGTGCCCCGACGAAGAGACCCTGCTGGAGTTCGCCGCCGGGGCCCTGACTGCCGAGCGCGCGCTCATCGTCGAGCGTCACCTCGAG
>JANODF010000131.1:0-10322 GCA_031412555.1 Archangium sp. | reverse complement strand
GTCGGGGTGAGGGTCAAGTCCTCACCTCGGTGCCCGCTCGGCCCCTCACCCCAACCCTCTCCCCGCTGCGCAGGGAGAGGGAGCTACCAACCGGGAGGCCGCACCGCACCCACCGGCAGCGGCTCCAGGAACGCGCTCTTCGCCAGGTTCACGTACCCCGCGTCGTGCTCGAAATAGTCATCGTGCCGCAGGTCGAGCACCAACCCACCCGGCGTATCGATGTCCCAGTACGGGTCGCCCAGGCCCGGCCGCGGTGAGTACATCAAGTCGGTGTTCGGGCCCGTCGCGCTGACGTCGAACACATGCCCCGTGGTGTGGTGATTCGGAGCCGCAGCCGGCACGATGCCCACCCCGTGCAGCACGTCGTGCAGCATCGCCCAGTCGAAATACCCGAGACCGCCATCGCCCTGGCCCCAGGGTCGCGACTCGCAGCCCACGCCGCCGATGTTCGCCTTCAAATACATGGCGATGACCGAGCCGATGATGGCCGGTGGATACGCCGCGCCACCACACGCGTACGTGCTCTCGCCGCCGTAGAACACCGCGTACAGCTTGTCGGGTTTGACCTGATTGCCCGCGACGAACTCCCGTTCGATGCGCTCGCGCACGTAGGCGATGCCGGTGTTCACGTTGCTCAAGTTGCCCGAGCCGCGCATCTGTGCGTTCGTCTTGTTGAGGCGCAAGAAGCCGATGTCGAGCTCACCGTCTTTCATGTCGAGACGCAGCGTCCTGCCGCCCAGTTGCGTTCCCAGCCACGCCGTGAAGGCGCGCGCCGACTCGCAGATGCGGCCGTTCACGTCGAGTGACTCATCGGGAAGGTCGCTGGGAATCACGTACATCATGCGCACTTGCAGCAGCGACGACTCATCGGGGCGATCGACCGAGCTGCGGGTGACCGGACAGCGAAAGGCCATCACGCCGCCATCGACGCCGGCATCCACGCAGGGGCCGCAGCTCACCGTACCGCCGCAGCCATCGGGTTGATCACCACAGCGCCCCGTGCACGCGCCCATCACGTCGGGCACGCACTGCATCACCGTGTCGCACACGCCGGTGGCGGTGCACGACTGGCCCGCTTCGCAGGTGCCGCACGACACGCGCTGGCCGCACGCGTTGAGCTTCTCTCCGCACAAGGCGGGGAAGCAGGTCTGCTCCCGTGTCTCTGGACACTCGGCGGGCAGATCGGGGCTGGGCATCACCATCGGTTCCGGGCAGCCAGCAAGGCTCAGCAACATCAGGGGCAACCACCGCTTCATCACGCCTTCTTACCTCAGGAGCGTGCCGTTCATCGCGCGCAGCAGGGTGCCCTTCTCCGTCCATGCCAGCGCCTCGCCCGCTCCTGTCAGCACGGTCTTCTTTCCGGTCGCGACTTCGAAGACCCAGGCCTGCTTGGCGCTGCCCGCCGCGATGCGTTGGCCGTCGTGGCTGAAGGCGAGCCGCGTGACGCCTGTGGCTCCGCTGAAGGTCTTCACCAGCGCCTTCGTGGCGAGGTCCCACAGCTGCAGTGCACCGTCAGCGTTGGCGGTGATGAAGGTCGCGCCGTCGGGTGCACAGGCAATCGCGGTGAACTCGGGCGAGTCGCGGGCAAACTTCGCTGGGCGTGACTTCTCGCCCACCGGGTGCACCTGCAAGGCCCCTTTGTTCCACGTCAGGTCGCAGCGGATCAGCCACTTCCCATCGGGCGTCAGCGTGAAACACGAGGCGCCTGGGTAGACGGTGGGCTTCTGCTTGCTGCCCGGCCAGCTCACCGACACGCCGGGGTTCATCGGAGCAGCCAGCACCTTGCCGTCGCGCGAGATCGAGAGGTGCGCGTAGCTGGTGGAACACGGCACCTCGAGTTTCGCCGAGCGTTTCCCGGTGCGGGCGTCGAACACCTCGACCTGATCATCCCAGCCTCCGAAGACCTGGCGGCCATCGTGCGAGAACACCGCGCTCGCCCAGCTCGCCGGAGCGACGTCGCGGATCACCCGGCCCTCTGCGTCCAGCTCGATGAGCCCTTCCTGATCAGCCCAGAAGACGTGCCCCTTCTCACCCGGGTAGATCGCGAGCGCGCGGCGAATGGTGCGGACGGGGCCACTCACCGGGGCCGCGGCACGGCCCTTCTCGCGCACCAGTCTCAGCCGCACCTGTTCCATCGAGGCGTCGCTCTCGCCTTCAACCTCGAATGACTCCAGGCAGCCTTCGGGCAATTCGTCGAGGCTCGCCTTCACCAGCCGGGGCGCGTTGCCCTGCGTCATCCGCAGCAGCAGCTGCGAGAGGCCGCCCCCGGGCCCGCAGCTGAACTCGAAGGTGGCCCACTCCCGGCACTTCCACACGAAGCGCTGGGTCTTCGTGGCGGACATCGCGCGGTACGAAGGACCGAGATCCGACCAGCCGAGGCCGAGCTGTGTCCAGCGAGCGGCCGGGGGCGCCTTGGCGAACCAGGCAGGTTGCAGGCCCGACAAGTCGACGCTGGTGAGGCGGGGGAAGAGGGTGCTCTGGGTGAGCGCTCGCCACTGCTCGAGATCGCGCACGGAGCCTCCGATGGCTTCGAGCTGCGGCAGGGGCGCCTCGAGTGCGCAGAGGTTCTCCACGCCGCGTTCGTCGAGGCCGCTCAAGCGCTTCAGCGAGACGGCATTGGGCGGAATGGTCTGGCCCCAGCCCCGCTGATCAAGGGCGTTGTTCGAAGACGCGAGCTCGAGCTCTTCGATCGTCGCCCACGCGGGGAGCGCGCCGAACTTCTCGGCTTCGCGCTGATTCTTGAAGGTCACCTTCGCGCCTGAGAGGAAGCCGCGGCGGAAGCGCACGTCTTTGGCGATGCTCAGGCCGTCGAGCCACTTCGCGCCGTGGGCGGCGAGCAGCTTCTTCGCGCGCTTCTCGGCGTCGGGGGTGTTGGTGAGCTGCAGGGTGATGAACTCACCACGCGGGTCGCCTTGTTCGAGCAGGTGATCAGCGAACACCCGCCGGGGCGCGTCGTCGTGCGGCGCGGCGTACACCGCTGCCAACAACGCGGCTGCGTCCTGGCCGGTGGGCGCGGTGGCCTTCTTCTTCGGCACCAGCGCGTGAAGGGCCTGTACGGTCTGGAGCTGCGCTTCGGTGAGCGCGCGCGTCTTCCCTTCGGCCATCGGTGCGACGGCCCTCTTGAGCTGAGCGCCCATCCACGCGGCCATGGGGGCGCGGAACTTCCACTGCTTCGGGAGGGCGTCGGCGAGGGCGACCCAGCGGGGATCTTTCAGCGCGGTGGCCAACTCGAACGCCTCGCGCCACACGGGCTTCGAGGAGTCAGCGGTCCACGGCACGTCGGTGAGCAGCGTTTCGAGCGCCTTCGATACGCGGGGATCGCGCTTGGCTTTGCGCGCGGCCTTGAGGGCTTCGGCGGTGTCCGTGCCCTTCGCGGCTTTCAGCGGATCAGGGGGCGTGATGGCGCAAGCGAGCTCGAGCAGCTCGGGCGCGGGTATCACTCGCCAGGCGTCGGCGATCGACCGGGAGGCGGCGTCGAGCTTGTTGGCTTTGAGCGCGCTGCGGGCATCGGTCAGTTGCTGATCGATCGGCATGTCCGCGAACTTCTATCACTGTCGCTGCCCCCCTCTCCCTTCTGGAGAGGGAGGCGCTGGCCGAGGCCCTGCAGGCTCACCTGGTCAGGATCGACACGGGGCGGGCCTCAGCGCCCCTTGCCCGCCCACTCAATCGTGCGCAGCAGCAGCTCGGTGCCGTTGGGCTGGCTGCCATCGAGCAACCCCTGGTTGCTGTAGTCGGCGTAGACGCCCAGGTAGATCGGCCCCAGGAACGCGCTCCGCCCCGAGCCCACCGTCCACGCCGACGCGACGTCGGTACTGCCAACGCGCGCGAGCACCGTCGCCCCGCTCTTCGTGGTGCTGTACGGCAGGTAGGTGGCCGTCGAAGTGAAGTTGCCGCTCAGACCCGAAGTGATGGGGCTCCCCGCCACCAGCGTGACCGTCTGCGCGCCCGAGAAATACGGGCTGCTCTGGGTGACCGGGAGCACGCCCGCCAGTTGAGGCCCGATGCTCGAGGTGGAGTAGACCGCCCACCCCGACGCCACCACGCCGCCTCCTCCGTTGACGTAGGCGCTCATCACCGAGTCGAAGACGGCGTAGTCCGAACCCGCAGTCGGGCACCATGACGGGAAGACGATGACGTCGAAGGCCTGAGCCTCTGCCAACGTATCGATGTCCGCTCCGGTGACCACGGTCACCACGTGCCCACGGGCGGTCAGCAGCGCCGCCGCCGCGGGATAGCTGTTGCCGGCGTTGAGCACCCCACAGCCGGCGGGGGCCTCGAGCGCGACCCTCAGGTTGCTCCCGCCGCTGCAGACGTACGCGGTGCCGTCGATCTCAGGCGTCGCCAGAATGCCATCGCCGTTGTCGTCGATGCCGTAGTCGATTCGTTGGCCGCCAAGACTGCATTGCGGCCCCGCGCTCACCGCGGTCACCTTGACGAGGCTGGTCAACCCGTTGGTGCCGTTGGTGCCGTTGGTGCCGTTGGTGCCATTGGTGCCGTTGGTGCCGTTGGTGCCGTTGCACACGTAGGTGGTCTGAGCCACCTCCGCCACGTCCAACGTTCCGTTGTCGTTCGCGTCGAGCCCCTGCTGGGTGCGTTGTCCACCCGAGGCACAGTTCGAGCCGCTGGGTTCGGTGGTGGTCACCGTGAGCGAGGTCAACCCGGCGGCGCCCGTCTCGCCGTTGCAGACGTAGCTGGTCGTGTCGACTTCCCCAGGCGCAAGCGAGCCATCGCGATCGTCGTCGATGCCCGAGTCGAGGCGCTGGCCTCCGCTCTGGCACCGAGCGCCAGGGGCTTCGACTGAGACCACGAGGAGCGAGCTGAGGCCCGTGGTCCCTGCGGCTCCGTTGTTCCCTGCGGCGCCGTTGCAGGCGAAGGTCGATCCGTCGACCTCGTCGTCATCGAGCACGCCATTGTCGTTGTCGTCGACGCCGTACTCCAGGCGCTGGCCGCCTGCCGCACAGTTGACGCCGGGGCTCTCGGCGCTGCTCCTGACGAGGGCGGTCGCGCCGTTGGTACCTGCTGCGCCGTCGGTGCCCGCTGTGCCGTTGGTGCCCGCGACCCCGTTGCAGACGTAGACGGTGCTGGAGATCTCAGCGTCCGCGAGCGTCGCGTCGTGGTTGGTGTCATTCCCGGAGTCGATGCGCTGGCCCCCCGCCGCGCAGTTCATACCCGCAGCTTCTGGCGACACGCGGGTGAGCGTACCCACCGCCGTACCGCTGCACCCCAGCGTGAGACCAACGACGACAAACAACGAACAGATTCCTGATTTCATCTGACTCCTCACCGTTTGGACGACGTTGTCCGCTCAGTAGGTCATCTGCACCGGCAACACAATCACGCTCGCCCTCGAGGAGGAGCACCTCGGTGATCACAACAACACTACCGGAGTTCCCACGGGCACCACGTCGTAGAACCCGCGCACCTCCTCAGGGTGCATCACCACGCATCCCCAGCTCAACCCGTACCCGCCGTCGGCCCCGTCCCACGGCGCGTTCCAGCCGTGAAACCCGATGCCGCCGCCGAGCTTCGTCTTCTGCGGCACGGCGGCCCGCCGTCGCCACTTCCCCGCGATGTCGTCGGCCTGGGCGCGGCTGATCAGCCCCGCATCGACGCCGCGCTCTGCATCGAACGCGTTCGGGTAATTCAACTTCACCCACGCCCCGCCGAAGTACTCGGCGAAGTCACCCGCGAACGGGCCGGTGGTGTGCTCGACCACGAAGTACAACCCGCGCGGCGTGCGCAGATCGCCCCGTATCGCCTTCGCGCCTTCTGCCTGGCCGCGCCCCACCTCCCACTCGTGCGTCATCCGCCCCGCTGAAAAACGAACGGCCCGATGCCCTTCCACGTCGACCACCACCAGCACCGGCTCGAGTGAAGGCACCACCAACCGTTCGCGCCCGCGCACGAAGTCGGCCGCAGAAACTCCCTCGATCACCGTGCGCGCTTTCACTGCGCGCCCCAGCCGCTGGCCGCGCGAGACGAGCTCACCGTCTTTCACGTCGATCGCCGTGAGGCCCTCCACCACCGACCGCACCGTGCGCACCTGGGCGTTCTCGTAGAAGCAGTGCTCCACCTCCACGCGGCCCTCCACCACCTTCACCTTGCCCGCCGCCGCGGCGACCGCACCGACTGGGACAGTGAACCCATCCACCGGCGTGGCACACCCCAACACGTACCCATCGATGAGTGGAGTGGAGCCGAGCAGACCGAGCAGCAAACCAAGAGTCATGGAGTTTCATCGAAACGAACGAGGGTGTGACTTCGTTCCGTCTCTTCTTCCCACCGCGACACGATGCTCGACGAAATCCCGCTGTGGTTGCCGCCGCCGTACTTCACCGCGGCGTTCGCCATCGGCCACCTCGCGCGCCACCTGGCCTGATTCGTCACCCCGCGGAAACGCGCGCTGCACGCGGGAGCGGGTGCGCTCAGGCGAACGCAACGTTTGCCGCGTCGATCCCCCCTCAATCGCTCTGGGGCGTGCTGGTCAACGGAATGCATGGGTCGACCTGCACCACTCGCAGACAACGGCTGCGGCCGCTGATCAGGAGATCTCATGTCGCGTATCGCCGCCGTGCTCGTGTTCTTCACCACCTTGTCCTGCACCGGAACCATGACCACCCCCGATGGGAGCGGCTCCTCCATCGTCGAGGTCGTCGAGCCCGATGCGGGTGGCTGCATCGACCTTCAGGGCACCGTCACCACGCTCGCGAAGGGCACCTACTGCGTGACGGGCGACGTGATCATTCCCACCGGGGTGACGCTCGACATTCCCGCGGGGACCACCTTCATCGTGAAGGGCCGCTTCCACTTCGGGCGCGACGTGCTGGTGCCTGATTTCGAGCCGCCCGCCATCGAAGGCAGCGGCAGCATCCGCGCGATCGGCACCGAAGCAGAGCCCATCGTCTTTCGTGGGGAGACGCCCGACACCGGCTGGTACGGGCTGGTGATCTCCCACTCGCACGATCCGGTTCACCTCGAGTACGTGACCATCTCCGACACCTACAAAGACGATCGCAACCGGGACAGCATCATCTGGCGCCGCGGCGGCGCGCTCAACTCGTACGTGAACAAGAAGGGCACGATTCTCCGGCACTGCACCTTCACCAACAACCGCTCGTGGTCAGCGGCGGGCGCGGTGGAGATCTTCTCGCACGGCTACTGGCCTGACACCGGGCTGGTGGAGATCACCGACTCGCGCTTCGAGAACAACGCCTGCGAGTGCGAGTTCTATTGGCCGACGGCGACGGATCGCTGCGGTGGTGGCGCGCTGCGCTTGATGCGCGTCAGCGGCGGCGAAGACCTGGTGAAGATCACCAACAACGTCTTCAAGAACAATAAGGCGATGACGGGTGATGCGGGCATCGAGTCGTTCGGTGGTGCGATCTCAGGCGCCGCATCGGGCGTCATTCTCGGGGCGGGCAACGTGTTCGAGGGCAACTCGGCGGCGAGCGGCGATGGCGCCATCTCGTGCAACCGCGAGCCGATGCTGGGCAGCGTCTTCGACGAGGTGGACCCGGCGGTGGTGTTCACCAACAACACGCCCAACAACGGCTGCGGCAAATAGCCGTTCTCCCTCTCCCCTTTGGGGAGAGGGTCGGGGTGAGGGGTCATCAGCTACACTCCGAACCGTGTTCGACCCCCGTCGTGAACTTCTCCGTACGAAGAGCGGCGCGCTCTCCGAGACGCCCCTTCCACTGCTCCTCCACGCGCTGCTCACCGAAGAACGTTCAGCCACCCTCGAGCTGCAGCTGCGCAACCTGGTGAAGCGGGTGCATTTCGAGGCCGGTGTGCCGGTGGGCTGCGAGTCGAATCTGCTCCACGAGACGTTCGGCAAGTACCTGGTGACGAAGGGCACGCTGACCGAGCCCCAGCACCACGCGCTGGCCTCGGAGAGCGCGGCCACCGGCAAGCCGTTGCAGACCCTGCTGGTGGAGAAGCAGCTCGTGTCGGGTTTTTCACTCTTCAAGTTGTTGCAGGCGAACCTCGCCCACACGCTGCTCGATGCGTTTCGGTGGGGCGACGCGAAGTGGAAGCTGGGCGACCTCGACGACGTGGCCACGCCCATCAAGATGAACACCGCGCAGCTGGTGTACCTGGGCGCTGCCCAGCTTCCGCCCGAGACCCTGGTCGCGCACTTCACCCTCGATGAAGACAAGCCGCTCGCGCTCCTCGTCGACGATCTCAACGAAGAGCTCAAGGTGCCCTCGAAGGACCTGCGCCTCATTCAGGCGCTCAAGAAGCGGCCCTCGCTGCGTTCGCTGCTCGCGTTGCCCAACGTCTCGCGCGACGACCTGCTGCGGAAGCTGTACGCGTTGTGTGTGCTGGAGCTGGTCGACTTCGCCGAGGTGGCCGACGCCGCGCTTCCCAAATACCGGTCGAGCCCGTCTTCCATCACCCAGTTGCCGGTCGACGCGATCCCGGTGCCCATGGCTTCACCACCCGTGGCTGCGCCGCGGCCGCAGGACGATGAGGCACTGATGAACGCGCTCGCCGCGGAGTTCGTCGCGTACCGCGGGAAGGATCCATTCGACTTGTTGGGCGTGACCGTGGAGACGCCAGTGACCGGGCTGGCCACCGCGTTTCTTTCGAAGAGTGACGCGCTTTCGCCGCGGCGGTTTCATCACCCCGATGCGCGCAATCGCGCCGAGTCGCTCCTGCTCGCCTACGCGCGTGCGTACGGGGCGCTGGTCGAACCCGAACAGCACGCGCTCCATCGCAAGCGGCGTGAACACCTGGCGGCGAGCAAGAAGGCGCAGCCGCGCGCGTCGGCTGATCAGTTCAAGATTCGCACCGAGTTGCTCGACGCCGGGGCGCAGTTCACCGAAGGGAAGAAGCGGCTCGACGCAGGCCAGCTCGCGTCGGCCGTGGAGCACTTTCAGTACGCCGTCGACATCGAGCCCACCGGGCGGGCGCTGGCGTACCTGGCGCTCGCGCAGTTTCGGGTGGCGCCGGACTTCGCGGCAGAGCGCTCGTTGGCCGCGTTGGCCGAGGCGTGCACGCGCGACCCAGACTGTGAAGAAGCGTGGGCCTTTCGCGCGGACCTCGCGATGTCGCTGAGTCGGAGCAGCGAAGCCGCCGAAGCCTTCAGACAGGCAGCGCGCATCAACCCCAGACAGAGCCGGTACCTCAACGCGCTCAGGAAGTAATCGCCAGACGACTTGGCGAAGAGCGCGTTCACGCGATCGATGACTGGCTTCAGCGCAGCCATTTTCTCGGTCTGCTGAGCCATGAGGACCTCGCGCTGAAGCGCCGCTTCTTTGGCGTTGTACGCCTTGCACTTCGCGCAGGCCTTTCGATCGAGCGCTGCTGACATCGACTCGAGCTTCCTGGTCTGGCCCGTCCTGGGGTCGTAGGTCTCTTGCAGAAACTGGCCCCGCTTGTTCTGCGGGTCGAGCTGCTTCATCTGTGCGTCGTAGCAGGCGACCGTCTTCTCGCGGTCCGTCATCAGCTTTTCCCTTCGCGGGTCATCGGCCTTGAGCAACGCAAAGAGCGAAGGCGTGTATGGGTAAGTCCAATTGCGAGACGCCGATCTGTCGGCCAGGGAAGGTGTTCGCGGGTGACGCAGGCGAAGCGGCGAGCTCGAGATGCCTCGGCTCCGCGGTTTGAGCGTCAGCGGAAGTTGCGGTGAACAGAGAACCGTCGACCGTCACTCCCCGACCTGGAGTTCGCGCGAGATGGCGAGGGCACCGAGCGTGGCGCGCAGCACGTGGTGGCTTCGGGCCGACAGCCGGCTCGTCGTGCATGCGTACACGGGCCCCGCTCCGTCGTCGCTCGCGGCTGACAACGCGCAAGACCAGGGCGCCGTGGCCTCGACCACGAGGTTCTTGTGCAGGAGTCGCTGGGTGTCTGCGTAGACGCCGAACTCGATGCGCACCGAGTCGCCCGGCGCCACGCCATCTTCGCAGGCCCGCTGCACGCCCGCGCGCGTGACCCGGCATGAGGACG
This sequence comes from Archangium sp., assembly GCA_031412555.1. Classification (GTDB taxonomy): domain Bacteria; phylum Myxococcota; class Myxococcia; order Myxococcales; family Myxococcaceae; genus Archangium_A. The sequence continues at coordinate 377 of JANODF010000131.1, read as the reverse complement.
CGAGGTGATCAGGCGGGAGCACCAGGAACGGTCCATAACGCCACGACTGCCGCGTGCCGTCGGCGGTCATGAGCACGTCGATGGTCAGCTCACCTTGCGACAGCAGCTCGATGCCGACGCGCATGACGTCTTTTTCGCCTGGGTTGGGTGTGATCTCTGGAGCACTGACCTTGCAGTCCGCCCCCTGGCAGGAGACCTCGACGTGGGGTGGCAAGGTGTCTTCGCCCCCATTGGGATAGGTCAGGTGCACGGTGTACTCCTCGCCGACACCGAGCCGCCGCCGATCGCCCATGGTGTCGGAAGCGCGTGCCCAGCTCGCACGCGAGAACAGCGCACAACCCGAAGACAGACACGCCAAGAGCAGCAGGCTGAGCCAC
>JANODF010000130.1:0-16757 GCA_031412555.1 Archangium sp. | reverse complement strand
CGAGGGCACAGCCCTGCCCCTTCCACCACGTCTCCAGCGCCGCATCGTTGACGCAGTAGCCATTGCGCCGGGCGACTCCGTAGTTGGGGGAGGCGCCCACGTAGCGATCGCCGCCCGACTCCGCGTCGAACGAGCTCTCGTTGATCATCTGGGTCGTCCAGAGCACCACGCGAATGTCGCGGGCCTTCATGTCGTTCACGAGCTTGGGAAACTCGGGGTAGCGATTCGGGTTGGGGACGAAGGTGTTGTAGTTCGTCTCCCAGGGGCTATCGAGCACCACCACGCCCACCGGGATGTCGCGCTCGCGGAAGCCATCGACGAACGCATACGTGTCGGGCCCGTTCGAGATGTCTTTGCTGATCCACGGCTCGAACGCCCACCTCGGCGTGTAGCGCGGGAGCGTGGCGGGATCGGTATCGGTACCGACGTCGATCGACAACGACTTCGCCGGCGAACAGCCAATCAACAGGAGCAACGCGAGGTGCTTTCGCATGCCTCTCGTCTACTCAACCCCCGCGCCGGTTTCGAGCGATGGTCGAAAAGGATCGGCTCTGCAGCTCGGCGGGGGTGAGGCCGGTGGCGGCCACTTCTTCTTCCGTGAGCGCACCGCAGGCGAGCCCGCGCAGAAAGAAGTTGAGCAGCCCCTGCCCCGTCGCGGCGTCGTCGAACATCGTGCCCGAGAGCGTGGCCTGACCCAGCCGCTTGACGAAGTGAGCCAGCCGCTCGGTGGCCGGAGCCAGGCTCTCGAGGAAAAAGGCGAAGACGGTGCCGTACCGCGCCACCAGCTGGGCCGGGTGCAGATCCCACCCCTGGTAGAAGCCGCTCGCCAGGGAATGGCGAATGTCTTCGGCCGAGGTGAGCCACGCGGCGTGCACCAGGCGGCGGTTCTCGGCGAGCTGGCCTTCGGTGAGCGAGGCGCCCCGGTGCGGCGCGATCGGCATGCGCGTGGTCGCGCCATCACTCAAGAACACGCCGGTGCCCGCGAAGGCCCACTTCATCTCCGAGCGCGCGAGATCACACGAGGGGTGCCGCATGGTCTGGTGGGCAGCGGTGATGTCGAGCGACGCGGTGTAGTCATACGCCCCGAAGTGCGCCGCCTGCAGCCGGCCCTCCGCCGCTGCGTGCAGGAGCGGCAACACGTGCCGCCCTTCTCCGTCGATGAGGCCCTGGGCGGCTTCGACCATGAACTCCACGCGCAGGGAACGCGGCGGGAAGCCGAGCTTCTTCTCGAGTTCAGTGAGCACCGCGACGAACAGCTCGACCTGCGCGACCGACACCACCTTGGGCAAGGTGATCAACACCGGCTTCTTCAACTCGGTGAGGAACAGATCGAGCGTGCGAATCGCGCGCGCGCCGAGCTCGGCCGACATCGGCTTGATGCGAATTCCGTAGAAGGCGGGCAGCAGGTCTTCGGAAATGCCACGCGCGACCTGGCGGGCCGCTTCGATGGCGTGACCATCTTCTTCTGCGTCGCTGCGATGGCCGTAGCCGTCTTCGAAGTCGATGCGCAGATCCTCCACCGGCTCACGCTCGAGCTTGGCCACCACGCGCGGGTACACCCGGGCTGAGAGCTCCAGTTCGAGATCGAGCGCATCACCCAGCGAGAGAGAATCGGGCGCGTACGTGGCGAGCGCCTGGCGGGCGAGTTCACCCAGCTTCTTCGCGGTCTCGGCCTTGAACAAATGCGCCCCGCCGTACAGCACGTGCACCGGCTGCCGCGCGCTGGATTCCCCCGGGAAACGAGCCGCGAAGTCGCCCTGCGCCGACGTCAAACGTTCTTGCAGCGTTCTCATCGTCTGAGAGTCGAGGGTGATCATCTTTTCCCTTCTAGTTGTTGCGCGATTTGGATGCCCGAAGTGTCATTCCCGCACACCACGCAATTTCTCTCAGGAGTCACCATGCCGACGGTCAAGCGCAACACGCCTGCAGTCACCCAGCAGTCCGCTCCGAAGCCCGCCGCCCCCATGCCCGCGAAGCCTCAGCCTGCGACGTCGAGCAGCGGTTGGGTCAAGCCGGCCGCGCCCGGTGGCATTGGTGGCGCTTCGATCGACAGCAAGACCGCGCGGACCGCCTTCTGGCACTCGCCGTACACGAACGCCGACGCCAAGGCCGCGAAGAAGGCCTTCAATCTCCCCAGCATCGACGCCGCCAAGGAGCTCATCGGCCGCGCGGTGATCACCCGCAACGAAGGCCCGCTGGAGCAGAAGGGCATCAGCCGCGCGCGGTACGACAACCACGACTGCACCGTGGCGTTCCAGCGCAGCCCGTACTCCGAGGCCGACGCGAAGCAGGCGCTCAAGAAGCTGCCCTTCCTGAAGAACCTCGCCGAGGCCAAGGAGTACATCGGCCTGAAGGTCGTGAACAAAACGGAAGAGATCCTCACCGAGGTGGGCGTCACCCGCTCGGAGTTCGACAGCCACGACATGCTCGCGGCGTTCAAGCGCTCGGGGTACTCGGCCGGCGACGTCGAGCAGGCGAAGAAGAAGTTCGACTTCCTCAAGGGCGCCTCCACGCAGGAAGTGAAGGAGTACATGGGCCTCAAGGTGCTCAACGATTACACCTCGATGATGACCGAGAAGGGCATCACCGCCGCTCGCGACCGTCACGAAATTCCGTGAAGCACACCGCTCGCATCGAGCGCAGTCGAGATGCCACCTCTGCTTCGTGCGGCAAGTGACCCCTCGACTTCTCTCGGGGGGACCGGTGGGTCTCGAGCTGGAGTTGTTGGCCCCGCCTGGAAAGACCCGCTTCGACCTGGCGCGCGCTCTCGCGAAACAAGCGGGAGGCGCGCTTCGTCTTTCGTTCAAGTACCACGGGCAAGGCGTGTTGCCCGACGGCCGACCCGACTGTCACCTCACCCCGGCCGCGCGGGTGCTGGTGCGCGGCAAGTGGTTCGCCTCAGTGGTCGATGATCCCACCATCGTCGACGATCTCGCGCCGACCACTGAGTTCATGCGCATCGCGCGCACCGACGACGTGCGTCTCGCCGCGTGGATCGAACGGAGCTGCCCGGGGCATTTTCGGCCGCTGCAGAAGACCTTCGCCGCGACGGAAGAAGAAGAGGGCTTCGTCGACCCCTGGGGCCAGCCGCTGGTGCGTTGGCATCACGTCACCGCTGAACGCGCGCGGGTGTGTGAAGTGGTGCTGCGCCCGCTCGGTCAGAAGGAGCTCGCGCCAGTGCTTCGCCGGGTGATGAAGCTCGCGACCTCACTCGGCTTCACCGTGCCTGCAGAAGCGGCGGTGCACGCGCACTTCGATGCGGCACCGTTTCGTTCGACCGCGCTGTTGCGCCGGCTGGTGCTGGCCTGGGTGAAGGAGCGCGCGGTCTACCTCAGTCGACTGAAGCCCAATCCTCGGTGCCGCAAGCTGGGGCCGTTTCCGCCCGACGTGGTGCGTGTGGCGACAGAGGCCACCGACGAGCTGCCTTTCGAGACGTTGGCTGCCGGCTTGCTGCTCGCCGGTCTGCACCGCGCCGTCGATCTCAACCTGCTCGGCCTGGTGGAGCGCTTTCCCAAACAGCCGACGATCGAGGTGCGGTGTTTGCCCGGTTCACTCGATCCCGAAGCGACGCTCGAGGCGCTCTCTCACGCGAGCGCGTTCCTCGATTCAGTCCGCGAGCTCGACGCGCCTGATGCAGTTCGCCGATCGATCCGACACGTACAGCGTGCGAGGGGGCAGAAACACCGCGTGGGAGGGGTGTGAGAAGGTGCCCTCCTGCCCCGCCCCCGTGTCCTCACTGGGGTGAATGAGATCGTGCAGCACCGTCAACTGGGTGCCCGCGACCGTGGTGACCGCTGACGAGGCAGGGTCGAAACGTCGAATGAGGTTGTTGTGCGAATCGACGACGAAGAAGCCGCCGCGATCATCGGGCTCGACGCCGAAGGGAAAGCGGAACCGCGCTTCCAGCCCGTCGGGCGAATCGATCGAGCCACACTCAGGCGGCAAGACCGGGCTGACGTTCTCGCAGAAGTGTTTGGGGTTCGCAGGCGCCTTTCCTGCGACCGTGATCACCTGCTTCGTGTCGAGGTTCAGGCGCCGAATGGTGAGGTTGTTGGCCTCGGTGATGAAGAGGTTTCTTCCGCTCAGACCCAGGCCCGAGGGCTTGTTGAACGTCGCGCTGAGTGCGGGGCCATCGGCGGCGCCTTCCACTCCGGCCCTTCCGGCGATGGTCACGACGTCGCCCGTGACGAGGTCGATGGATCGAATGGTCTGGTTGGCGGAATCGGAGACGTACATGCGAGGCCCGGCGTCGTTCTGCTCGTCGATGACCAGCCCTCCGCCCCAGGGCAGTGCTCCGAAGAGGCCGGACTTTCCGAAGCGCGCGTTGAGGCCGCGGCCATCGTCGGTGCCGGGAGACCGCGCGACGCCGAACTCCGTCGACACACGACGCGTCTCGAGGTCGAGGCGCCGAATGACGGAGTTGCCGGTGTCCGTGAAGTAGAGGCTGCGACCGCCGGGCGCGAACACCAGGTTGCGCGGGAGATGCAACCGCGTGCCTCCATCGGCGTCGGAGTCCGCGAAACCGGACTGCGTTGCAGTGCCAGCGACCGTCGTGACTTCGCCGGTCGCCAGCTCGAGGCGCCTGATGACGTGGTTGACGGAGTCGGCGATGAACAGGTTTTCGCGCGCCGGGTCGAGCGCGAGCCCTTCGGGGAGATCGAAACGCGCCATCGCAGCGGGCCCATCTGCGAACGCGCCGGCGGCGCCATTACTGCCGGCGATCGTGGTGAGGGTGGTTCGGGCACCCGCATCGACGACAGAGGGCTGCGCGCAATTGGTCAGCACGAGCGTGGCAACGGCGAGTCGAGACAGGCGTGCAATCACGGGCGGAGCATGTCGGTGGAGGTGGTGCTGTGCAACCACTCTCGAATTTCTCCCGCGCCTTCAAGTGACCCGAAGGTTAGAGGGCCCTCGTGGCGACCGTTCTCGACGAACTGATCAAGCTGCTCTCTCTGGAGCGCATCGAAGAAAACCTCTACCGCGGTCAGAGCCAGGATCTCGGCTGGGGCACGGTGTACGGCGGGCAGGTGATCGGCCAGGCGCTCTTCGCCGCGCTGCACACGGTGCCGGCAGATCGCCCGGTGCATTCGCTGCACGCGTACTTCCTGCGGCCCGGTGATGTGAGCGCGCCCATCGTCTACGACGTCGATCGTTCGCGTGATGGTTCATCGTTCACCACGCGGCGGGTGAAGGCCATTCAACACGGCCACCCCATCTTCGACATGTCGGCCAGCTTCCAGAAAGTGGAGCCCGGGTTCGATCATCAGATCGACATGCCGCAGGTGCCGCCTCCCGAGCAGGTTCCGACGGATCAGGAACGGTTCGCGAAGGCCGGTGACCTGCTGCCTGAGTTCATGCGCGACCGGGCGCTGGCGGAGCGGCCCATCGAGATCCGCACCGTGGGCGAGCCTGATGTGTTCCTCACCGGGAAGAATCCTCCCGAGCGCTGCGTGTGGTTCAAGGCGACGGCCCCGGTCCCCGAGACGCCAGGCCTGCATCAGGCGCTGCTGGCGTATGCGTCAGACTTTTCGTTCATCACGACGTCGCTCAAGCCGCATGGGGCGACGTGGCTCACGCCCGGGATGCAGGTCGCGAGCGTGGATCATGCGGTGTGGTTTCACGCCGCGTTCCGTGCAGATGAGTGGCTGCTGCACGTGATGGAGAGCCCTCGCGCTTCGGGTGCACGGGGGTTGGTGAACGGGCGGATTTATTCGAGAGATGGGCGGCTGGTCGCGTCGACCGCTCAGCAGGGGTTGATTCGGAAGAGGTGAACGGCCCCTCACCCCAACCCTCTCCCCGGTGGGGAGAGGGAGCACTCAGAGTTTGAGCGGACCTGCGGCGTCGACCTTCTTGATCAACACCTTGGTCACGTCGTCGCCTTTGCCCCACAACACCGCGCTCTTATCGAGCACCGCATCTGCCTTCTTTTCCTTCGCAATTTCCGCGAGCAGCGGGCGCGCACGGGCGAACAGGGCCTCCCGCAGCGCATCGCGCTTGTTCTGGAGCTCGGCCAGGAGCTCCTGGCGCTTCTCATCGGGCAGCTTCTTCGCCTCGGCCCAGGTCTTCTCCAACCCCTTGGCGGCGTCAGCTCCGACTTTGCTGGTGTCGAGGAGGGCAGCGAGATCGACGACGAGCAGGGTAGCCATTGCGCAGCTCCGGGGTGTTCGGGGTTAAGGTGGGTACCATATGCCTGTGAACGGGATTGGAAGTAAACCAGCGCCTCGCGTCGTCAGCCCCACCACCACGCAGCCCGCGACCCCGGTCGGCCCCACCCCGCCGCCGCAGTCGCCTGGATGGGCCGCAGGAAACAACGGGCAGCGCCCGCTCGACCTCTCGCTCCCCAAACACATCTCGAGCGAAGCCGACGTTCGTGCCTCGATGCCCAACCCCGTGCGCGCGCAACTCGAAGCGGCGTTGAGCACGTACACCGCGAAGATCGAGACCACGCTGGGTCACGACGCGATGAGCATGGCGCGCGGCCGCACGCCGGTGCGTGAAGGCGACACGCTCTCGCCCGCTCAGCAGACCGAGCTGCAGAACGCCTCGACCGACTTCCTCAAGAACATCCCCATCGGGGCGCTCAGCCCCGAGCTCGCCGCCGGCATCCAGTCGAAGCTGGAGGGCGCGGGCATCAACACGCGCGACCTCGCCAGCACGAAGCTCGGCGATCTCGGCAGCATCGGCGGCGACATCGCCAAGGATCTGATCAAGGACCTCAAGGCCGCTTCCCCCACGGCCTACTACTCGCTCGCCGGCGGTCTCGCGGCGGCGGCGGGCGTCGTCGCGTGGACGGGCGGCAGCGCGAAGCTCGCGAGCCTCGGCATCAAGCCCGAGGTGAAGACGAAGTTCTTCGACGACAAGCTCGAGGTGAAGCTCGGCGGCCAGTGGGACGCGCACTTCAAGAACTTCAAGGCCACCGGCACCGTCACCGGCCACGTCGACCTGGGCAACGCGGGCCGGCTGACCGGCTCGGTCACGGGCAACTCCGCCACCGGCTTCGACAACGCGCGCATGCAGTACGACCTCAACCGCCCGAACCTGAACCTCTCGGCGTACGCCACGGCCAACCGCCAGGGCATGGAGACGGTCGGCGGCAACGTCGTGTACCGCCCCAACGACAACCTCACCTTGTCGGCGGGCGTGAATCACAACTTCCAGACCGACCACACCACCGCCAACGCCGAGGCCGCGTGGAAGGTGAACAAGGACGTCGACTTCGCGCTGTCGGCCAGCCACGACTCTCGCGGTGACTCGCGCATCGGCGCGGGCGTTCGCATTCGCTTCTGATTCGTTCGGGTGCAGCGGAGGTGTGGCCCCTCACCCCAACCCTCTCCCCGGGGGGGAGAGGGAGCCTTCTTTTCGTTCTGCTCTTCGTCGCGTGCCGATCCCCGCCGGCTCCCATCCCGGAGCCGGTGCAGGTGATCGCCCCGAAGGTGGTGGAGCCCATTCTCGCGCCCCCACCACCCCGCCACACCATCGACCTCGATCCCGACGCGGCCTCGCTCGTCTCGTTGCGCCGCGAGCTCATCTTCGACGGCGCCCTCGCGCTGGCCGACACCCAGACCTTCCCCGAGCCGTACTCCGAGCACGACGGCGTCTTCACCTTCCGCGGTGGGCCGAGGCGATCCGGCGGCGCGTGGGGCGTCATTCCCAAAGAGCCGCACCAGCTCTCCGTGGCGTGGGTGGTGGCCACCGAGCAGAGCAAGGCGCCCTGGTTCGGAGGCAGCGGGTGGACCGGGCAGCCCGCCATCGTGCGTTGGCCCGCGGTGGTGCGGCACTCCATGTCGAGACTGGGCGCGCTTCGGCAACGTGATGACTTCGTCGAGGTGATCCAGGGTTCGCTCGACGGCAACGTGCACTTCATCGATCTCGCGACCGGCAAACGATCGCGCCCGATGTTGCGCACCGGCAATCCCATCAAGGGCAGCGTCTCACTCGATCCCCGCGGGTACCCGCTGTTGTTCGTGGGCCAGGGCATCCCCGAGAGCCGGCCCATCGGCCTGCGCGTGTTCGAGTTGATCAACGACACCGAGGTCTTCTTCCTCCCCGGGAGCGATCGCGCCGCGCCCCGGAAGGGCTGGGGGGCGTTCGACTCGTCGGGCCTGCTCAACCGCGCGACCGACACCTACGTGGTGGGCGGAGAGAACGGCCTCATCTACCTGCTGCGCCTGCACACCAACTTCGATCCACTCGCGCTCACGCTCGACGTGAAACCCGAGGTGGCGCGCTATCGCTACAAGTCACCGGGCAACGCACACTTCGGCGTGGAGAACTCATTGTCGGTGCTGCAGAACCTCGCCTTCTTCGCCGACAACGGCGGCACGCTGCAGGCGGTCGATCTGCGCAGCATGACCCCGCGGTGGAAGTTCGAAGCAGGCGACGACACCGACGCCACGCTCGCGCTCGAGCTGGAAGACAGCGGCCCCAAGCTCTACACCGGCACCGAGGTCGACAAGACGGGCCCGAAGGGAAAGAGCTGGCTGCGCCGCATCGATGGGCTGACCGGCAAACCCGAGTGGGAGAAGGGCTACAAGTGCCAGGGCGCGACGGGGCCCCCGAAGAAGATCGACGCCGGCGTGTTCGCCACGCCGACCCTGGGCACCGGTGAAGTGAGCGATCTCGTCTTCTTCGTGCTCGCACGGTGCCCCGGGCCCGACAACGGCGTGATGCTGGCGCTCCACAAGAAGACCGGCAAGGAGGAGTGGCGCTACGAGTTTCCCCTCTTCAGCTGGTCGACGCCCACGCTGCTGACCGATGAAGAAGGGCACGCGTGGTTGCTGCACGGCGGCATCGGCGGCGTGGTGCGGCTGCTCGAAGCGCGCACCGGGCTGGAGGTCGCCAAGCTCCAGCTCGAAGGCGACATCGAGTCGTCACCGGCGGTCTTCGGCAACCGCGCGGTGTTGGGCACCCGCGCCAATCGCATCTACGGCATCGACATCCGCTGAGCGCCGCCATCGGCCCTGCCGGGGAGCGAAAGTGGGTACCTCCGCCGTGCGCTGAACGATCAGTTGCCGTTGACGGTGATGTTGAAGACTGCCTCCGCTGCCGTGCCTGCAGAACTTCCGCAGAACACGTTGACGCTCATCGGGGTGCCACCCCAGCCCATCACTCGGCAGAAGGCGGTGAGGGGCGCGTTGTAGATGGTGACCTGAGGGACACCCGTGCTGATCCACGGGAACGTCACGGTGTAGTTGCCAGTCGACGGGTGCGTGACCGTCACCGAGCCGGCACTCGAGCCCGTCGCGTACAAGCCGGGCACCGCGATGGTGCAGGTCGCCCCCACGGCACCGGAGCACGTGCCGGTGTAGACCGCGCCGAAGACAGGAACCGGAATGCAGGTGGCCGTGCCGGTGCTCCCGATGCCGCTGACGTACTGACCCGCGGGGCAGCTGGGCTGCGTTGCCCAGTTCTGCACGGTCGAGGGCAGGTCGCTGGCGATGTGCGAGTGCACCGGCAGTTCGCCCGCGGTGATGGTTCCCACGGTGAACGCGCTTCCGACGCCTTGTTGCTTCACGAACATGCGCGAGCCACCCGTCGCGGCGAGCGAGACACCCGCGCCACCGATCGAGGTGGGAAGCACCCCGATGCCCAGCGTGGGAGAGCTTCCACCCGTCGTCGTCAACGGACCGCTCACGTTCACGTTCGCCAGGCCATCGTCGGGTGCGCAGCGCCACGAGCCGCTGAGCATCTTGAAGATCTCGTTGGGGCCGCAGAGGTTGAGTGAAACGGTCGGCGTCGCGCCGCCCGTAACGGAAAGCGGAATACTGGCGAGGAGTGAAGTGATGCCGCCCGGAGCACAGACCACGCTGCCAGTCGTGGAGTTGATGCTCACCACGCGATCACTCGCCGCGCACGCGAGCACCGGGCCCAGCGGCAGGTACGTACCCGTGTGGTTGTGATCACTGCGGCCCGCCGTGTTCGCCGAACCGCTGCCGGCGAAGTTCACCGCCAGCGCCACGTTGCCGGTCGAGCCACCACCGGTGAGGCCTGCGCCCGCGGTGATGCCGGTGATGGTGCTCACGCCCGCATCGTTCGCCCCGATGCCCTGGCAGCTCACCGTGCCGTCGGTGTTGATGGTCTGAATGGCTGCGCCCGCTCCACAGCTGCCGCTGACGCGTTGCTGAATCTGGGCGGCGGTGAGCGTGCCCACCTGGGCGGCCACGGTGCTGCGCAGCGCGTACGGCACGCTGAGCACCGCGGTGCGCGGGGTGAGCACGGTGCCCCCCACCGAGACCTCGAGGTACAGCACCTGCCCATCGAGGAGGGTCGGAGTCAGCGGCGTGATGGCGCCGAGCTCCACGTTCACCGCTCCGTCGGCGACCGGCACGCCCATGCGCGTCTCCGTCCACACCTCGGAGCCGCCCACGATGGTCGGGAAGAGCTTGAAGACGAAGTCGCGGGCGCCCGTCACCGGCGCGCCGCTGTCGACGATGCGGCCCGCGAAGTTCACCCGGGTCGGCACCGTCTGGGCGAGGGCACTGCTGGCCAGACAGAGAGCGGCGGCGAAGAACGTGCGAAACATGAAGGGCTCCTGGAGTCGAATCATCGTTGCACCGCTGCGGCGCCGGTCACTTCAAGCGTGCCGCCGGTCATCTTCGTTGGGGGTGTGGCGTGGCCCACCTGCACATCCATCGTGAGGGAGCCGCCCTGCAGGCGCGCTCCGGCCGAGGTGAGCTCGTAGAACTGCGGCAGCACGCCGCCATCATTCGACGTTCCCCCGCCGCCACCACCACCCACTGCTCCGCCACCTGCACCACCACCGGTCACGCCGCCTCCTGAGCCGCCACCCTGTCCACCGCCCGCCGTGCCACCGCCGTCCGTGCGCGGGCCCGTGACGCACTGACCTTCGGCGCCGCAAGCCTGCGTGGCGGGACAGTTGAGATGCGTGGTGCAAGGAGCGCCCGTGACGAGCGGCTGGCAAGAGGCCAGCACGCTCACCGAACACAACAACCACAGTCGAGCTTTCATGGGAGATCCGTTTTCAATCGCACGGCTCAGCGGCATCGATCGATGGGGTTGGTGATGCTTGCGGTGTTGCACGCGCTGGTGAGCCCCCCGCCGCTGCAGAACAGCAGCGAGGTGGTGCAGGTGCGGTAGCTGCCCGGGAGCCCACAGCCGGGGAAGCTGCTCGCGGCCCAGCCTGAACCCGTGCAGCCGTTGGTGGAGCACGTGCCGTCGGCACAACCGCGGGTGTTGGGGAACTCGTGCGTGTTGGGCGCGCTGCAGTCGTAGTTGAAGCTGAGGCTGCTGCAGGGGCTGGGCACCGCGCTGGAGAAGAAGCCAGTCTGGTTGGGCCGCACGTTCTGGTTGCTGTCGCAGCAGTCGGTGTTGCTCGCGACATACCGGGTCGGCGTCAACGGCAGCGCTCCGCAGAACCGCGCGCCTGCCGCGGGGTTTCCGAAGCCGTCGTTGTCGAGATCGGCGTACCCCTGCAGGCAGCTGCCGCTCACGCAGTCGGTGCTCAGCATGCAGTTCGAGCCGTCGGGCAGCTTCTGCACGCACGAGGTGCCCTGGCAGTAGTGCGTGGAGAGGCAATCGCTGTTGCTCCCACAGGCCATCAAGCAGGCCGAGCTGCTGCTGTTGCACTGGTAGCCGTTGCAGCTGGAGTTGCCGAAGTTCTGGCAGGTGTTCGACGAGCCCACGCAACGCGGCGCCGGGGTGAAGGTGCCGTTGCTGCAGTTCGACAGGCCGCAGGTGGTCATCGAGTTCTGGAACGCATCCGCAGGGCAGCTGGCCGCCGCGCCACTGCAGGCCTCCGCCACGTCGCAGCTGCCGGCAGAAGCCCGGCACACCGTGTCGCGGGGCAGCAGCACGTCAGAGGGGCAAGAAGCCGAAGAGCCGCTGCAGACTTCCGGCGGGTCGCAGGCCCCGGCGCTGCCGCGGCAGGTGGTGGCGCCGCCGCGCAACACGTCGGCCGGGCAGCTCACCGCGGTGCCGCTGCACACCTCTTGAACGTCGCAGACCCCCGCGCTGGAGCGGCACACAGTGGTGGGCCCCAGCAGCACGTCGGTGGGGCAGCTCGCGGCGCTGCCGGTGCAGCTCTCGGGCGCATCGCAGTTGCCACCGGAAGGCCGGCACACCGTGCTCGAGGGGAGGAAGTTGCAGCTGCCCGCCGTCGAACAGGCCTGGCAGGCGCCGTTGCAGGCCGAGTTGCAGCAGCGGCCGTCGGCACAGAAGTTCGAAGAGCACTCGCTCGGGGCGCCGCAGGTCGAACCCAGGCCCTTCTTGTTCACGCAGCCGTTGGCGCCATCACAGAACTGCGCGGCCGAGCAGCTGGAGGTGTCGACCGGGCAGCTCGCACCGCCCAGGCACCGTTCGGCGGAGTCGCATGCGCCGGTCGAAGCGCGGCACACGAACATGGTGGGGGCGAACCCATCGAGCGGACACGAGGCCGAGTTCCCCACGCACATCTCGGGCACATCGCAGGGGCCCGCGGCGGCGCGGCAGGTGGTGCCCGTGGCGAACGAGTCCGTGGGGCAGGCGGCGCTGTTTCCGGTGCACTGCTCCTCGAGGTCACAGCCTCCGGCGGCCACCGCGCGGCAGGTCACGCCTGAACCGAGGAAACGATCGCCCGGGCACCCCACGGTGAGGCCATCGCAGGTCTCGGGGGCATCACAGGCGCCCACCGCCGCGCGGCATTCGACGGTGGTGGCGCTGAGCGCGTCGGAGGGGCAAGCCGCCGACGAACCGGTGCAGCTCTCCGCGGGATCGCACGCGCCACCCGAGGCGCGGCAGATCGAGGTGTTCGCCTTGAAGGTGTCGGCGCCGCAGGTGGGCGAAGAGCCCGAGCAGAAGTCGGCTTCGTCGCAATCACCCGCGGCGGCGCGGCAGACTGTGGTGGCCGGCTCGAACGAATCGGTGGGGCAGGCAGGGGAAGAACCGGTGCACGACTCGGGGCTGTCGCAATCGCCGGTGGCCGCGCGGCAGCTGGTGCCCATCGCCGCGAACTCGTCGACGGGGCAAGCGTTGGTGGTGCCGTCGCACAGCTCTTCCAGGTCACACCCGGCGTCCGCCGCGGCGCGACAGCTGGTGCCTGGTTGCACTTTTTCATCAGCCGGGCAGGCGCCGCCCGTACAGGTCTCGGCCAGATCGCAAGCCCCACCCGCCGCGCGGCAGGTCTGGTTGGCGCAGTCGGCGTCAGCACAATCGAGCTCGCCGTCGTTGTCGTTGTCGATGCCATCGGAACAGGTGTCGTCGGGACCTTCGATGATGCCCGCGTCGAAGCCCGCGTCGTTGCCCGCACCGCCACCACCACCGGTTGATCCACCGCCGCCGCCCATGTTGCCGCCACTGCCCCCACCGGTGACTTCACCGCCGTCGCTGGCCAGACAGAAGCCCTCGAAGCAGATCTGGCCATTGGGACAATTCGCGTTGGTGAAGCAGGGCGCGCCGGTGACGACCGGCTGACACGCCACGAGCAGCAGACAGCACGGCAGCCAGAGTCGGTTGGTCATGGGGTTCTTCACTTCTCGAGGAAGAAGAGGACGATCGCGGTGGCGGCGGCGACGCCGGCGACGCCGTAAGCGACGTTCGCTCCGGTGGCGAGGCTGGTGGCCGACTGGTTGGCGGCATCGAAACGCGCCTGCACTTCGCCTTCAGGGTGAGGCATTCCGTCGGCCGGCTTGGTGAACTGCTCCATCGCGCCGTTCGAGCCCAGGCCCAGGCCGACCGCCGCGCCCAGGCTGGCCACCGCGACGCCACCAGCGACGTAGGTCCACAGGCGGCCCTTCTTCGCCTCCACCGGCGCGACCACCAGGGGCGGCGTGGGCGGCGGGTTGCCAGGCTCCGTGGTGGTCTTCGGCTCGAGCTTCGGTGCGTCGCTGGCCACCGGCTCTTTCGCGCTCGACCCCACGGGGCGCAGCGAGATGGTCATCTCGGTGGCGCGAGTGGTCTGCATCACGAACGAGCGTTCGACCTTCTCGAAACCGTCGGCCGAGACGGAGAGGGTGTGGTTGCCGGCGATCAGCTCCACCGAGGCGGGCGAGCTGCCCAGCTCTTTCCCGTCGACGGCGATGCGCGCGTTGGGCGGATCGGCGAACACCATCAGCTGCTGCATGCCCTTCTCGCGCAGGCGGCGCTCCAGGTTGGCGATCGCGTCGGAGACCGTCTCCTTGTCTTTCGCGTCGGGCGCCAGGCGCAGGTAATCGCGGTACGCGCGCAAGGCCTTGGCGGTCTCGCCCAGCTGCTCCCAGCACTTGCCGATGTTGAAGTAGATGACCGGGTGCGGGCGCACCAGGTAGGCCTCTTCGAACTTCGAGATCGCCTCGGCGTACCGCGCCTGCTTGTAGAGCTTCTGGCCTGACTGAAAGAGATCCTTGGCCTTCTTCACGTCACCACTTTCATCCGGGGTGGCGGCAGGAGCGGGCTTGGGAGCTGCGACGAGCAGGGCGATCAGGAGGGCTGGGATCATGGGCGTTCAGAACGGCGAGTCCTTCAGGTCTTCTTCTTGCGAATACGGATCGTCTGCGAGGCCGGGCTGCTTGGGCTTCTTCGGTGCCGGGCCGGTGACCTTCTTGTCCTTCTCGAGCTCGATGGGAATCGTTTGCTCGTCGTCGAAGCGCACCTTGCGGGTGACCGGCTTGTAGCCCTTCGCGGAGAAGGTCAGCTCGGTGATCTCACCGGGCGCGCGGTGCAGCACCAGCGGGGTGACACCGAGCAGAATGTCGCCTTCGGAGACGTCGGCCTTGTCGGGCACGCTGGTGAAGTTGAGCTTCACCTTGTTCAGCGCCACGGGCGGGTTCGGGTCGACGGGCTTCTCCACCACCACCGGCTTCTCCACCACGGGCGGCTTCTCCACGACGGGCTCGGGGCCGGGGCGCAGCACGATCACGCCCACCGCGATGAGCAGCAGCACCACCACCACGCCGAGCACCAGCGGCAGCTTCGACTTCTGCAGCGGCGGCAGCGGCTCTTCCAGCCCGGTGGTGCTCGAGGTGGTCACGCCCTGGACCCGGCCCGACGCACGCACCATCGAGACGCCCGACTGAGGACGCTGCGGCGTAGCGGCGCGCTGATAGCCACCGGAGACGCGCTTGAGCGAAGGGTCGTTCGACTTGAGGCGGGCCCAGAGATTGTCGAGGACCTCGATCACCTCTTCCATCGTCTGGGGCCGCGCTGCGGGTTCCTTCTCCAGCATGCGGAAGACGAGGTGCTCCAGCTCTTCGGGCACGCTCTGCAGAGGCCCGGGCTCGAACGGCGGCGGCGCTTCCACCACGTGCTTGACCATCAACATCGACGGCGTCTCCGCGGCGAAGGTCGGCCTGCCGGTGAGCAGCTCGTAGATGATCAACGCCATCGAATAGATGTCGCTGCGGGTGTCGACGGGGATCGCCTTGGCCTGCTCCGGCGACATGTACTGCGGCGTGCCGACCACCATGCCCACCGCGGTGTGGCCGCCCTGCCCGTGCCCCGCGGAGACCTTGGCGACACCGAAGTCGAGCACCTTGACGAAGTCGGGCTGCCCGGGCCGCTGGAGCAGCATGATGTTCTCGGGCTTCAAGTCGCGGTGCACGATGCTCTGGGCGTGGGCGGCGGCGAGCGCGCGGCAGGCTTGCGCTGCGATGTTGAGCACCCGCTCGGCAGGCTGAGCGCCCTGGCGGTGAATGAGGCTCGAGAGCGTCATGCCGTCGAGGTACTCCATGACGAAATAGAAGCGCCCGTTGGCGGTGCGGCCGAAGTCGGAGATGTCGACGATGTTCTGCTGCCCGATGCGGCTGGCGGCGATCGCCTCGCGCTTGAAGCGGGTGACGAACTCGGGGTCGTTCGACAGCTCGGGCAACATCACCTTGAGGGCCATCGCCTTGCCGAGCTCGACGTGTTGCGCGCGGTACACCTCGCCCATGCCGCCGGCGGCCAGCTTGCCGACGATCTCGTAGCGGCCGTCGATGATGCTGCCCGGGGTGAGCACCGAGCCGAGCGTGCGCACCGAACTGATCGACGTCGCGTCGTCGGGCGGCACCAGACCGTCGTCGGGCGCATCGGGAAAACCACCGGCGCCGGTCTGCGGTTTGGCGAAGGGCGTGGGCCGCTTCGCTGTCGCGTCGATGCCGTGGTTCTGGGCGGAGCTGCTGGACCCCGGGTTGCGCGCGCCACTCTGCGCCACCGGGTTTCGCGGCGAACTGGCGGTCACCGGCTTCTGGCTGCGGAACGGCGTGGGCGTGGCCATGGTGCCGCTGGGGCCCGCCTTCTCGGTGCGATGGCGAATGACCAGCTCGAGCCGGCCCAGGCGCAAGAAGCTCCCAGCGCCCAGCGAGCCCTTGTCGATGGCTTCTCCGTTGAGCCACACCAGCCGCTGGCCGGTGAGATCCCGAATCCACGGAACGCCGGAGGGGTCGAAGCGGATCTCAGCGTGTTTGGGCTGCACGTCCCCCGGGGGGAAGCGCAGATGACACTCTTCACTGGCCCCCACGTAGAAGTGTGTGCCCGGAAAAGGGTAGGCCGTGCCCTTGTCGGGGCCATCGCTGACGACGAACTCGAAATCCCCCATGATCGTGCGCTCAACCTAGCAACGAAAGCCCCCCGCACAGAAGCGTGGCGAGCCGTCGTTTCAGGGGCTTGTCGGGAGCGGATGGGTGGTGTCTCTTGCACATCACCTCATGCAACGAACCGGTCACAGCTTCCTTTTCGCCTCGCTTCTGCTCTTCACGGCCTGTCCCAAGGGTGGTGGGGGCGGGGTTCCCGACGCGGGCGTGAACCGGTGCGAGGTCGACCTCACGGCCACGGGCTATTTCAAACAAGGCGGCACGGGCTCATCGGCG
>JANODF010000129.1:0-5553 GCA_031412555.1 Archangium sp. | reverse complement strand
GGCGACGGCGAACGGATCGTCAGGCGACGGCGCCTGAGTGGGATCGAAACCATCGGCGTAGGTGGTGGGCAGCTCGGCGGGGATCCAGTCGAGGCGGCGGGGCTCGAGTGACTTGAGCTCGGCGTCCCACGCCTTCTGCACGAAGGCGGCGCCAGCGGGATCGTTCAACTCGGCCAGCGCTTCGATGGCGAGGCGGCGGGTCTGCTCGTCACTGGCGGTGGTGAGCGCTCCGACCTTCGGCACCAGCTCACCTCGAGGGGCGAGCGCGATGATGGCCAGCAGGCCCGCATTCACCGTCGAGGGGCTCTTGAGCAGCTCGAGGATGGGCTCGACGGGGCAGCCGCCGCGTTTACGCAGCTCACGGCCGGTGCTGAGCACCTCGGCGTCGTTGGCCGACACCACCAGCGAGCACAGCGCCTTGTCGACTTCGGGAGAACGCGGCAACGCGAGGATCGCGCGGGTGGCGAAGGGGCTGGTGGGGCTCTTCTCCTGTGCGACTGCGAGGAGCTTGGGCAGGGCCGAGATTTCGCCCAGGCGGCCGAGCGCTTCACACGCAGCTTCGCGGAGCTCCGGATAGTTTTCGTCGAGCAACGCGGTGACCGCGGGGGCTGCGCGGGGATCGCGGGCCAGGCCCAGGCCACGCGCGGCAGCAGCGGCGAGCCCGACGTGTTTGTCCTTGAGGAGCGGCACCAGCCGATTGACGGCTTCGGGACGGCCCGAGCGGCCGAGCTCTTCAGCGGCGCCGATGCGCTCGGGCAACGCGCCATCGTTGAGCACCTTCATGTTGCGATCCCAGATGGCCTTCGCTTCCGCGACGACCACCGAGGCCATCGCGCCGGGGATGTTGGTGCCCTTGAGCGCCTGGACGATCGCCATGCGCGTGGTGCGGCCGCGCCGCGAGTACTGAAGCGTGAGGTAGCTGCGCGCTTTGTCGGTCTTGAACGAAGCGAGTGCCGCCGCGGCCGCCTGCTGCACCTGCTCATCGGGGTCGGCCAACCCCTCACCGAGCAGGTCGACGATGCGCGAATCCTGCGTCTTGCCCAGGGCCGCCATGGCCTCGGCACGAACGATGGAAACCGGGTCCCTCGCCAGTTGGGAGAAGAGGCTGACGTCTTCAGCCTCGAACCGTTCCGCCAGGCGTTTGACCGCGAGCGCCCTCACCTCGGGCCGGGCGCTCTGGAGATCAGCCAGCGTCTTGTCACGCCCGCCCGAGCAGCCGACCACGAGGACCGCAACGAGCGCGCTGAGAGCACGACGACTCATGCCCACGTCTTACCACGAGCCTCGGGGCTTCCTCGGAGAACTCCTGCCGCCCGCGGGGCTCTTTCGGCCACCCTTGAATCCAGCACCGGGCTTGCCTTTGAAGGAGCTGCCGGGCTTCTTGAAGCCGCCCTTCTTGAAGCCGCCGGGCTTGGCGCCGGGGCCGGTGCGACGGGGGCCACTGGCGCGTTCACCGACGCGGGCCGCCGTTTCGCCGAAACCACGCGCGCCGTCGCTGCGGGGACCACCGGGTCCTCCGAAACGCGAGCGCGGGGCGTCGTCACGTTTGCCGCCGCGGCCGAAGGCGCCTTCGATGCGCGCTCCGGTGCGGGCGACCGCGGCCGTCGCGCCTGACGATGCACCGCCGTAGGCGCGCTCGCCGGGGAACGGCTTGGAGAGCTCACGGCCCGGGGCCGCGACGCGAGGCTCCTTGCGATCACGCCCCGTGGTGCGCTCCTCGTCACGACCGCCACGCCGCGCGGGACGCTCGTCACCGGGGAAACGGTTCTTGCCGCCGTCACGTGAGCCGAAGCGGCCAGCCTTGCCGCCACCGAAGTCGCTCTTGCCGCCGAATTCACGCTTCGCACCGAACTTGCCGCCCCGGTCGCTCTTGCCGCCGAATTCACGCTTCGCGCCGAACTTGCCGCCACGGTCGTCACTCTTGCCGCCGAATTCGCGCTTCGCGCCGAACTCACGCTTCGCGCCGAACTTGCCGCCCCGGTCGTCGCTCTTGCCGCCGAATTCGCGCTTCGCGCCGAACTCACGCTTCGCACCGAACTCGCTCTTGCCGCCGAACTCGCGCTTGCCGCCACGGTCGTCGCTCTTGCTGCCGAACTCGCTCTTCGCTCCGAACTCGCGCTTGCCGCCACGGTCGTCGCTCTTGCCGCCGAACTCGCGCTTCGCTCCGAACTCGCGCTTGCCGCCACGGTCGTCGCTCTTGCCGCCGAACTCGCGCTTCGCACCGAACTCGCGTTTCGCACCGAACTCGCGTTTCGCACCGAACTCGCGTTTCGCGCCGAACTCGCGCTTGCCGCCACCGTCGCTCTTGCCGCCGCGATCCTCGCGCGGGCCGGGGCTGCGCTTCACGCCGTCACGATCTCCACGGGGAGCGCGGTCTTCAGCAAACTCCCGCTTGCCGCCTCGCTTCTCTCCGTCGCGATCACCGCGAGGCGCCCTGCCCTCGTCACGTGCGCTCGGCCGACCAGCGAAAGGCTTTCTCGGCTCGGACTTCGTCTCGCGAGGAGCGTCCTGCTCGTCTCCCGCGCCATCCTCCATGGACAGCGGCTCTTCCTGCTCTGCTTCCGAAGCGCGCTGTTCGGGGCGCTCCTCACTCTTGGTGCGCTTCCCTTCGGGACGCGTGTCTTCTTCGGGCTCGAAACCCGGCGCTGCGTGACCGTGGCGGCGCGCAGGCAGGGTGAGGCGCGGTTCAGGCTGCGCGTCACCTTCAGCGGCGGCCTTCACTCGGCGGATCTCGTCGTGGCTCAGCGCGCGCAGTTCTCCAGGGCGCAGGCCATGCACGGGCAGACCGGCATGAGCGGGGCGATAGAGACGCACGACCGGGTGGCCGATCGCCGCGCACAACCGCTTGACCAGGTGCTGCCGGCCTTCGGTCACGACGATCTTCACCCACGTGTTGCGCTCGGCCTTCTCGAAGATCTGCGCCTGAACGGCGTGGGCCATTCCGTCCTCGAGGCGCACGCCATCGACCAGCTTCTGCAGCGATTGATCGTCGGGCACACCCTTCACCTTCGCGAGGTACACGCGCGGCACCTCGTGGCTGGGGTGCATCAGCTTGTTGGCGAGATCACCGTCATCGGTGAGCAGCAACGCGCCTTCAGCGTCGTAGTCGAGACGGCCGACGGGGAAGACGCGGCTGCCCGCATCCTTCGCGTAGTCGCCCACGGTGGGCCGGCCTTCGGGGTCGGACAACGTGGTGACCACTCCGGGCGGTTTGTAGAACAGGAAGTACTTCCGCTCGGGGTTGACGGCGACCAGCTTGCCGTCGAGCAAGACGAGATCTTTGGTGGCGTCGACTTGCGTGCCGAGCACGGTGACGACCTTGCCGTTCAGCTTCACGCGGCCTTCGACGATCATGTCCTCAGCGTGACGACGTGAAGCAACTCCAGCGCGGGAAAGAAATTTTTGCAGGCGTTCCATCTTGGTTTCAGCTCTCAGAGTCCGTGGGTGGGTTCGGCGGTGCTGCAGGTGTCGTCCCGGGCTCTGGGGGCGGCTGCGGCGGGTTCAGGATCTTGGCGGCAGACTTCGAGATGACGTCGGCCTGATCGATTGCGGTCTCCAACACGGCCAGTGCCTCTTCGGAGGCCTGGTCTTGCGCGGCGAGTTTCTCGGCGAGCTTGTTGTCGGAGAGTTCTTCGAGAATGCCGGCGACGGGCTTGGGGGCCTCGCGCTCGACGATCTCCTGGTTCTCTTCGCTGAGTTCCTGGAACTCGCGAAGGGTCGGCAGCGCCGAGAGGCTCTTGAGCGCGAAGAACTCGAGGAACTCGCGCGAGGTGCCGTAGAGAATCGGGCGGCCGACTTCTTCCTTCTTGCCGACGATCTTGATCAGGCGCCGATCGAGCAGGGCCTTCAGCACGGCGCCGGAGTCGACCCCGCGCACGTCTTCGATCTCAGGCCGGGTCACCGGCTGGCGGTAGGCGATGAGCGCGAGCGTCTCGACGGCGGCGCGGGTCAAGCGCTGCGGCTTCACCTTGAGGAAGCGGCGAACGTACTCGGCCGATTCAGGAACGGTGCGCAGCTGCCAGGCGCCCGCGACCTCGTGGAGCATGATCCCGCAATCGACGCGCGCGAGCATGAGCTCCTGCAGCGCCTTCTCGATCTTCTCGCGGTCGATGCCGGTGGCGTCGAAGAACTGGTCGAGGGTGAGCGGCTGCGGCGCGACGAAGAGCACGCTCTCGATCACGTTGCGGATCTGCGGGTCGGTCAGCTTGCGCGACTTCGCGAGGATCTTCTCGAACGAGCTCTCCGACTCGACGGCGTCGATGTCGGCCGCATCGAGATCTTCGAGCTCGGGATCACCCGCGGGGCCTTCGGTGACTGCTGCGACTTCTTCTTCGGAGAACGGGCTCGGTCCACCCGAGCCGCCTTCGCCGTTCTTATTCGTACTCACTGTCGAGCTCCTTCGAAGGGGCGACGCCGCCTTCAGTACCGAAGTCGGCGAGCGCATCACCCTTCTCGCTGATCAAAATGTCGTCGCTGCCCTCGGCCTGGAAGACGCGCAGCAGCTTGAGCTTGCACATCTCGAGCAGCGCCAGGAACGTGATCACCACGTCGCTGCGCACGCGCGCGCCGTTGAACAACCCGAGAAAGAGCACGGCGTGCCCCTTGCCCTCGGCGCGGATCTTGTCGGCGATGCGGTACATCGCGACCGAGAGCGAGAGGTGTTCGCGGGTGACTTCGTGCTGCCGCTTGGGCTCGAGCGCCATCAGCACGCGATCGAGGGCCTCGATCAGCTTGTAGATGCTGATCTCCTGCAGGCCGACTTCTTCTTCTTCCAGCGGCACTTCTTCGACCGCCACCCGGCGCGGGAAGACGTCGCGATCGAGGATGGGGTTCAAGGCCAGCTGATCGGCCGCGGCGCGGTACTTCTGGTACTCGAGCAGGCGGCGCACCAGCTCGGCGCGCGGGTCGCGTTCCTGCACCAGCTCGACGGAGTCCTGACCCGCGGGCAGATCTTCGCGCGGCAACAACATGCGCGACTTCAAGTGGAGCAGCGTCGCGGCCATCACCAGGAACTCGCCGGCGATGTCGAGGTTGATCTCCCGCATCGCCTGGATGTGGGCGAGGTACTTCTCGGTGATCAACGCCATCGGGATGTCGAGGATGTCGAGCTTGTGCTCGCGGATCAGGTGCAGCAGCAGATCGAGCGGGCCCTCGAAATTGGGCAGCGCAATACGGAAAGCGTCGCGGGGGGCGATCACTTCCGTCAATGCGTCCTCCTGTGCAGGACTCACGTCCTTCACGTCAGCCACGGGTCGCTCAACCCCTCGCAAAGGCCGGAAAATCGGCCTCGGCTCGTGTACCACGGTCAGCTGGGGACGGCCTGCTTTCTACAGGCCGACGGCCTTGCGGACCCGGGCGATCACCGGGGCTGCGTAATTGCGGGCCTTCTCGGCGCCGGCTTTCAAGACGCGCTCCAGTTCGGCCGGGTCGGCCATCAGCTCGGCGTAGCGCTTGCGGGGTTCGGCGAAGGTCGCGAAGTACCCCTCGAGCAGGGTCTTCTTGAAGGCGCCGTAACCGTGGGTCTTCCCTTCCCCGCCGGCGGCCTTCCACTTC
>JANODF010000128.1:0-4323 GCA_031412555.1 Archangium sp. | reverse complement strand
GCGACGGGCGGCGGCAGCGCGACGGGTGGCGGGGGAGGCGGCGTCTGCACCCCTGCGTGCCCCGCGGGCTTCACGTGCAACGCGGGAGCCTGCAGCGGCGGCAATCTCACGACCCTCGCGCTCGATGCGCGAACGGCTCTCCTGACGCTCGACCTGCGCGCGAATGGCAGCGCGTTGCCGACGACGTGTGGAATGAGCGACACCATCGGGCGCGTCGACTTCGGGATACCGCCTGACTTCTTCGGCGCCGGCTACCTGCAGTCCTGCACCCAGCCTCTGCTGAACATGTCGCGGCTGGCAGACCCCTCGACGATGCCGACTCGGATCTCGGGCGACGCCCTCTTCAACCGGGACTTTTCTTCCTTCGTGCGCGGCCCTGACGTGCTCGTCAGCGGCCCGACCAATCGGGTCATCGATCTCACGCTCATTCCGGTGACGGGCCGGGTTCTGGCCAACGGAGCGCCTGCCACGTGCACCGTCGCTGGCGCCCAGCTCGGGTACTTGTCATTCGTCGAAACGGGGGTCCGGATCGACGTTCCGGTCTCCTGCACGCAGGGCCAGGCGCGGTTCACCACGAAGCTGCCGATTCGAGCCTACAAGGTCTACTTTTCAGGTTCGCAAGGCGGCGCGGCTGGGCTTCCAGACAGCGCTCCCGCACTGGTCGCCTCGGCGCTCCAGGTCACCGGAGCGACCGCCTCGCTCGACTTCAACACCGTCTCAGCGCCCGTGACCTTCACCGTCAGACAAAACGGAGCAGCGCTGACCTGCCCCTCGACCGGTGGGTCCATCAACTACGGCTTCATCGTCGAAGATCTGTATTTCTACGGCCTGGGCGCCTTGTGCGTGCCGGGCGTCGGCTACCGCTTCACGCACCGTGTTTCCCCCGGCACCTGGCGCTTCAGGCTCGACAGCTTCAACGGCGCTTTTCTGCCCAGCGGGTACGACTACGACACTCCGATCACCGTCAGCGCCAGCGACACCGCTGTCTTCGTCGAACTCCAAACGGTCGACGTCACCGGCACCATCACCGTCAACGGCGCTCCGCTCACCAACTGCGGCGCGAATGACAGCGTGTGGGCTTACGATGAAATCTCGCAGGCTCAGTTCGAGCTGCCGGTCACCTGCGGCGCGACGACGACCTTTCGAGGCCGCGTGCCCGCAGGTTCCTACCAGTTCGATCTCTCCCTCAGCGCCAATGAGTGGCCGGTGGGCGCGCGCTGGGTGCAGCGTTTGCCAGCGGCTGCGTCGATGGCGTTCCCGCTGACCACGAGAACTGTCACTTTCGACGCACTCGCCAATGGCGCACCGCCTCAGTCGAGCTGCATCGGGACTGACCCCAAGGTCTCGTACGAGCTCACGCCCGACCTGAACCTCGGAGGAACGGGAGCCTTCATCAACGTGCCCTGCAACGCCACGGGCTTCTCGAGAACGGCAGTCCTCTTTCAGGGCGTCTCGACGGCCGTGGTGGGCTCGAGCAACTCGACGCTGCCGTACCGACAACCCGGACTTTCACTCGACACGCGCACGGCCAGTACGCTGGTGGTCGACGCACCCACGCGTCGTCTCGCGGGCACCTTGACCGTCAACGGTCAGGCTGCAGGGTGCGTCTCCGGCGACACCGGCCAACTCAGCGGCGTCGACGATCAAGGGCGGCGTCAGCCTCTGGCCAAGCTGGTCTGCTCTCAAGGCAGCTGGACCTTCGACATGTACGCCCGCCCCGGCATCTACACGTTCTCGGTCTATGGACGGGGTGGAGGGTTGCCCACCGTGGGAAGCGCGCCCGTGGCCCGCCTGGTCGTTCCGTGATGCTTCGAAGTCAGCTTCACCTCGCCGCGGCGATGGTCGTCGTGTCTCTCGTCGGTTGCCGCTGTGAGCCTGTGGTGCGGCCGACCACCGGAGGTCTCGAGGTTTCCCCGACGACGCTGCAGTTCGCGCCCGTCTTCGTGGGGGCCAGGCGCACGGCGTCGGTGACGCTGACGAACACCGGGCTCGCGTCGCTCGACGTGAGCGCTTCGACCGAGGTTCCTTTCTCGTCTGCGTCCGTGCTCCGGCTCGGCGGCGGTGAATCGTTCACGCTCGAGGTCGAGTTCACACCTGCGGGCCCGGGCGAAGTGAAAGGCACTCTGCGGGTCGCGGCTGATGCGACGGTGTTTGAGGTCGAGCTGCTGGCCGTGGGGCTGGCGCCGCTCTCGTGTCAGGCGGCGCAGTGCCAGAGCAGCACGTTCGATGCGGTGCAGGGTGTCTGTGTGACGGTCACGCTCGCAGACGACAGCCCCTGTGCGCCGGGCTGTGGTGCGTCTGGCCAGTGTGTTCGCGGCGTCTGCCTCGCTCAGTCGGGCGGCGCTTGCGATGACGGCGATCCGTGCACCATCGACGCGTGCGGTGCTGATGGTGGCTGCGTCGCGGTGCCGCGCATCTGCCCAGTGTCTGACCGCTGCCAGCTCGCCTCGTGTCAGGCGGGCGTCGGCTGCATCGAACAGCCTGTCGAAGATGGCCTGGCTTGCGGCGAAGCGACGTGTGCCTCTGCGTTGATTTGTCTGGGCGGCCGCTGCACCAGCGCTCGCACACCCGATGGAGATCGTCAGTGCACCTACGTCGATGTCTCCGTGCACGACGACACCTCGTGCGCCAGGAACGTCGCGGGCCTCGTGCGGTGCTGGGGCGGGAACACGTACGATCAGTTGCTGCGCGGCGCACCGAGCATCGGTGAGTCACCTGCCGTCTGGCCGATCGGGTTCCCCGTCGCGTCGTTCACGGGCGGCAATTACCTCTGCGCCCTTTCCGCCAGCGGCCGCGTCGTGTGCCCTGGTATCCCCGTGGATGCAGGCAGCGATCTCTGGACTGAGTACTTCCCTGTGGGTGGGTGCGGTGGCCCGGGCGGACCCAGCGGTCTGCTCCAGGATGGAGGGCTGGTGCCGTGTCTGTCGCACCCTGCGCTCGTCGACGTGGGCCCCGTGTCGCAGCTCGCGGTTTCATTGACGCATGCGTGCGCACTGAAAGCAGACGGAGGCGCAGTGTGCTTCGGCACGTCTCCCGGCTCGTTCCTCGATGGCGGCACGTCGCCGGCCGCGGCTCACATCGAAACGGCCGCCATCCTCGAGATCGTGCCCACCTTCGACAGAAACACCTGCACGCTCGATCTCGCGGGGGCAGTCACCTGCTGGGGGCTGCGTCCAGGAGATATCCCTCGCCCCACGGCACCGTGGAAGAAGGTCGCGCCGCGCAGCTACGGGGGCACGACGTACGGCCACCGCACCGACGGTCTCGTCGAGCGCTGTGCGCGACAGACCGACGGCGGCCTCACCAGCACATGGCAGATCTGCGAGCTGCTCCCCGACGCCGGCCCCTTCGTGAAGATCTCCGTTGGAAATACTCACGGCTGCGGGCTGACCGACGCGGGCGAGGTCGCTTGCTGGGGCTACAACGCTGCCGGTCAGTTGGGCACTGACGGACTCCCGCTAGCTGCCGTGCGCCGCGATGCGGAGGATGTGGACTGGTACGAAAATTCAGGGCTCACGATGACGACAGCCTTCAAGGACGGGGGTGTGGTCTCTGGGTCCCGGAATGGCAGCCAGCCCGGGTTGCAGCTGAGCACAGCCTTCCGCGTCGATGACCTGTGCGGAAATTTCATCATCAGTGAAGGAGCGCTCTTCAGCTTCGACACCCTGGGCGTCAGCACCCGCATCGGCCCCGTGCCGACCGACGCGTTGCTCGGGCAGGCCTTGATCGAGACGTACGGGACCTCGTGTTGCGTGTTCAGCGCTTCGCAAGGAATGGCGTCGACGTGCCGCGAGAGGCCATCGGTCGCGCCCCAAGAGCAACTGCGCGCGTGGCAGCGCCACGAAATCCGCCAGTTCGAGTGCGGCGTGCTCGCGGACGGCGGAGTGGTCTGCTCCGGTGACCCGCGGTCGTATCGGCTCGGCCTGGCAGACGCGAACGCCACGAGCGGCTCGCTCGTGCTGCCTGCGGCCCGGTCGCTCGAGTTGGTCGAGTTCGGCGGCTGCGCTCTGACGCTCAGCGGAGACGTGTGGTGCTGGGGCGACTCCATGGGGCGCACTGAACCGTCGCCGATTCCCGGGCTGCTTCGACCCGTTCGTCAGCTCGAGTGCGGTGACTTGCATTGCTGCGCGTTGACGGGCTCCAACGGCGTTCAGTGCTGGGGCGACAACAGCGCGCGCCAGCTGGGTTCGGCCGGCCCTTCGACGTTCGTGCCGAGGCGCGTGGCCATCGGTGGCCCCGTGACGAGGCTCTCGCGCTTTGCGCAGTGCGCGGTGCTCACGACGGGCGAGGTCGAGTGTTGGGGCAACTACGCGCGCGAGGGGC
>JANODF010000127.1:0-3093 GCA_031412555.1 Archangium sp. | reverse complement strand
GGCGAACCGCCGCCCGTCGCCGAACCGCCGCCCGTCGCCGTGCCGCCGCCCGTCGCCGTACCGCCGCCCGTCGCCGTACCGCCACCCGTCGCCATTCCGCCGCCACCACCGCCGGTCGCGCCGCCGCCACCGCCGGTCGCGCCGCCGCCACCGCCCGTGCCCGCGTCAACGGCAGCAGGGTTGATGGTCGTGGTGATCAACGTCTGCTGTCCGTACCACTCCATGGTCGAGACCACGGCGACGAGATGAAAGGTGATCGGCCCCGTCGCGTTCCCAGGCGGAGTCCACGTGAGCGAAGCCGACTGCTTGCCGGTGGACGAGCTGTGTCCGACGGCGACGTTGGCGCCACCGCTGCAGCCCTGCGTGAAGGCCATTCCTGCGCCGAGGCCGGAGAAGGTGCCGATCTGGTTGGTGTCAGCTGCGCCGGGGCTGCCGCGTACCGCCTGCACCAGGAAGCCCTTGAAGAGCAGGTTGTTCGTATTGCCCACCGTCACCGTGAGCGCCTGACCCGGCACATAGGTGGGCGAGCTCGTGGTGACAGTGAAGGCGCCCGTGCCGGTGCGCCCCGCGCCCATCGACCCACCGGGATACGAGCAGGAGCCCGGGCGGTCGTTGTACGCGAAGGCAGGTGCCGCGAAGAGCACGGAAGCAACGACCAACGACTGAACGAGAGTTTTCATGGGCGCGGAGGGTACCGCCTTCGCGCTGCAACACCACCATTGTGGTGAGTCGTTCTGCTCTCACTGAAGCGGCTATAGACCGCTCATGAAGTTCGCCGGCATCCTCGTTCTCTCAATCGGGCTCGCGATGGACGCGATGGCGGTGGCGGCTGCGCGCGGCCTGGCGACGCCGAAGATCCTTCCGCGGCACGTGCTGCTGGTCGCGCTCTTCTTCGGGGGTTTCCAGGCCTTGATGCCGTTGATCGGCTGGGCGATCGGCACGAGCATCGGCCCGCTGGTGCAGTCGTGGGATCACTGGATCGCCTTCGTGCTGCTCAGCGCCATCGGTGGAAAGATGCTGTGGGAAGCGCGGGGTGCCGCAGACGCTCCACCACCCGGCGATCTCTACGGTCTCAAGGTGATGCTGGTGCTGGCCATCGCGACGAGCATCGACGCGTTGATCGCCGGCGTGACGCTGCCGATGATCGACGCGCCGCTGGTGCTCACCCTCGCCACCATCGGCATCACCACCGCGCTGTTGAGCGCGCTCGGCCTCTTCGCGGGCCGCAAGTTCGGTTCACTGCTCGGCAAACGGCTCGACGTGGTGGGCGGCGTGGTGCTCATCGGCCTGGGCGTGAAGACCCTGGTCGAGCACCTGCGCGCTCAGTGACTGGGGCGATCCCACTCGCCTTCGAAGCCTTCGGCGGCTTGTGACATGAGCGACTCGCACGCCGCCTGACACGCACGGCAGGCCGCTTCGCATTCGCGGCAGTGGTCCATGTGCGCTGCGTGTTTTCTGCACTCGGCGGCGCACTTGTGACAGGCGATGACGCAGGCCTTCAGCGCGGCGCCGGCGATCTCCCAGTCGAGCGAGACCTGCCGCGAAAGAATGTTGCCGGTCGCCTCGCACAGTTCAGCGCAGTCCTGGTTGAGGCGGATGCAGGTCACCAGGTCGACGACGTTTGGTTCTCCCAGGCAGGCGTCTGCGCAGACGATGCAGGCCTGGGCGCAATCGGCGCAGGCTTCGAAACAGGTGACGAGCGCTCCGTGTGCTTCGCCCTGGCCGTTGCCCGGGTGTGTGGCCATCACGCTCTTCCCGCGCGAGTGAAAGCCAGACTGATCAGCTGAGCTGGAACTCATGGTGGTCTCCTCCGTGGATCAATGCGTAACGGAGGATGCAAGGCGCGCATCACCCTGATGCGGGTCAGGCTTTCCGGGCGATCAGCTGAATCTCGCGCCGCAGGTGAGTCACCTTCGCGAACGTGGTCCACACCTTGAGCGCGCCGAACCGCAACCACTCGTACGGAGCCGCCAGCCCCTGGGCGAGGCGGCGGCGCGGCATCGCTTTGTCCACCGAGACCACCTGCAGGCCCGCATCCGTGAGGCCGCGACCGAGCGTGTCGACGTCGTAATAGACGTGGTGCTGCCACCCCAATCGTTCGGGATGAAAGTACCTGCCACCGCGCGGAGAGGCCTTCAGGTGCCAGTACCCGGAGTCAGGCACGACGATCATCGCCACGCCGCCGGGCTTGAGCACGCGCACGATCTCCGCGAGCGCCTGCTTCGGGGTGCGCACGTGCTCGAGCGTGTGTTTGGCGGTGATGATGTCGAAGCTTTCGTCACGAAACGGCAGCTCGGTGAGCGACGCGGCGGCCGACGAGAAGCCGCGCTCCTGGGCGAGGCCGGCAGCGTACGCGGCGTAGTCGATGCCGGTGGGATGAAGGCCCAACGACTTGGCGGCCTCGAGCACGTAGCCCGCGCTGCAGCCGACATCGAGCGAGGTCTTCGCGTGGGGCGCGAACTCCAGACACATCAACAACTGCCGTCGGCACTTGGCCACACGATGGGCCCAGCGTTTCAAGTACTGCGCCTTGCCGTTGAGGAAGTAGCCGGCGTCGTACCGCTGGGCCAGGCGCGCCGAGAGGCCGGGATCTTCTTCCGACTTGTAGACGAGGCCGCAGCTGGTGCACTTCGAGAAGCGCAGCTCGGTGAACTCGATGAGCGTCTCGCGTTCTTTCGCGCCGCAGATGGGACAGGCGGCGAAGAACTCACTCAACGAGCTCCCTCTCCCCGCGGGGGCGCGGGGGGGGGAGAGGGCCGACGTCACGGGTGCTCCCTCGACTCCGATCCGAAGGAACAGCCCACACCGTTCGCCCCGAGAGCAGTCGAGGGGCTCCTTGCCGCACGAGCAGAGGTGCTCCCTCGACTGCTCTCGGGAGGACCGGTGTGAGTCGCGCCTGTTCGCTCTGTGAAATCGCCGGCGAAGCCGGTCCCTGCTCGGGAGGAACGGTGTCTCACGTCGCCGCCAGCGCCTCGACCAGCCGCGGCACATCCGACTCTGCCGCGCTGCACAGCGCCACACGCAGGGCGCCCTTCTGGGGCACCACGTACACGCCCTTCTCCTGCATGCGCCTGGCCTGCGCCTCCGCGTCGG
>JANODF010000126.1:0-4914 GCA_031412555.1 Archangium sp. | reverse complement strand
GTCGAGGATGTGCGGCAGGCGTCGTTGATGCTGATTTCGCCGGTGGTGTTTGCGCTGCTGCATCAGGACAGTTTGTTGGGTGCGCAGTGCCGGCCGCTCGATTTACCGGCGTATCTGACCACTCATGTCGATGCGTTTCTTCGGGCGTTCCCCGTGAAGGGGAAGTCGAAGCGTTCTTAAGGATGTTCGCCCCTCACCCCGACCCTCTCCCGCGGGGAGAGGGAGTCAGTTGAGTCAGTGGTGGCTCCTTCGTCGATGGGGGCCATGACCAGCGACTCGGTGATGGCCTGCAGCTCGGCGTTGAGGCGCTGCACGTTCTGCTCGAGCCCGTCGAGCTGACTGCCAGTGTTGGTCGAGCGCGCGACGGCCACTCTCGTCTTGAGTTCCTGCAGGAGTACCAGGAGAGAGGTGTACTCACCGTCGAGGCGTTCGCTCACTGCGACGAGCAGCTTGAGCGCGGACTCCTGGCCGTCGAGTGAACGCAGCGCACCGTCGAACTTCACCCTCGCTTCCATGTCGGACGAAGCGTCGCGGCGGGAGGTGAGCTCAGCGCGCTGCTTGTTGAGCGCGGTCAGCTGCTCGGCTGAACCTGCACCCGCGAGATCCTTGCGGCGTTGATCGACGGCCTTCGCGGTGGTGCGCAACGCTTCGACCGTCTTCTCCGGGTGCTGCAGAAACGCGCGCACCACTTCGGGGCTCGCCTTCAGGTCGGTGAGCAGCTGATCACACAACGCGTCGATCTCGTGCTGCGCAGTGAGCTCCTGCTTCTTCTCATCGGTACCGCCGCTGGCCTGGCGATCGCGCTCCCGGGCGAGTGCGAGCTGGTTGGCGCCACCCGAGCCGACGCACAGAGCCACGAAAATGAGCCACCAGTACTGGGTGTGCGTCACCGCCATGATCATCATCGCCACCGCCATCAAGAGCGCGAACACACCTCCGGGCACGGAGGCCTTCTCCAGTTCCTTCTCGCGCTTGAGTTCTTTGCGCGTCGCGCGGCGCTCCTCGCGGCGGCTCTTCCCCGACTTCGCCAGCGTGGTGCTGAGTCGTTCGATCGTCCCCTGGAGATCCGGCGGAGCAGCCATGCCGATGGCATAGCGCAGGGTCGCTGCTTGCGCTCATGACGTTGGGCCCTCACCCCGATCCTCTCCCGAAGGGAGAGGGAGACTCCTCCCCGGTGACACGGCAAACTCGCTGGATGATCAGGGGCGCGTTGGTCGCGGTGGTGATGCTGCTCAGTGGTTGCATGACGACGACGGGCTCGGGGGACATCAAGCGCGAGCTGCTCCGCTTCGACAGGTCCGAGCCGCAAGGCGCAGGGTGGAAACGAATTCAGACCGCCGACTACGAGCTCTTCACCGACCTCGAACCTGCGCTCGCCCAGCGCGCGGCGTTGATTCTCTCGCAGTCACTGTCGGGGCTGCGCGCGATGTTCGGCCGGGCGCCCGTCGCCGCGGAGCAGAAGCTCACCGTCATCGCGATGAACGACAGCCTCGAGTTCGAGCGGCGCTTCGGGCGGCTCACCCAGGGCCTCGCGTTTCACGAGAACGATGAGGTGACCATCTGTCTGTACGGCCCGCCGGATCGCTGGTTCGTTCGCCGCGAGGTCAGCTACGGAGGCACCCAGTCGGTGGTGATTCACGAGCTCGCGCACGCCGTGCTGCGCAGGTACTTCGTGAAGCAGACGCGCTGGTTCGCCGAAGGCATGGCGCAGTACCTGGAGACCTTTCAGTGGCTCGACGCCGACACGCTGCGCCTGGGAGATCCCAACCTCGACGCGTACCGGATGTACCGGGGCATCCGCTCGCTCAACCTCGAGGACCTTCGGCAATGGAACTCGATGAACGAGCGCGACCTCAAGGTGGCCGGCTTCTACGGCTTGAGCTGGGCCTTCGTGCACTACGCCCGCAACCGCGAGACGCAGAAGTTCGGTCACTTCCTGGCCGACACCGCGAAACACGGCCCCGACCTGGCCTTCACCGACAACTTCGGCGGCCGCGGCGAGGAGCTCGACAAGGCCATCTTCATGTACATGAAGCAGGGCAACTACCTGCAGACCGTCATCAAGGTGCCGGTGCCCGCCCCCGAGGCCGTGCTGGTGGAGCATGTGCCGGCTGAGGTGGAGGAGCGCATTCAGGCGAAGCTCACCGAGATTCAGGCCGCGAAGAGACCGGGTGAGTAGCCTGGCCCGTCCTGCTGTTGTCAGCCTGTAAGGGTGGCACTTATACTTGGCCCATGTCCCAGGTGACCATCTATCTGCCCGACGATTTGGAGAAGGAACTTCGCGCAGGCGCCCGCAGAGCCGGGAAGAGCCTCTCGGCCTACGTCGCGGAACTCGCCTCAGGAAAGAAGGCCCGTCGTGGAAAGTGGTCGCGTGAATTTCTGGCGACCTTCGGTTCGTGGAAGGGCGACCTCGAGGTGCCCCCTGAGCTCGAGTTCGAAGTTCGGGACGACCTGTGAGCGTTCTCGTCGACACCAACATCTGCATCGCGTGGCTCAAAGGCGATGCGGCTGTGCGGGACGCCTGGCTCGCGCTCGACCCAGATGAGCTGATGCTCAGTTCGGTGGTGCGCGCAGAACTGCTCTTTGGCGCACGGCACAGTCGAAAGGTTGCGGACAACCTCCAGCGCCTCGAGGTGCTTTTCAGCGCAATGCGCTCGGTGCCCTTCGATGATGCCGCGGCTGGGCATTACGGACTGCTGCGAGCGCAGCTCACCGGCACGGGGCGCCTGATTGGGCCGAACGATCTGATGATCGCGTCGACCGCGCTCGCGAACGACGCCACTCTGGTGACACGCAATCAGGCTGAGTTCAGCCGCGTCGTCGGCTTGCGCGTCGTCGAGTGGTGAGGTGAACAAGACGGTCGGCCTCGGGTTGACGTAACCTCGCCGCGTGAACGTTCGCGAGGTGGTCGTCGCCGCAGGCATGTTGTTCACCGTCGCTTGTGCTTCGCCGCCGCCGGTTCCTTCGCCCCCCGAGATCTTCGAGCCGGATCCGAATCACGACTTCGAGGCGGCGACCGGTGAGGTCGAGATCCACGCGCTCGAGGGGCGCACGGTCTGCTTCACGCTCGATGGCAGCGAGCCTTCGTTGGCAGATGGCTCGTGCGTGCCTTTGCCGGAAGATCGCCGGCTCGAGCTGAAGTGCACTGAAGGCGATCTCTCCACGCACGCCATCGTGGGAATTCGGCTCGCGTTCGATTGGCCCAGCCGGGAAGGCACTGCCGTCGCGTACGTGTCGGCGAACTTCTCGCTCGATTGCACGCAGGTGGTGGTCGACGGCGATGGTGACGGCATCACCGACTCGATGGACAACTGCCCCGTCACGGCGAACGCGGATCAGGTCGATGCCGATCAAGACGGCATCGGGGATGCGTGTGAAGCCAACGGTGCTCCCGATGCAGATGGTGATGGCCGCCCCGACACCGCCGACAACTGTCTGAACGTGTGGAACGTGAACCAGGCCGATGATGATCGCGACGGTATCGGCAACGTCTGCGATCCCTCACCGCGCGGGACGCCGCCGCTGCCGTGGAACAACCACGTGCTCGCTCGCGCCTTCGTGAAGTGGAAGGACGAGATGATGTGCCGCTTGAACTCGTGCAACAAGCCCAGCGGGCCCGGCACCTGGAACACCGCCTGCGACGGCTCGGGCACGGAAGTCTGGACCGTCTCTCTCAACGGGCTTCGCGCCATCAGCAAGTTCACCTACGGCAACTGCTCTCACGCCGTGACCATCGACGTGCACGACTGGGCGGCGGATCCGCTGAACGTCGACCCGGCTGCGACCGTGCCGTTGTCGATCACCCTGGTGGTCGATGGGGTGCTCACCCAGGACACCGACTTCAACGGAAGCGGGAATGAGAGCGGCACGGTGAACGTCACGGGCGACTTCACCGGCACCGTCGCTTCGCACGTGTTGATCAACAACACCAACCGCACCGCGGGCAGCTACTTCTCCGTCGCGTGCACCACCGACCCCATCGCCCAGGAGCAGTGCGCTCCCAATAACCTGTTCGTGAACTACGTCTATCCCGACTGGTCGTGTGAGCCGGGTGGCTGCCCTGCCCCGCCGGCGCCGCTCACCGATGGTGATGGCGATGGCGTGTTCGATCCGTACGACAACTGCCCGAGTGTGGCGAACCCAACGCAGGCCAACGCCGACTTCGATTCACTCGGTGATGCATGCGATGTGACGACCAGCACCCGTGATGGTGATCAGGATGGCGTGCCCGACGATGGAGACAACTGCCCCACGGTCGCCAACACGACTCAGCAGGATTCGGATCGTGACGGGCTCGGTGATGCGTGTGACTCGGTGGTGGACCCCGATACCGATGGCGATCTGATCATCGACGCTCGTGACAACTGCGCGATGAACGCGAACCCCGGCCAGGAGGACGCGGACTCGGATGGGACAGGGGATGTCTGTGACTCGACTCCGCGCGGGGAGCCGGCGTTCTCGTTGATCAAGTTCAAGCTCGGCCGCTGCCTGTATGACAACGGCGGCGATGCCCGCTCGACCTCGGCGTGCGATCCCGGTCAGCCGAATCAACGGTGGGAAGTGATCAATACGAGCGGCCGGTTTGCGTTCAGGAATGCCTCGAGTGGGAAGTGCCTCACCGCGCAGGTCTGGACCGGGGTGATCGGGATGAACGACTGCGATACCGCGAGCTCAGCGCAGCAGTGGAACGGCGAGGCGTACACGAACGGTGGGCTCGACCCGAAGTTCCCCATGCGACTGCACAGCGCTGCGTTCAACTACTGCGCGTACACCGATTTTACGGCTGACGTGTTCGGTACGCAGGGGAATTGCGGGCTGCTTGGTACCGAGGACAACCGGAAGATCGGCATCTACGCGGGTGGGGACTTTTCACTCACCCCTCCGCAGCCTTGAAGGGAAGTGGGCCCCTCACCC
>JANODF010000125.1:0-6335 GCA_031412555.1 Archangium sp. | reverse complement strand
GCTGGTGAGCAAGACCTGCATCGTCAGCTCGAACACCTCAGGCATGAGCATCGCGGGCATGCTCGATGGCCGCAGCGACGACTTTAAGAGCCGCTTCCTGGTGACGCACTTCTTCAACCCCGTGCGCTACATGAAGCTGCTCGAGCTGGTGCCCGGTACGCAGACGAACCCGGCCGTGATGCAGGCCGTCGCGGAGTTCGGCGAGCGCACCCTGGGGAAGGGCATCGTCTACGGCAAGGACACCACCAACTTCATCGCCAACCGCATCGGCACGTACGGAATGATGCGCACCATCCAGCTGATGGAGCAGCACGGTGTCACCATCGAAGAGGTCGACAAGATCTTCGGGCCGGCGATGGGCCGCCCCAAGTCGGCCGTCTTCCGCACCGCCGACATCGTCGGTCTCGACACGTTCCTGCACGTCACCAAGAATTGTTACGACTCGTTGCCCAACAATCCGTCGCGCGAGACGTTCAAGGCGCCGGTGTGGCTGGAGAAGATGGTCGAGAAGAAGATGCTCGGCGACAAGACGGGCTCGGGCTTCTATAAAAAAATGAAGGGCGACGGCGGCAAGGAGATCCTCGTCCTCGACCTGAAGACCTTCGAGTACCGCGCGCAGAACAAGGTGCGCTTCGATTCACTGGGCGCAGCGCGTGAAGTGGAAGATCTCGGCGAGAAGATCCGCGTGGTGATGGGCGGCGAAGACAAGGCCGCCCGGTTCGCCGAGCAGGTGACGCTCGACACGCTGGCCTACGCGGCGCGCTTGATGGGCGAGATCGCCGACGACGTGGTGAACATGGATCGCGCGATGCGTTGGGGCTTCGCCTGGGACATGGGCCCCTTCGAGACCTGGGATGCCTACGGGGTGGAGAAGGGCGTCAAGCGCATGAAGGAGCTGGGCATTCCGGTCGCCCCCTGGGTCGAGACGATGCTCGCTTCGGGCCGCACCTCTTTCTATGGGGCCGAGACAGTTCGACACCTTCTGGAACGTCACCAGCAAGTCGAGCCGGTACGTGCCGCAGGTCGAGCGCCAGATCACCGTCGAAGGCCTGCGCCGCGCCGGCAAGCTCATCAAGGGCAACGACTCCGCGTCGCTGCTCGACATGGGCGATGGCATCGCGCTGCTCGCGTTCCACTCGAAGATGAACAGCATCGACACGGCCATCACCGAGCTGATGCACGAGTCGGCTGACTGGGCAGAGCGCAACGCGCGCGGCCTGGTGATCGGCAACGACGGCGCCAACTTCTCGGCAGGCGCCAACATCGCCATGCTGCTGTGGGCCGCCAAAGAAGGTCAGTGGGCCGACATCAAGAAGCTCGTCGGTGACTTCCAGGCCGCCAACCAGCGCATGCGCTACTCGAGCATCCCGGTGGTGACCGCTCCGTTCCAGCTCGCGCTGGGTGGCGGTTGTGAAGCGACCATGGGCGGCAACACCCAGGTGGCCGCGGCCGAGACGTACATCGGCCTCGTGGAGTTCGGCGTCGGCCTGATTCCGGGCGGCGGCGGCAACCTGCAGCTGCTGCGCAACCTCTCGGGCATCTACGCGGGCAACAAGGAGATCGACTCCTTCAACTTCGTGAAGAAGGCCTTCCTCACCATCGGGCTCGCCAAGGTGGCGACCTCGGCGGAAGAGGGCAAGGAGTCGGGGTTCCTCGCGCCCGACGCGTACATCTCGATGAACCGCGATCACCTGCTCGCCGACGCCAAAGCGCGCGCGCTGGGCATGGCCGAAGCGGGCTTCCGCGCTCCGCGCCAGAGCACGTTCTTCCTGCCCGGTCGTTCGGGTGCGGCGACCATCGACATGCAGCTCTACGACATGGTGAATAACCACCAGATCAGTGACCACGATCGGCTCATCGGAAAGAAGCTGGGCAGCGTGTTGACGGGCGGAGACACCTCGCCGACGAACGCGGTGACCGAGCAGCAGCTGCTCGATCTCGAGCTCGAGGCGTTCGTCTCGTTGTGCGGTGAAGCGAAGACCCAGGATCGGCTCCAGTTCATGCTCGAAAAGGGCAAGCCGCTCCGCAACTGAAGAACCAAGGGACCATCACAATGACCAATCGAATCGTCATCGCCAGCAGCGCCCGCACGCCCATGACCCGCGCTCACAAGGGCGAGCTCAAAGACACCCGCCCCGACACCATGGCGGCGCACGTGATCAAGGCCGCGGTCGACCGCGTGCCGGGCCTCAAGATGGAAGACATCGAAGACGTGGTGCTCGGTTGCGCCATGCCGGAAGGTGAGCAGGGCATGAACGTGGCGCGCATCGCGGCGCTGCTGGCCGGGCTGCCCGACACCGTGTCTGCCATGACCGTCAACCGCTTCTGCTCCTCGGGCCTGCAGAGCATCGCCATGGTCGCGCAGGCGATCCAGGCGGGGCAGTACGAAGTGGGAATCGCCGGCGGCACGGAGACCATGACCATGGTGCCCATGGGCGGGAACAAGGTCTCGGCCAACCCCGAGCTGATGGAGAAGTACCCGCAGGTGTACGTCACCATGGGCGCCACGGCCGAGAAGGTCGCCGCTCAGTTCAAGGTGACGCGCGAGGAGCAGGACGCGTTCGCCGCCAACTCGCAGAAGAAGGCGACCGAAGCGCGCGAGAAGGGCACGTTCAAAGACGAGATCGCGCCCATCACCGTCACCCTGTTCGATGAGTCGGGCAAGTCTCGTCAGGTGCTCGTGTCGGACGACACCATCATCCGCGCCGAGACCACGCTCGAGGGCTTGCAGAAGTTGAAGCCCGCCTTCGACATGAAGGGCACCGTCACCGCGGGTAACGCGTCTCCGTTGACCGACGGCGCCGCGGCGACCGTGGTGATGTCGGAGAAGAAGGCGAAGGAGCTGGGCGTCAAACCGTTGGGCTACTTCATCGACTTCGCGGTGGCCGGCGTGCCGCCCGACATCATGGGCATCGGGCCCGTGCCTGCGGTCCGCAAGCTGCTGGCCAAGAACAAGCTCACCGTCAAAGACATCGACGTCTTCGAGGTGAACGAGGCCTTCGCGGCGCAGTCGGTGTACTGCCTGCGTGAGCTGGGCATTCCCCCCGAGAAGGCGAACCCGAACGGCGGGGCGATCGCCATGGGTCACCCGCTGGGCGTCTCCGGCACCCGAATGACCGGTACCCTGCTGCGTGAGCTGAAGCGCCGCGGCGGCAAGTACGGCGTGGTCACCATGTGCATCGGTGGCGGCATGGGCGCGGCTGCGCTCTTCGAAGTGGCCTGAATCCCGGGCTCCATCCCCGGTTGATCCTTTGACCCGCGAGACGGCTACAGTCTCGCGGGTCATGTTCTTTCTGCTCGGCCTCGCCGTTCTCACCCTGATCGTGATGGTCGGGGTCATCGTCGTTCTTGCAGGGAAGCGGAACGTCGAGGTGATGACGTTGATGCCGCCGTCGCCTGGTCAGCCGGTGCTCGGCGCCGACGCGTCGCCTGAGCAGTTGCTCCGGGCGGGCCGGAAGATCGAAGCCATCAAGCGCTACAAGGAGCTGACCGGCGTCGGCTTGAAAGAAGCGAAGGATGCCGTCGAGGCGTTGGAGAGTGGCCGCTCGGCGACGTTGCCGCCCAAGAGCTCGTTGCTGCGTCAGGTGAATGATTCGGAGATCGAAGCGCAGATCCGCTCGGGGCATTTGATCGACGCGATCAAGCTGTACCGCGAGAAGACCGGCGTGGGCCTGAAGGAAGCGAAAGACGCCGTCGAAGCGTGGCGCGATCGCATCCGGGCCAGCTGAGAACTCAAAACCAACAACGCAAAACCAACAAACTCACTTGGGGAGAGGGCTGTCACGCTTTGCGTGAAGTCTGACCGCGCAAACGAACCTCGTTCGCCTCCTCCGTCAACTCGAAGTACGCCAGATACTTCGCGACCCGCTCCTCGAGCGTCGGCGCCTCAATCTTCAAACACAGCTCATCCGCCGCATAGCTCCGGCACACCGCCGGCCGGTTCTCATACGCGGTGCACAAATTATCCGCGCCGAGGTGAGGGCACCGAAGTCCGAGTGGCTTGTCGAGCGCCGCGATGTCCGGAGCCACACAACACGCGCCACACCTGGTGCACTCGTACGCGCCCACGTTCAATCCCGGCCGAGATACACGTTGTCGATACACGCGGTGTCGTTGAGCCCATCGAAGTACTCGCCGCGAATGCGCACGCTGCGCAGATCGCTCAGCACGGTGCGCAGATCGTCTTCCGTGGCCTCGGCCCCCGGACCACTCGGTTCATCGATGCGCCACCCCGAGGTGCCATCAAAGCGCACCGAATACGGCGTCCAATCGAGGCCCGGCGCGAAGCGGAGGAACCAGGTCACCGCGAGCCCGCCGCCATTGAGCACCACGTCGCGGCCGCGCACCTGGTTGAAGATGTTGCCCTGCTTGAGATCGAACGTGAGCCGCTTGCCCATTGCGGCCGACGCGTTGCCGAGGAACTTCTGGGGGGCGACGAAGTACCAGATGTCGCCGTTGCCTTCGTCGTGGCCGCACAGGTGACCTGCGGGGTTGCCGCCTTCGCGGATCAGCTCTGGCCGGGGGGAGGGGACGCCGTTGTTGGAGAGCGTCCAGCTCTCGTCGTCACCCTCGAAGGTGCTCCCGGCGAAAGCAGCGGGCCCGCAGGCGAAGCCGAAAAGCGCGAAGGCGGGCACGACCAGGAAACGCACGCGCTCGTTGTATCAGAGCGAGGCCGACTGTCATGGCAATGGAGGCGGAGGCCAGGGCTTGAGCCCCGAGATGCGCTCCGAATCGGTGGTCACCTGTTCGACCTGTGCGCGCTCGCGGCGGCAGAAGTCCTTCACGGCGCGTTCGAGGCCGGGGTGGAAGATCTTGTGCACGCTGTGGATCTCGGTGGGCTCGAAGCCGCGGGAGATCTTGTGTTCTCCGCCCGCCCCCGGCTCGAACACCTGGAGCCCCCGCGCGATGGCGTCGTCGACCGAGTGGTACAGGCAGACGTGAAAGTGAAGGAAGGGGTGCTCCTCGAAACAGCCCCAGTACCGGCCGTAGAGGCGCTGCGGCGTGTGCAGGTTGAAGGCCCCGGCGATCACCTCGTTCTTCTTCTCGGCGACCACCAGCTCGATGGCGTCGGGCATGTCGGCGAAGGCGCGGTGAAAGAAATCGCGGGTCAGCTGAATGGGCCCCCAGGCGTGGCGGGAGGCGGTGGCTTCGTAGAAACGCCAGGCGAGCTCGGCGTGCTTCTTCGTGAGCTCTTCACTGCGCACCGTGCGCAAGGTGATGCCCTGGGTGGCGGCGGCGCCACGCTCTCTTTTGAACTGGTTGCGCCGCTTGGAATCGAAGCGCGAGAGGTAGTCGTCGTAGGTGCGGT
This sequence comes from Archangium sp., assembly GCA_031412555.1. Taxonomy (GTDB): domain Bacteria; phylum Myxococcota; class Myxococcia; order Myxococcales; family Myxococcaceae; genus Archangium_A. The sequence goes on along the minus strand of JANODF010000125.1, from coordinate 1,027 downwards.
AGCCGGGGTTCTGCCAGTGGTACTGCATGGTGCTGCGGCGGAAGAAGCCGGCGGCCTCGAGGGTGAGCGCTTCGGCTTCCGGGGGGAAGAGCACGTGCAGTGAGGAGCAGCCTTCGTCTTTCGCCCACGCGGTCATCGCGGTGAGCAGCGCGCGGCGGAGCTTCGTTTCGTCTTCTCCCGGGGCGACCAGGAACCGGCGCGCGGTGAGGGGGGAGAGCGGCAGGCCGACCAGCAGCTTGGGGTAGTAGTTCACGCCGAACTGTTGCGCGGCGTTGGCCCAGCCGAAGTCGTAGACGTATTCGCCCATCGAGTGGTGCTTGCGGTACGCGGGCGCGGCGGCGACGAGGGTGTCACCCCGCCAGAGCGTGAAGTGCACCGGCTCCCAGCCGCGTTCGGCGGAGGCAGAGCCTGACGCTTCCATGGCGTGGATCCACTCCCAACGCAGCACGGGCGCGTCGGAGGGGACGAGAAGGGCGTTCCACTGGGCGCGAGGTGCGTCGGTGATCGACTCGAGCACCCGAAGGCGTGGCTCCGACATCAGGCGGTCAGGCTAACCGCCGTCCTCGGGGCTGGCATCCGACAGTGTCCCCGGGGGGGCGCACTCCCCGAAAGAGGGGGTTGTGTGCTACCTGCACTTACCAATGAAAAATACCTCCGTACGCCTCGCGCTCCTGTCCGCAGCGCTCTTCTTCGTCGGCTGTCCGACCGCGAAGGACGAGTGCAAGATCAACACTGACTGTGCAGCTGGGCAGATCTGCTCTGCCAACAAATGCGTCGCCACCAACATCGGTGGGGGCTTTGGCGGCGGTACGACGGGGGGCGGCACTGCGACGGGCGGGGGCACTGCGACGGGCGGGGGCGCTGCGACGGGCGGCGGTACCGGTGGTGGTGAGACTGGCGGCGGCGCGGGTGGTGGCGCGACCGGCGGCGGTGGCGGTGATCCGATGGGCGGCGGTGCGGGCGGCGGCGTGACGGGCGGAGGTGCGGGTGGCGGTGGTGATCCAATGGGCGGCGGAGCGGGCGGCGG
>JANODF010000124.1:0-10308 GCA_031412555.1 Archangium sp. | reverse complement strand
GCGCGACTCCACTGCCGTGGGCGCCAGACGAAGTGCACTGGCTGGGCACTGATGAGCTCGGTCGTGACGTGGCCGCGCGGCTCGTTCACGGAGGCCGGGTGAGCTTGATGGTGGGCTTCCTCACCATGCTGATCGCGCTCGGGGTCGGGCTGTTGTTGGGTGGCATCAGCGGCTACGCGGGGGGGCTGACCGACGTGGTGCTCTCGCGCGTGCTCGAGGTGATGCAGACCTTCCCCCTGGTGTTCTTCCTCATCGCGCTGCTCTCCGTGCTGCGCACCCAGTCGCTCTGGCCGCTGGTGATCGCGCTGGGCCTGACCCGGTGGACCGAGGTGGCCCGTCTCGTTCGTGCCGAGGTGCTCTCGCTCGAGTCGCGCGAGTTCATTCTCGCGGCGCGGGCCCTGGGCGCTTCTCCCGCGAGGATCATCACGCGCCACCTCATTCCCAACGCGCTGGGGCCCGTGCTCGTGGTCGCGACCTTCGGCGTCGGCTCGGCGATCCTCCTGGAGACCGCGCTCTCGTTCTTAGGCATCGGCGTCGCGCCGCCCACCGCCAGCTGGGGCGAGCTGCTCACCGAGGCGCATCGCACCCTTCATCACCCCGGCGCCTGGTGGCTGGCCGTCTTCCCGGGTCTGGCCATCGCGCTGACAGTGCTCAGCGTGAACGCGCTGGGCGAGGCGGTGCGGCGATCGAGCAACTCCGCCAGATAGACAGTCGACGCGCGGGCGTAAATGGTTAGAATCGCTCGCGCTCATGGCATCCATCCGACTCGGTGATCTGCTCGTCAAAGCGAAAGTGATTAGCGAGAGCCAGTTGAAGGCCGCGCTCGCCGAGCAACAGAAGTGGGGTGGCAAGCTCGGTGAGCTCCTCGTGCGCATGAACTTCCTCACGGAAGACATGCTCGTGAAGGCGCTGAGCAAGCAGATGAACGTGCCCGCAGTGAATCTCGAGGCGATCGAGAGCATTCCACCGCACGTGCGCGCGAAGGTGCCCGCCGAAGTGGCGCGCGATCTGGTGGCGCTGCCGCTCCAGCTTCGCGACGAGGGCAAGACGTTGCTCGTGGCCATGGCCGAGCCGCAGAACCTGAAGCACCTCGACACACTTCGTTCGGTGAGCCGCTGCCGCATCACCGCGCAGCTCGCGGGCCGGCAGGCGATCGCCAAGTCGTTCGCGCGGTTCTACGACGGTGAAGCCGAGATGGGCGCGGAGGGCGATGACGGCTTCAAGCTGGTCGACTCGCAGGGCCACACGCTCATCAAGAACGTCGATGACGTGAAGGCCCCTGAGCGCCGCACCACCAGCGCTGCCGCCGCGATCCGCATGCCGCCCACCGCGGCGCCCTTGACCCGGGCCCCCACGCAGGAAGCCCCCGCGGCTCCGCGGCCCAAGACGCCTTCCGAGACGCTTCGCACCATCGAAGAAGCGCAGCGCAAAGAGGTCACCGCGCTCAAGGGCATGGTCGAGCTGATGATCGAGAAGGGTGTCTTCACGCGCGAGGAATACCTCGCCAAGGTCAAACGCTGACGCTTCAGAAGTACCCGAGGGTCCTGGGCAGTGACGAAGAAGAAGTTGGGCGAGATCCTCGTGACCTCCGGGGCCGTGAGCGGCCCTGACGTCGCCGCTGCGCTCGCAGATCAGAGCGCCGGCGAACCCAGCCGCCTGGGCGATCTGCTCGTCGCCAACGGCAAGCTGAGCTCGGTGCAGCTCGCCCGTGCCCTGGCCGAGCAGTACCAGCTGCCCTACGTCGATCTGCCGCAGCTGCCCCAGGCCGTGCTCGACCTGGTGCCGCTCGACCTGCAGCGGCAGTTCCGCCTGGTGCCCCTGAAGTCGGACGGCACCGAGCTGTCGATCGCCATGGCCGACCTCGCCAACATCGAGGTGCTCGCGGTGCTCGAGCAACAGTGGACCCGGGTGCATGTGCACGTCGCAGGTGGTGACGAGATTGACGCGCTGCACGCCACGCTCTCGGGGATCTTCTCGCCCATCGTCAGCGACGACGACGCGAGCGTGCCCCCGGCGATTTCTCCGTTTCCCACCGCCGACGATCTCTTCGGCTCCCTCGATCTCGAGCCCGTCGAAGAGCTGCAGCTCACCGGCTCCGAATCCAGCCCTTCTCCGGTGCCCCTCATCGCGCCGCTCCACGCCGTGCCCCGGCCTTCACCCGCTGCGCCCAGCTCGGCGGGCCCTCGCGCGGAAGATCTGTTTGGCGACCTCAACCTCGAATCTGCCCGCACCGGCATCGCCGCGCGGCCGCCCGAAGACGTTCTCAACTCGCCGGTGAAGAACGTGACCATGCCGCTGGGCGCGGTGACCAGGGAGATTCCAGCGATCGTCTCGCCCGTGCCCGATCCGCCCGAGGTCGCGGAGATCGCCGAAGGCTCGGGTCCGGTGCTGATGGGCATTCGCGAAGGCACGGGGCCCTTGCTCGACATGCTCTTTCAGGAGGGCAGTGGTCCGATGGGCGATCTGCTCCTCCGCGAAGGCACCGGGCCCGTGGTGGACACGCCCTTCTTCCGCGATTCGGCGCCGGGGCTCGTGGTGCCCACGATGTCCGATGCGCCGTTCACCTCGAGCCGCTCGTCGTTGAGCGCGCTGGCGATCCCGCCCCCGCAATCGACGATGCCGGAGCACGAACCGCTCGCGCCTCCGGTGCCCGATGCGTCGGCCAACGGAGAGGCGCTGCCCGATTGGTTGCGCACCGACGCGCCCCAGGAGGCGAAGTCGAATGGCCCCTCCCCGTGGACGGGCGCGCTCGACCACCTCATGCCTTCGAAGCTGGTGGTCGGGCTCACCCGCGCCCTGCTCGCCCGCGGTCTGGTGACCGAGGAGGAGATCCTCGCGGCGCTGGGCCAGAAGAAGTGAAGCGGTCGCTGTCGGTGAAGGGCCTGGGCGTGGTGCTCGACGGGCACGCGCTGGTCGATGATTTTTCACTCGAGCTGCAGGCGGGCAGGGTGCACGCCGTGGTCGGTGAATCGGGGAGCGGCAAGACGCTCTCGGCGCTCGCCGTGTTGGGTCTGCTTCCTGATGGCGCCACCACGCGCGGGAGTGCTTCGAAAGGCGGGGTCGAGTTGTTGACTGGCGCGCTACCGCTGCGACGCAAGGGCCTCGCGATGGTGCTGCAGGAGCCGCTGAGCGCACTCAACCCCGTGCTCTCGGTGGGCGCGCAGTTGATGGAGACGCTCCGGGTGCACGGGGCGCGCGGCGATCTCCGCTCACTCGCCGTGGCGCTGCTCGAAGAAGTCGGCATTCCCGCGGGTGAAGATCGCCTGCGCATGTACCCCCACCAGCTCTCGGGCGGTCAGCGTCAGCGCGTGTCGATCGCGTGTGCGTTGGCGGCGTCGCCCGAGGTGTTGATCGCCGATGAGCCCACCACCGCGCTCGATGCCTCGATGCGCGGGGTGATCCTCTCGTTGCTGCGTCGACTCGCCCGCGAACGAGCGCTCGCGGTGTGGCTCATCACGCACGATCTCCATGCGGTGCGGGGGGCGAGCGACGAAGTGACCGTGATGTACGCGGGCCGGGTGGTCGAACACGGCCTCACCGAGCAGGTGCTGGAGTCGCCGCGACATCCGTACACCACTGGGTTGTTGCGCTCGAACCCCGCGGGCTCGAAGCCCGGTGCCCCGTTGCCCGCGCTGCCGGGCTCGGTGCCGCTGGCCAGTGAAGTGATCCCCGGCTGCCGCTTTCACCCGCGATGCCCGCTCGTCTTCGATCGCTGCCGGGTCGAGCGGCCTGCGTTGCTCACGGGCGCGGCCTGCCATCTGGTGAACCCGTGAGCGCGCTGCTCGAGGCCAAAGACGTGCAGGTCAGCTACCGCGTGGGCGGCCGGCGAATCGACGCGGTGCGGGGCGTGAGCTTGAACGTCGGGTCAGGCGATCGTGTGGGCCTCATCGGAGAATCCGGCAGCGGCAAGTCGTCGCTCGCCCGCGCGCTGCTCGGTCTGGAGCGGCTCGAGGGCGGCAGCGTGACCTTCGATGGCCAGCCGATGCAGGGCGCGAAGCCCGCACTGCGCCGCCGCTTTCAACCGGTGTTTCAAGACGTGGGCGCGGCGCTCAACCCGCGCATGCGCATTCGAGAGGTGCTCGCCGAACCGTTCGTCATTCACGATCGCAAGGTCGATGACGCCGTCTTGAGCGCGCTGCTCGAGCAGGTGCAGCTGAGCGCCGAGTTGCTCACCCGCTTGCCCCGCGAGCTCTCGGTGGGGCAGCGGCAGCGGGTGAACCTGGCCCGCGCGCTCGCCCTCGAGCCGGAGCTGTTGTTGCTCGACGAGCCGGTGTCCGCGCTCGACGTGAGCGTGCAAGCGCAGGTGCTCAACCTGCTCAACGCGCTGACGCAGCAACGGGCGCTGCTGGTGATCACCCACGATCTCGACGTGGTGGCGCACCTGTGTTCACGCGTGGCGGTGATGTTCGCCGGGCGCATCGTGGAGAGCGGCTCGGTCGCCGACGTGCTCGAGCGGCCGCTCCACCCGTACACGCGGCTGCTGGTGGAGAGCCGGCAGAAAATCGTCGAAGGCGCCGAGGCCGCTTCTGCTTCCACCGGCTGCAGCTTTCACCCGCGCTGCTCGCACGCGATCGATCGCTGCCGCTCCAAAGACCCGCGCCTCACGGGGGAGACCCAGCGCAGCGCCTGCTTCGTCTTCGAGGGGCGCTGATGTTCTGGCTCAGCCATCACCCGCCCGATGAGCTCGACCGCTGTTACCGCTTCGGGTCGCTGCATCTCTGCGCCCGCTGCCTGGGCACCTACCCGGTGATGTTCGCGGCCATCGCCGTGCAGATCGCGGTGCGGGCCCCCCTCGATCACCCGCTCGATCTACCGGTGTGCATCGCGCTGGTGCTCCCGGCGACCTTCGATTGGGCGCTGGGGCGCTTCCAACCCCACCGCTTCAGCAACCTCTGGCGCTCGGGCACCGGCGTTTTGCTGGGACTGGGATTGGGTCGCAGCCTGTTCATCCACCTTCAGCGGCCCCTGCCTCCTGCTCTTCTGGCGCAAGGGATCGTGGTGACAGCCATCGCTTTGCCTGTCATTTTCGCGGCTTACCGGCAAAAGCGCCGGCGGTAGATCACTGACGCGCCCCATGCGTTCAATGGGAGTGACAGAACGAGGACACGGTTGGGACCTGCGACTTCGGACGAGCAACTCATGCTCGCTTTCAAGTCCGGTGACGCGAGGGCGTTTTCAACGCTCGTCCAGCGCCACCGGGGGCCGGTCTACAACTTCATTCTCCGGTTTGTCGGTCATCGGCAGAGGGCCGAAGACGTGCTTCAGGAGACCTGGCTCAAGGTGGTGCGCAACAGCAGCGAGTGGCAACCCAAGGCCAAATTCACCACCTGGGTTTATACGATCGCGAGGAATCTCTGCGTGGACAGCGCGCGGAAAGAGAGCTTCCGGAAGACCGATTCGCTCGACGCTCCGGCGTCGCACGACGCGTCTGACGGCCGCTCGGTGGGCGATCTCGTGGCAGACGAGAACGCATCCACGCCAGACCGGGCGGCGCACAACGTGCGAATTCGCCCGATGATCGAGAAGGCGTTGGAGAGCCTTCCCACGGAGCAGCGGGAGGTCTTCCTGCTACGCGAGTGTCAGGGCATCGGCTTCAAGGAGATCGCAGAGGTCACGGGCGTCAACGAGAACACCGTGAAGAGTCGAATGAGGTACGCGCTCGAAGGGCTGCGAAAGCGGCTCGCCGAGCTGGGCGTCGATGGGGAAACCGCAGACGTAGACGGAAGGACAGTGGCCTGAGGTCATGAAGAGCGCGGCGCACCAATACGAGGACAAGCTCCTCGAGTTCGCTTACGGCGAACTTCCACAGCACGAGGCCGAAGCGGTCGACGCGCACGTGCGTGGCTGCCAGCGGTGCTCTGCGTCGCTCTCCGAGATCCGCGGAGTGCGCGCCACCATGGCCCAGCTGCCCATGCAAGCGGCGCCCGAGGCCGGCCTCGATTCGCTGCTGGCCTACGCCGAGCAAGCCGCCCAGCGGAACAGCACGAAGTCGGCCCCGTCTTTCTGGAAGCGCGTCTTGATGCCGCTCGCCTCGCTCGCCGCGTTGGCCACCGTCGGGGTGATCGGCTTCCGCGCGAACGAAGAGTTCGACACCAGCCCCGCGTCGATCGTCGCCCAGGGCATGGTCGAAGATCGGGCCCGCGCCGAGAACAAGGCCCAGGAGCAGAACAACCTCCTGCCCCAGGACCTGCCCGCGCCCGTCGCTGCCGCCGCACCGGAGCCCCCCTCGGCCGAGCCGATGGAAGACGAGCGCTCGTACAACGTGCTGGCGGCCAAAGACGGCAAGAAGAACGCGGACCTCGATCTTCAGCGCGAAGCGGGCGGAAAACGCGCCGAGGTCTGGAGCCCCGAGCCGAAGAAAGATGCGCCCCAGTCGGCCACCCGGCGCACCGCGAAGATGGAGCCCATCGCGAACAACGATCAGCAGGTGTACCGCGACGACTATTCGAACGCGGCCCAGCGCGGTGCGCTCAAGGAGCCGATGAAAGAAGTGATGGCGCCACCGCCGCCCCCCGCGCAGGACAAGCTGGGGTACGGCCTGGGCTCGGGGCCGTCGAATGAAGGCGCGCCTGCGGGGATCACGGGCGGGGTGCCTTCGCCCAAGCCCGCTCCGGTGGTGGTGAAGGCGCCGGAAGAGAAGCAGAAGGCCGAGGCCAAACAACGCATGAAGTCGGAAGAGGAGCGTCCCTCCGATGCGGCGCCCGCTCCGGCCCCGGCGGCGCCGGTGATGCCGTCGACCTCTTCGGCGCCTCCTTCGAAGAAGTCGGCGCCCAAGGGGGGGTATGGGATCCGCCCGCAGCTGGGCGACACCGGCTCGTTGGCCACCGAGTCAGACGACGCGGCCCTCGAGAAGTCCGACTCGCTTCGGGTGGACAGTGATTCGAAGTTCGCCCAGCGCCAGGCCGCCGAGTCCCGCACCCGGTCGCTCGAATCGGCGCGCGTGGCTTCGAGCCGGGGTGACCGCGTCTCCGAGATCCGGTTGCTCGCCCAGGTGCTCCAGAATGGTGCCGTCGGCTCTGAGCGTGTCGAGGCCCTCAAGCGCATCTGTGATGCCTATGAAGCGCTGGGCGAAGCTGAACGCGCCGACCCGTTCTGTGACTCGCTGGTCAGCGAGTTCCCCACCACCGCCGCCGCCAGGGCCGTGGAGGATCGCCGCAAGCGCATGCAGCGCGCGCCCGCTCCGGCCGAGAAGCGTTCGGCCTCGGAGCAGAAGGTCGACCTCGAAGACGCCTCCAAGCCCAGGCCTGTCGAAGCGGCTCCGGCGCAGGCCTACTGAGCCCACGAGGTGACAGGCATGCGGCCTGCTGGTCAGCGGCCTTCTGTTTCGTGACAGACTGCGGTTCGTGGCCACGCCGAAGAAATCCAGAGTGACGCTGCGCCGCCGAGCGAAGTCGAGGGGTCAGGCGATGCTCGAGTACTCGATGATCAACTGGCTGGTGATCGTCGCCCTCGTCCTCAGCTCGACGGTGCGGATCATTCCGGGGCCGCGGGTGTCAACTTCGAGCACCCGGCCGCCGATGAGCCTGATCGAGATGTTCCTGTACGCGTACCAGGTTCACTACGACACCTACCTCTACTCGCTCAGCCTGCCTTTTCCGTGAGCTGAACCCTTTGACAGGGGCGAGTCGGCTGCTGCTAGTATCCGTCTGACTTTTCGCGCCTTTTTGGTCGCGTACGGCAATTTGTCGCATCCAGGAGACCTGAACGCATGCTCAAGGGAAAAGCCCCACTCATCGTTGCCATCGTCCTCTTCGTCATTGGCTTCGGTGTGTCGTTCAGCGCCATCCAGAAGCAGAAAAATGACGTGCGCAAGGGTTGGAACCTCGTGCCGGTCGTCGTCTCCGCGGTCGACATCTCCGAGGGCACGGTGGTCACCATGGAGATGATCAGCCAGCGCTCGATCCCCGAGCAGTTCGTGACCTCGTCGGTCGTCAAGCCCGACTCGGCCAGCTACATCGTCAACCAGAAGGTGCTGGTGGCGTTGCAGGCCGGTGACCCGCTCCTGTGGAGCCAGTTCGAGACCACCAAGGCGGCCGAGCGCCTGTCGACCAAGGTGCAGAAGAAGGCTCGCGCGATCACCATCGAGGCGAAGTCGACCACCGCCGTCGGCGGCTGGGTGCGCCCCAACGATCACGTCGACATCATCGGCACCTTCAAGGACCCCGCGACCAACGAGCAGGTCGCCGTCACGCTGCTGCAGAACGTGATCATCCTGGCCACAGGTAAGATCACCGGCACCACCAACATCAACCTCATTCCCGAGAACGAGCGTGCGTATGGTCACGTGTCGCTGCTGGTCATTCCGGAAGAGGCCGAGATCCTCGTGCTCAGCCAGGAGCTGGGCAACCTGACCCTCTCGCTGCGCAACGAAGAAGACATCGACGTGCTCGAGGAGCGCGGCCGCGCCACCATCTCGACCCTGCTCTCGGGTGAACGCACCAAGGTGCTGCAGCAGAAGCGTTTCAACACCATTCAGGTCATCCGCGGCGCTGCGGCCAGCGACACCCGCGGCGGCGCTGCCGCTCCGGAATAAGCGACCACCATGTTCGCCGCGATCGCCAGTCTGCTGTTGGGCGGAGGAACGTTCTTCCTCACGCTCGTCGTCATGGGCGTGCTGGGCAAGGCCTACGAGACCTACCAGGAGCGCTACATCGTCAAGTCGATGAACGACTTGAGCGACATGTTCCTGTTCATCGACCCGCGGCAGATGCTGGTGCTCAACATCGCCTCGATGATCGTGCTGGGTGGCTTCAGCTACCTGGTGATCAACCCGCTGGTGGCCATCGGCGCCTTCATCTTCGGCTTCTTCCTGCCGATGATGATGGTCAAGCACTACCGGGTGAAGCGCATCAAGAAGTTCAACACCCAGCTGGTCGACGCGCTGCAGGCCATGGCCAACGCCTTCAAGGCCGGCCTCACCTTCCAGCAGGCCATCGAGCAGATCAGCAAAGACTCCATGCCGCCGCTGCAGCAGGAGTTCGGCCTGTTCGTCAAAGAGGCCAAGCTGGGCGTGCCCGTCGAAGAAGCACTCAACAACATGAGCAAGCGGGTGGGCAGCGACGACCTGGAGCTCGTCTCCACGGCCACCAACATCAGCCGGCAGCTCGGCGGCAACATGGCCGAGATGTACGAGACGTTGTCGACCACCATCCGCGAGCGGTTCCGCCTCGAGGGCAAGATCGACGCGCTCACCGCGCAGGGCAAGCTGCAGGGCTGGGTGGTGTCGGCGATGCCGCTCATCCTCGGCGTGGTGCTCAACTACATGCGCCCCGACCTGATGCAGCCGATGCTCGATCACATCTTCGGCTACGTGCTCGTCTTCACGATCATGCTCATGGAGATCATGGGCGTGCTCATCATCCGTCGCATCACGAACATCGACATTTGAGGAGCGACGATGGGTGCTGAAGTCTGGGTCACAGTGCTGATGGGTATCGCGGCGGTGCTGTTCGCCGGCGCTGCGGGCATGGCGGGTCTCGGCGTGTCGAACGTCGTCTCGCCGTTCCTGGTCGAAGTGAAAGAAGAGTCGGCCGGCGGTGTCGCGGGCGCAGGCTCGGTGGTGGTGCGCAAGCTGGGCGTCATCAACCGGCGGTTCATGTGGCCGGGCTACGAAGACAAGATGCGCCGCAGCCTGATCAAGGCCGGTGAGCCCAAGACGTACAAGCCCGAAGACATCATGGCGTTGCAGGAGATCGGCTTCGTCGTCGGCCTGGTGTTCGGGCTCGTGCTGATGAACACCATCGACTTCAACCTGGCCTGGTCGCTGGTCGTCGCGTTGATCGGCCTCTTCTACCCGCTGATGTGGGTCAACGATCAGGTCAGCAAGCGCCACCTGCAGATCAGCCGCGCGCTGCCCTTCAACCTCGACCTGCTCACGCTCTCGGTGGAGGCCGGCCTCGACTTCACCGCCGCGCTCGCCAAGGTCGTGGAAAAGGGCAAGGCAGGCCCGCTGCGTGAAGAGCTGGCCCTGGTGCTCAAGCAGCTGAAGATGGGCAAGACCCGTGAAGAGGCGCTCAAGGGCATGATCGCCCGCGTCGATCTGCCGGCCTTGAGCCAGTTCGTCACGGCGCTCATCCAGGCCGACAAGATGGGCACCAGCCTCGGCAAGGTCCTGCGCATTCAGTCGACCCAGCTGCGCATCGAGCGCACTCAGCGCGCCGAGAAGCTGGCCAACGAAGCGCCGGTGAAGATGCTCTTCCCGCTGGCGGCGTGCATCTTCCCCACGGTGTTCATGATCCTCTTCGGCCCCCTGGTGTTCGCCTTCATGTTCGGGAACGCGCTGGGGTAAAGGGGGGTTGGCTCTTTCGT
>JANODF010000123.1:0-4059 GCA_031412555.1 Archangium sp. | reverse complement strand
GGCTGAGCAGGGTCTGGCGGCGGGTGATTGTCTGGCGAGTGCCGCACTATGAGTAAGTCACTGCTGTGCCCCGGTGAGGACGTCACGGCCACCGAGGTCGAGCACGCGATCTCGAAGGGTTTCTGCGACATCGAGTCGGTCAAGCGCTTCACCGGGTTCGGCACCGGCATGTGCCAGGGCAAGCAGTGCCTCAACGCGGTCGCGCGCCTGCTCGAGGAGAAGTCGCCCAGGAAGCCCACGCCCGCGCAGCTGATGCCCTTCACGCCGCGGCCCCCGCTCTTTCCCACCGAGTACAGCTACTGGGCGAGCGCGTCTTTCGACCCCGAGCGCGCGCCTTCGGGTGGCGTTCCTTCGGGCATCGAGCTGGGCCCCGACGCGCTTCGATCGACGGCGCCGGTGAAGTCGAAGGCGAAGATCGTGATCATCGGCGGCGGCATCATGGGCCTTTCGCTCGCGTGGAACCTCACCGAGCAGGGCGAGACCGACGTGGTGGTGATCGAGAAGGGTTACCTCTGCGCCGGCGCTTCGGGCCGCAACGGCGGTGGCATTCGCGCGCAGTGGGGCACGCCCACGCTCATCTCGCTGGCCCAACGCAGCATCGAGCTGATGAAGCGCTTCGCGCGCGACATGAGCATCAACGTCTGGTTCCGCCAAGGCGGCTACCTCTTCCTGGCCAAGTCAGACGAGGTGGTGAAGAAGATCGAACGCGGCGCGGCGCTGCACAACCAGCACGGTGTGCCCACGCAGATCCTCACCCCCGACGCAGCGCGCGAGATCGTGCCGCAGCTCACCATGAAGGGCGTGAAGGCGGCCGCGTGGAACCCGAAAGACGCGGTGATCTTCCCCTGGCCCTTCATGTGGGGCTACGCCCAGCAGGCGCAAAAACGCGGCGTGCAGGTGGAGACCTTCACCGACGTGAAGGGCTTCGAGCTGAGCTCAGGGAAGATCACCAAGGTGATCACCGATCGCGGTGAGATCGCCTGCGAGACCGTGGTGCTCGCCGCGGGCGCGTGGAGCCCGGAGATCGCCAGGCTCGCCGGCGTGCATCTGCCCAATGAGCCGCACCGCCATGAGATCTGCAGCTCAGAGCCGCTCAAGCCGTTCCTGGGGCCGCTCGTCTCGGTGCTCGACTCGGGCCTCTACTTCTCGCAGTCGATGCGCGGCGAGATCGTCGGCGGCATGGGCGACCCCAAAGAAGGCGCGGCGCTCAACCTGGGCTCGACCTCGCGGTTCTTGACCCGGTACGCCCAGGCGCTCACCGAACAACTCCCCCAGACGGGCCGGGTGAAGATCTTGCGGCAGTGGTCGGGCCCATACGACGTGACGCCCGACAACTCACCGATCCTGGGCAAGACGCCGAAGCTGGAGAACCTGCTGCAGATGAGCGGCTTCGTCGGCCACGGTTTCATGATGGCCCCCGCCGTGGCCGAACGCATGGCGAAGTGGATGGCCACCGGTGAGTCAGACGAGCTGTTCGAGCGCTTCACGCTCTCGCGTTTCGCCGAAGGGCGCATGGAGCGCGAAGACATGATCATCGGGTGACGTGACGATGGCTCCGGCGCTGGAACTCAAGGGTGTCACCAAACGCTTCGGCGACAAGGTGGCAGTGGATGATCTGACGCTGTCGATCGAACCGGGCTCGTTCCTCGGCCTGGTCGGGCGCAACGGCGCGGGCAAGTCGACCACGCTCAAGATGGCCACCTCGCTGGTGGAGCCCACCTCAGGCACCATCACCGTGCTCGGTCACGATCTGCGCACCGACTCGTTGGCCGCGCGCCGCTTGATGGGCGTGATGCCCGAAGACATGGCCCTGCTCGAGCTGCTCACCGGCGCTCAGTACCTGCACTTCGTGGGGCGCATGTACGGCCTCGAAGACGCCGAGATCGACAAACGTGGTCAGGAGCTGTTCGACACGCTCGATCTCAAACCCGGCACGCGCACCCTGGTGGCCGACTACAGCTTCGGCATGAAGAAGAAGCTGGCCCTCTGCGCGGCGCTCATTCACGGGCCGAAGCTGCTCTTCCTCGACGAGCCTTTCGAAGGCATCGACGCGATCACCAATCGCACCATCAAGGACATCCTGCTCGCGCTGCAGCAGAAGGGCGTGACGCTGGTGCTCACCAGCCACATCCTCGAGGTGGTGGAGAAGTTGTGCCCGCTCATCGCGATCATCGATGAGGGGAAGATCAAAGGCTTTGGCACCTTCGATGAGCTGCGCCAGGGCGGCGAGTCGCTGGAGTCGCTCTTCGTCAACCTCGTCGGTGGTGCGCCGCGCGGGGGCCTCTCGTGGCTGTGAGCCCGTTTCGCGCGCTCGCGGTGGTGCACCTGCAAAGCACGTGGAACCGGATGCGCAAGCAGCTGGGCACCACGGGCTTGTGGGCGCTGATGTTCTTCATCGCGCTCATCGGCCTGACCTCGGTGCTCCCCTTGATGGTGGGCCTGGGCGCCGCTGGCTACTTCGTGGGCGCGCAGCTCGAGCAAGGGGATCCAGGGCAATCCATCGCGCTGAGCGCCTTCAGCTTCACGCTGCTCACCGTGCTGGCGGGCTTTCTCGGCGGCATCTCCAGCGGCTCACGTCAGTTGCCCTGGGAGACGTTGCGCGTCTTCCCGATACGCGACCGCACGCTGTTCGGCGCGGAGCTGTTTGCAGGTGCCGGTGAGGCGATCACCTTGATCGAGCTGTGCGCCCTCGCCGTCGCGTGTCTCGGCGCCTGTGTCGGCGCACCGGTGGCCACTCCGCTCTTCCTCCTCTTGTTCGTCACGCACGCGCTCGCGTTGCTCTCGTTGCAGCAGCTCGCCGGCAGCATCGCGCAGCGGTTGTCGCGCCGACTGCGGGCGATGTTCATCTTCCTTCCGGTGGCGGCGATCACGCTGCCCTCGCTGCTTCCTTTGCTCGCGAAGCGGGCCGACAGTCAGTCGATCGCCACGTGGACGGAGCGCCTCGAGGTGTGGACACGCTGGTTGCCTGCGCGCGCGATTCTCGAAGCGGCGCACGAACTGGTGGGCCACGGCACACTCCACGTCACGGCGATTCTCTGGTCGGTCTTCGCGCCGACGGCCGCAGTGATGGTGATCGGGGTGCTCGCCTACCAGTTCGTGGTTCGGGAAAAGCCGATGACGCTCGACACGAACACGGGGCCGCCCGCGAAGTTGTGGACGTTCAAGACCCAGTCGTGGGGCATCGCGCGCCTCACCTGGGAGTCGCTCTCGCAGAGCCTGCCGGGCCGCTTCGGGCTGGTGATGCCGCTCATCACCATCGTGTTGATCCGCGGGCCGATGGCCGAGCTCATTCCCGGCCGCGGGTGGACTGCGCCGATCGCGTTCGGTTACGCGGCGCTCGCGGGCACCAACCTGCTGTTCAACCAGTTCGGGCTCGATCGCCACGGCATGAAGGTGCTCTTCCTGCTCCCGCTGGATCCGCAGTCGATGCTGCGCGGAAAGCTGCTGGGCTTCGCGGCGTGGCAGGGCCTTCAGGCGGGGCTGCTGGCGGTGCTGCTCGCGCTCACCGGCCACCGCGACGTGAAGGAGCTGGTCACCGGCGTGATGCTCTACGCGTGCGTGTTCCTGATCCTCGCGATGGTGGGCCAGTTCGCCAGCATCTGGCAGCCGCGGCCGCTGCGGAAGAATGGCCTGCGCGCCTCTCAGCCGCCGCTGGTGGTGGTGATGATGATGTTCGGCACGCTGCTGACCGCGGGCGGGTTGCTCTACGGCGTCACGTTCGGGGTGAAGGCGTTTCTCCCGGGTTGGGAGATCCCCGTGTTGCTGGGCATCGGTGGCTTGCTGATGGGCCTGGTGTTCCCGGTGGTGGCGTTCAATGCGCTGTTCCTCGAGCGCAACCGCGAGAAGCTCGTCGAGGTCCTCGGCTCAGCAGGCTGACCGCGTGTCTCCCTCTCCCTGCGAACGCGGGGTCGGGGTGAGGGGCCCTCTTGGCAACCAGGTCAGCCCCACACCCGGTCCCGCCGGCCCAACACTACCCCCGCGCGCAGGGAGAGGTTTAGGCAGCGGCAAAGGGCAGCCAAGAACATCAGGCCACCGATACACCGTAAGAGCAGGCCAAGC
>JANODF010000122.1:0-9108 GCA_031412555.1 Archangium sp. | reverse complement strand
GCGAGACCGAGTGCCACCGCTTCGGCTGCAGGGACGCGGCGACCGGTGAGGATGAGTTCTTTGGCGACACCCTTCCCCACCAGCCGGGGCAGCCGCTGCGTGCCGCCTGCACCGGGAATGATGCCCAGCTTCACTTCGGTCAGGCCCATCTCGGCGCTGGCCGCGATCACCCGCAGGTCGCAGCACAACGACAGCTCGGTGCCACCGCCGAACGCCGCTCCGTTGAGAAAGGCGATGAACACGCAGTCGGACAGCTCGAGCGACCGGAAGATCTTCCGCATCGAGGTGAGAAACGCAGACACCTCGGGCGGCGACATGGTGGTGCGCTCCTTGAGATCCGCACCTGCGCAGAAGGCCTTGTCGCCAGCGCCAGTCAGCACCACCACCCGCACGCTGCGATCAGCGGAGACGCGAGCCACGTTCGCCGCGAGCTCCGTCACCATCGCGCGGGAGAGCGCGTTTCTCCGGGCCTCCCCGTTGATGGTCCACTGCTCGAACGGGCCGTGTGAGGTGATGATGAATTCGGACATCGGGTGGACTCCATTTCAGTAGGTTCCGCCGCACTCATGCTGATGCGCGCCCGTTGGTGGATAGCTCGACTCCCGGCCTTCGTCCTGTCCTTCGTCGTGCTGTTCGCGACGGCGGCTTTCGCCCGCATTGGCGGTGGCGAGAGCTTCAACTCAGGCAACTCGGACTCTGATTCGGGCGGTGGCGACGCGAGCTTCATCGTCGACATCCTGGTGTGGCTGATCATCCAGAACCCCAAGGTTGGCATTCCGGTCGCCCTCCTGGTCGGCCTGGGCTTCTACTTCTGGCGCCGCTCGCAAGACGGCGATACCTCGACGCGCAAGGCGATCGACAAGGCCGAGACCGAACGCCGCACCAACGTCAGCGCCGCGTCGGTCGACGGTTGGGTCAACGCGCTCAAAGCGAAGGATCCGCAGTTCGATCTGATGAAGTTCTTCGATCGCACCAAGCGCGAGTTCCTCGAGCTGCAGGACGCCTGGTTCAAGCGCAACCTCGAGCCGGTGCGGAAGTACCTGTCTGACGCGACCTTTCAGCGCCTGGTGACGCAGCTCAAGTTGATGGACCTGCTGGGCGTGCGCGACGCCATCGCCGATCCCACAGTGCTCGATCTGCAGATCATCGGGCTCGAGCAGAACGAGTCGTACGACTCCGTGCACATCCGCGTCACCGCGCAGGTCTGTGATGCCGAAGCGCCGGCGAACGCGACCGACGAACAGGCGCTGGCCGCGGCCCGGAAGAAGAAGCCCGAGCAGTTCATCGAGGTGTGGACGTTCCTGCGGAAGCCGGGCGCGGTCACCAAGGTCGAAGGCGACGTCAGCCAGGGCAAGTGCCCCAACTGCGGCGCGCCCTTCGAAGGCGGGGCGGCGAACACCTGCGAGTTCTGCGGCGCGATCGTCAACAGCGGCAACTACGACTGGGTGCTCGCGGAGATCACCCAGGGCAGCCAGTTCCAGCCGCACCCCATGACGCCCGATGGCCTGGTGAAGGCGCGTCAGAACGACCCTTCGCTCACCACGGAGACGCTGGAAGATCGTGCGTCGCTCATCTTCTGGAAGTGGGTCGAGTCGCAGTCGCTGGCCGATGCGGGCCGGCTCGCGAAGGTCGCCACGTCTGGTTTCGCCGAAGAGGTGAAGGGAGGCATCGAGCACCTCACCAAACAGGGAAAGCAGAAGTTCTTCGTGGAGTGCGCGGTCGGCGCCGTCAACGCCCAGCAGCTCACCCAGGCCGACGGCAAGGACATCGCCGCGGTGGAGATCAAGTGGAGCGCGAAGATCGGCATCGGGCCCGCGGGTGGAAAGCCCCCTGCCCTGCCCAGCCAGCCGCAGCGCTACGTGATGCTCCTCGAGCGCGCGGCCGGTGCGAAGTCGTCGGCGGACAACGGCATGTCGACCAACCGCTGCCCGCAGTGTGCTGCTCCGCTGACGGACAACGGCCAGCCCAGCTGCGAGTTCTGCGGCACGCTGTTGAGCAGCGGTGAGAAGGACTGGGTGATGAAGGACTTCGGGAGCTGGGAGTGGTGGCGCTCGAAGGGCGGCCAGCCGGCCACCTCGCGTGCAGCCCCGGCGGCGGCGAAGGTGCCCGATCGCGAAGAGCGTGAACGCCTCGTCTACCTGATGGCCACCATGGCCATGGCGGATGGCGTGGTCGATGAGAGCGAACGCAAGATGCTCAAGATGGCCTCGGATCGCTGGGGCATTCCGTGGGCCAACATCGAGCTCGCGCTCAACGCACCTGCGGGGTCGTTGTTCGAGAAGCTGATCGTGAAGGGCTCGTCGGAAGCCGAGTCGTTCATGAAGGAGCTCGTGCAGGTCGCGATGGCCGACGGCAAGGTCGACTCGAAGGAGAAGAAGATGCTCGAGGCGGCGGCCTCTCACCTCGGGCTCGCGGGCCGGCTGGGCGAGTTCCTGAAGTGATCGGCTTGTGTCTGGCGCTCCTCACGGGCGCTTCACCGCGTCTCGAACCAGGGTCGATCATCACGCTTCCACCTCATGTCGGGGTGGTCTTGAGCAGCTCCGAGCCCATCGGCGTCGCGCTCTTTCTTCCCTGGGTGCTGCGCTTGACCGGTGATGACGCGCCCGGCTTTGGCCCCAATCAGTTGGTGGTCGAAGCCGGGGCCGTCTTTCGCGAACAGATCTCGTTCTCCGGGCGGCTGGCGCTGCGCTTCTTGCGCTCGTTACTGGACTGGTTGGCGATCGGAGGAGGCGTGGGGATGGGGGTCGAGGCGGGCTCGATTGTGCGGCCGGTCACCTCACTCGAGTTGGTGGCTCGGCTGGGAAAAGGTCCCACGGGGTTCGGCCTGATTTCCACGCGGGGCGAGTTGCGCGTCGATGGCTCGACCGCCTTCGTGATCGCGGCCGGTGCGACTTACTGGTGAGTTCACTTGCACGTGTCAGTGCGCGCTGAGTTAGAGAACGCCATGCGCTTTCTCCGGTTGTTCTCGTTCGTTCTCATCGGCTGCGCCTCGACGCAAAAGATCCAACCCTGGGCCGAAGTCCGCGGCGTCGCCGAACAAGGGACGCTGCGTCACCTCGTGCAGGGCGACGTGACCGGCTTCACCGAGCCGCAAGGCACGCAGGCATGGCTGGGCATTCCGTACGCTGACCCGCCGGCACGCTGGAAGGCGCCGCACGCCGCAAAGCCCTGGCAAGGCGTACGCGAAGCCGTGAAGTACGGCCCGCTCTGCCCGCAGCTCAACGGTCCACTCGCGGCCGCCAGTCAAGAGTCAGGCGACGTCGCGGGCTCCGAAGACTGCCTGACGCTCAACGTCTACGCGCCCGCCTTCACCCCGGAGCAGGCCGCCACCGAACGCCGGCCCGTGATGGTGTGGATCCACGGAGGCGGCAACACCATCGGCACCGCCAACGTCTACGGCTTCGCGCGCAACCTGGCGATCAAGCACGGCGTGGTGGTGATCAACGTGAACTACCGGCTCGGCGTGCTGGGCTGGTTCCATCACCCTGCGTTGTCCGCTGCGAGCGACTCGCCCGAAGACGCCAGCGGCAACTTCGGCACGCTCGATCTCATCGAGTCGCTTCGTTGGGTGAAGGCCAACGCGGCGGCCTTCGGAGGCGATCCCGGCAACGTGACGGTGTTCGGTGAGTCGGCGGGCGGGTTCAACGTGTTCAGCCTGCTGGTCTCTCCGCTGGCGAAGGGCTTGTTTCACCGCGCGGCGATTCAGAGCGGCATGGCCGTCTCTCGCACGATGGATCAAGCGGAGCACTTCACCGACGACGTCGTTCCGGGTGCGGAAGGCAGCTCGGGTGAGGTGCTGCTCGCGCAGCTGATGCTCGACTCGAAGAGCGATCGCGCGGCCGCGAAACAGAAGCTCGCGGCGATGAGTGCAGCGGAGATCGCGACGTACCTGCGCGGCAGATCGCTCGAGCAGCTCATCTCGCCTTTCAAGGGCGCGGGCTTCGGCATGTACCGCTCACCCGCCCTGCTCCGTGACGGTCACGTGCTGCCGAAGCAGACCGTGGTCGAGGCACTGGCCAGCGCGCCCAACGTGCCGGTGCTGCTCGGCACCAATCGCGATGAGTACAAACTCTTCATGCTGATGAACCCGAAGTACACGACGCGGTTTCTCGGCATTCACATCAAGGACGAGGTCGTCTACGAGCGCGACGCGCGCCTGGTGGCGGATGTGTGGCGAGCCATCGGGGTGGATCTGCCGGCTGCTGCGCTGCGCAAGACGGGCACTCCGGTCTTCTCGTACCGCTTCGATTGGGATGAAGAGCCGAAGTACTTCGTGGCGAATTTGCCGAAGCTGCTCGGGGCGGCGCATGGCCTCGAGGTGGGCTTCGTGTTCGACGATGAGGCCAGTGAGTTCGATCCGTTCGGGATCAACTCGAAGGAAAACGAGCCGGGTCGCGTGAAGTTGGCGCGGGCGATGGCTTCGTATTGGGTGCAGTTCGCGCGGTCGGGATCGCCGGGGCGTGGGGTCGACGGCAGCCTTCCGGAGTGGGCCGAGATGGGTGACGAGGCGCGCTTCGTGGTGCTCGATACCGCGCTGGGTCAGGAGAAGGGATCGCAGGGTCTGGATGCGATCGAGGATCGTCTGCTGAAGGACTCGACCTTCTCGAGTGAGCAGGAGCGCTGCGAGGTTCGGCGGTTGTTGTTTCGGGATTTTGCTGGGGCGGCGGGTGCGTGGACCGAGGCGCGTTCGGCTCGGTTCGCGGCTCAGTGTCAGAAGTAAGGCCCTCACCCTGACCCTCTCCCAGAGGGAGAGGGAACTCGTCACTCGAGCGCTGCGATTCGCCAACCTTCGGGTTCGCGGACCAGGCGCAGTGAGCGGCCTGCGGCCCACTCGACTGAGGCGATGTCCTTCGTTTCGGTGAACGGCCCGGTCGCTTTCAACTTGATCTGCGAGAGCCGCGCCGACGCGAGGGGATCGGTGCCGAAATCGCGCGTGAGCAACTCGACCGAATAGCGCTCACGCAGGGGCCGAGCCAACAGCGAGAGCACCTCCTCGAAGCGCCCCGCTTCCGCCGCCAGCACGAAGCGCTGCACCACGGTGCGCAAGGACGCTTGCTCATCGACCGGCGCGGGCATCACCACGCCCGCATCCACCTGGGTGGGCAGCGTCGGCGGCACCGTCACGCAGCTCGCGAAGACCAACACCGCGAGCAGCCGCTTCATGGCGCCGGAGCGCCCGCGTCGACCGCCTGCATCAGCGGCTGCAGCGCCAGGCTGCGCATCGAGCGGCCGATGCTGTCAGGCCGCAGGGTCGCGCTTTTGACTGGCTTGGCCATCATCGGCATCGGGGGAACCACCGCGACTGGAGGAGGGGCGACGGCGGCGACAGGCGCCTTCGGCTCCCACACCGAGAGTGCGAGGACGGTAACTGCGAAAGCGATGACTGCACCCAGCGCGATCTGCCGCGTCATGCAACGGGCCTTACCCGAGGGTGGGAGCGCTGGTCTATACCTCCCCGCCATGAGTGGACCTCGTGAAGTGCGCGCGCCGCGCGGAACCGAACTGTCGTGCAAGGGCTGGGTTCAAGAAGCCGCCTTGCGAATGCTGATGAACAACCTCGATCCCGACGTGGCCGAGCGCCCGCAGGATCTGGTGGTCTACGGCGGCACCGGCAAAGCCGCGCGCGACTGGCCCAGCTTCGATCGCATCGTGGCCGCCTTGCGGAACCTGGGTGACGACGAGACCCTGCTCGTTCAGTCGGGCAAGCCGGTGGGCATCTTCAAATCGCACGCCGATGCGCCGCGGGTGTTGATCGCCAACTCGAACCTGGTGGGCCAATGGGCCAACTGGGAGCACTTCCGTGAGCTCGAGAAGAAGGGGCTCATGATGTACGGCCAGATGACGGCCGGCTCGTGGATCTACATCGGCACGCAGGGAATTCTGCAGGGCACCTACGAGACCTTCGTGCAGGCTGGCCGCACGCACTTCGGCACCGAAGATCTGGCGGGCCGCGTGGTGCTCACCGGTGGCCTGGGCGGCATGGGTGGCGCGCAGCCGCTCGCGTGCACCATGGCCGGCGGCGTGATGCTGGCGGTCGAGGTCGATCCCACCCGCGCGCAGCGGCGCATCGAGACGAAGTACCTCGACGTGATCGCGAAGGATCTCGATGAAGCGTTGGCCCTGGTCAAGGCCGCGAAGGACAACAAGCAGGCACGTTCCATCGGCGTGGTGGGCAACTGCGCCGAGGTGCTGCCCGAGCTGGTGCGCCGCGGCTTCAAGCCCGACCTCGTCACCGATCAGACCAGCGCCCACGATCTGCTCGCCGGCTACATCCCCGCGGGCATGACGCTCGAGCAGGCCGCGGCGCTGCGCACGTCTGATCCGAAGAAGTACGTCGACCTGTCGCACCGCTCGATGGCCGATCACGTGCGCGCGATGCTCGCCTTCAAGGAGCAGGGCTGCCACGTGTTCGACTACGGCAACAACCTGCGCGCTGGCGCGGTGAAGGGCGGCGTGGAGAACGCCTACGACTTCCCCGGCTTCGTGCCCGCCTACATCCGCCCGATGTTCTGCCGCGGCGAAGGCCCCTTCCGCTGGGTGGCGCTCTCGGGCGATCCGGCCGACATCAAGGTGACCGACGACGCGCTCAAGGCGCTCTTCCCGCACAAGAAGCACATGGTGCGCTGGCTGGAGATGGCCGGTGAGAAGGTGAAGTTCCAGGGCCTGCCTGCGCGCATCTGCTGGCTGGGGTACGGCGAGCGTCACAAGGCGGGCCTGCTGTTCAACGAGCTGGTGCGCACCGGCAAGGTGAAGGCGCCCATCGTGATCGGCCGCGATCACCTCGACTGCGGCTCGGTCGCTTCCCCCAATCGCGAGACCGAAGCGATGAAGGACGGCACCGACGCGGTCGCCGACTGGCCGATCTTGAACGCGATGATCAACGCGGTGAACGGCGCTTCGTGGGTCTCGTTCCACCACGGCGGCGGCGTGGGCATCGGGTACTCGCTGCACGCAGGCCAGGTGATCGTGGCCGATGGCACGGAAGCCGCGGCCCGGCGCATCGAGCGCACCCTGCTTTCGGATCCCGGCATGGGCGTCATTCGCCACGCCGATGCCGGCTACGACGAGGCGATCGATGCCGCGAAAGAACGCGGCGTGAAGATCCCCGGCGTGACCGTGTGAGGTTTGCGGCGGGTGGGCTCGCGCTGGTGCTGCTGGGTGCCTGCGCGCCCACGTCGCTTGCGCCGAGCATCATCCGCTACGAGCCGCTCGACGCTGACGAACCGGAACACCGCCTCTCGATGCGATCGGGCCCCCGCCTGGCCAGCGCGCTGACTTCTCTCGCGGCGGGCACGGTGGACAGCGAAGTCGGCACACCCGTACCGCCTGAGCTGGGGGTCGCGCTGGAGTACCAACGCACGCAGCCGCTCGGTCAGGGCTTCGCGTTTCACGCGGGCGTGCAGGCCGAGCTCTTCTACTTTCTCCCCTCCCCCGGGATTGGGCTGATGGGCGGCATCTCGTGGCGCAAACAGTTCGGCACGGTGAGCATCGCGCCCGCGCTCGCCGTTCGGGGCGCGACCGACTTCGGCATCGCCACCGCCACGCCTTCAGGCTCGTTCATCAGTGGTGACTTCGGCTTGAGCATTTCGGCCGCCGAAGGCGACACCGCCCGGCTGGGCATCACGCCATTCCTCTCGGTGGTGCAGAGCTTTCGCGCCACGATGGACACCGTGTTCTTCGCCGGGGCCATGTTGTTCGCCCGCTTTCGATCCATCGAGCTGTTGGTGGGCGTCGGGCGCGTCTACACAGGCGGTGTCGCCTGGAACGTGCCACTGCTCGGCGTCCGCGCTGGAGGTAACTGAATGGAGCCCTTCGAACTGCTGATTCACGGCGCCTCTGAGGTGCTCACCTGCATGGGCGAAGGCACCGCGGAGCAGAAGCTCGCGCCGATCGCCAGAGGCGCCGTGGGCATTCGTGATGGGCGCATCGCCTGGCTCGGCACCGAACCGCCCGTGCGGGGGGAGATCGAGATCGATGCGCGCGGCGGGTTCGTCGGGCCGGGCTTCGTCGATTGCCATACCCACGTGGTGTTCGCGGGCGATCGTTCGGGCGAGTTCGAGCAGCGTTGCCAGGGCAAGACGTACCTGGAGATCGCGGCTGCGGGCGGCGGTATCGCGCGCACGGTGACCGCGACTCGGGCGGCCAGTGAGCAGCAGCTGATCGAGCTGGCGGTGCCGAGGTTGGAGCGGCTGCTCCGCCATGGCGTCACCACCGCGGAGGTGAAGAGCGGCTATGGGCTCGACGTGGAGTCCGAGCTGCGCATGCTGCGGGTGATCGCGAAGCTTCGGGATCGCACGCCGATCACCCTGGTCGGTACGTTGCTCGCGCTCCACGCGATTCCTCCGGAGTTCAAGGAGGACCGCGCCGGCTGGGTGAAGAAGGTGATGGACGAGCTGCTGCCCATCGTCGCGCGCGAGCAGCTGGCCCGCTTCAACGACGTCTTCGTGGAGCAGTCGGCGTTCACGCATGAAGAGGCGCGGGCATGTCTTCATGCGGGGCGCGCGCTGGGGTTGTTGCCGCGGCTGCACGTCGATCAGCTCACCGCGAATGGGGGCGCGCAGCTGGCGGCGGCGCTCGGGGCGGTGACCGCGGATCATCTGGAGCAGATTTCGGCGGAGGGCATCGCTGCGCTGGCGAAGGCGGGCACGGTGGCGGTGCTGGCGCCCACGTCGACGTTGTTTGCGAAGGCGCGGCCGTTTGCTCCCGGACGCGCGCTGGTGGATGCGGGGGTGACCGTGGCGCTGTGCACCAACTGCAACCCGGGCAGCTCGCACTCGGAGAACGTGTTCCTGGCGATGGGGCTGGCGTGTGTGGAGAACGGGCTGACGCCTGCGGAGGCGTATTTGGGGTTCACCCGGCATGGTGCTGATGCTTTGGCGGAGCCGGAACTGGGGAGACTGCAGCCCGGTAGCCCGGCCGATCTCGTGATCTATGAGGCCGAGAGTTACAGGGCGTTGCCGTATCACTTCGCCATGAATGACGTGGCTCACGTCGTGAAGTCGGGGCGTGTGATCTTTTAGAGTTGATACCTCTCCCTGCGCAGCGGGGAGAGGTCGGCCGCAGGCCGGGTGAGGGGCCCGGCTCCGGAGCTTCGACGGCCCCTCACCC
>JANODF010000121.1:0-13451 GCA_031412555.1 Archangium sp. | reverse complement strand
TGGCCGAGTGGGTGCCCGCCGCGAAGATCAAGACGGCCACCGGCACCACCATCGTGCCGCACGCGTGCGACGCCTTCGCGAAGGTGAACGCGCCCACCCGCCTGGGTCAGGTCTCGGTCGTCACCCTCGACCTCGACGCTGACTCGGTGCACCGCACTTCGATTCTCGCTGAGCCCGGTGAAATCTACTCGTCGGCTGACAACCTCTACGTGGCCACGCGTCACTGGTGGTGGTGGCCGGCGCCTGGTCAGCGCGACACGACCTACGTGCACAAGTTCGACATCACCCAGCCGGGCAACGCGGTCTACGTGGCGTCGGGCACGGTCGATGGCCACATCGTCGATCAGTTCTCGATGGATGAGGCGGCCTCGGGCCACTTCCGCATGGTGACCACCATTCAGACGCGTGTGCCTGACACCACCAACCCCGACAACTGGTGGGGCACGATGCAGACCACCAACCGGCTCTCGGTGCTCGGTGAGAACGCGGGCTACCTCGACGTGGTGGGCCAGTCGCCTGACCTCGCCGAAGGTGAACGCGTGATGTCGAGCCGGATGATCGGTGACCGTGGCTTCGTGGTGACCTTCCGCCAGGTCGATCCGCTCTTCACCTTCGACCTGAGCGACCCCACCAACCCGCGGAAGATCGCCGAGCTGAAGATCCCCGGCTTCTCGACCTACATCCACCCGATGGACGCGACGCACCTGCTCACCATCGGCACCTACGTGCCCGAGCCGGTCAACGGTCAGCAGCCTGACTGGTCGGCCCGCGCGCTCCAGCTGTCGATCTTCGACGTGACCGACATGGCGCACCCGGTTCAGACGCACACCCAGCTGGTGGGCACCGCGTACGGCTGGTCGGAAGCGGCCAACGAGCACAAGGCGTTCAACTACTTCGCGGCCAAGAAGCTGCTCGCCATTCCCTTCGCCGACTGGAGCAACACCGGCAGCGGCGACTACTGGAACTCTTTCCGCTCCGACCTCAAGGTCTACTCGGTCGATCCGCTGCTCGGCTTCACCGCGCGTGGTTCGGTCTCGATGGCCGACATGTACCAGGTGCAGCAGTATGCGGGCTGGACCTACTACTGGCAGCCGTACGTGCGCCGCAGCGTGATGGCCGACGACTTCGTCTACGCCATCAGCGACTCGGGCATCCGGGTGGCGAACGTGGCCAACCTCTCGGCGCCCATCGCGACCACTCGTTTCAATCGGTACCAGGAAGAGTAAGCCGACCGGGCGCACTCTTCGCCGGGCCCGCGGGGGAGACCTCGCGGGCCCGTCTTTGTTCATGAGGGCGTTTGCCTTCCGCCCTCACTCATTTCAGGGCAGCACCAGGGTGACCGAGGCGGCGATGCAGCTGCCCGCGGGACAACTCGGAGCGCTCTTGGTGCACCACTCCATCAGGTTCTGTTCGGTGCGCCGAAAGCCCGCGCCGCTCGAGAGCACGCACGACGACGGCAGACAGCCTTTGCCCTTGAGGGCGAAGCGGCCCTGGCTGTCGGTCTGCACCGAGTTGGGCACCGCGAGCTGCGCGCCCCCGGTGCAGGTGAGCTCGACCCTGGTGACCGCGGGAATGCCGCCGTCGCCCGAGACCACCTTGCCGACGATCTCCACCTCGGGGTCGCAGCCACACAAGACCATCAGCAGCAGCACCTCGCGTTTCATGCGCCGGTCGTAGCACCCGCTGGGCAGGAAGGTTCGGCGGCGGCGCGAGACGCTCGTTACTTGCGCTGACATGAGAAAGTGGCTCGCCCTGGCGTTGGTGATGAGCGGCTGCGCGACCACTGCTTCGAAGCTCGATCTGCCGCCCCTCGAGACCGTGCCGAAGGTCGACCTGCAGCGCTACCTGGGCACCTGGTACGAGCTGGCCGCGTTCCCTCAGCGTTTTCAGAAAGGCTGCACCGGCACCAACGCCACCTACTCACTGCGCGAGGACGGGAAGATCGACGTGCTCAACCGCTGTCACCTCGAGACGCTCGACGGCAAAGAGAAGGTCGCCAACGGCCGCGCGCGGGTGGCGGACACGAAGAGCAACGCGAAGCTCGAGGTGAGTTTCTTCGGGCCGTTCTGGGGCGAGTACTGGATCATTCAGTTGGACCCCGAGTACCGCTACGCGGTGGTGGGCCACCCGAGCCGCGACTACCTGTGGATTTTGAGCCGCACGCCCACCGTCGACGACGCGCTCTACGAATCGATCATCGCGAAGCTGAAGGCCGACGGCTATCCACTCGACCGGTTGGTGAAGACGGCGCAGTCCCCTCGCTGATCAGTTCGCGGGCAAGTAGAGATCGAAGCTGGTGCCCGCTCCGGCGCGCGACTCGACGTGGAGCAGGCCGTGGTGCTGTTGCACCACGCGGGAGACCACGGCCAGGCCCAGCCCCGTACCAGTGGCCTTGGTGGTGAAGAGCGGATCGTAGATGCGCTCGAGCAGCTCGGGAGGAATGCCCGGCCCATCGTCGTGCACCCGAACGCGGCCGTAGCGGCCGGCCTTTGCCCAGGTGTTGCTGCGCGCGAACTCGGCATGGAGCTCCTGCGCGCTGACCGCCACCACGATGTTGCCGGTCTCGCCCACCGCGTCGCGCGCGTTGATCAACAGGTTGGCCAGCGCTTGATCGATCTGCACCGGATCACCTTCCACCGGTGGCGCCAGGCCTGCGTCGTGAGACACCGTGACTCCGCGGGGAATGGCGGAGCGCACCAGCTTGAGCGTGCTCTCCACGCGCCGGTTGAGATCGAGACCCTGCTTCAACGAAGCGGAGCGCCCCAGCGACAACAGCTGCCGCGCCACTTCGCTGGCCTTGGTGGTGGCGTGCAGCATGTCTTCGAACGTCTCCGCGTCTTCTTTGGTGCGGGGCTCGAGCGAGGTGAGGTTGCCGTGAATGACCTGCAGGTAGTTGTTGAGATCGTGCGCCACGCCGGCGGCGAGCACGCCCATCAGCTCGACGCGTTGAAGCGCCTCGAGGTGGCGCTCCAGCTTCACCCGCGCGGCGGCGTCTTCCTGCTGACGCGCGAGCAGGTTGAGCCGCACCACTGCGGAAGCGAGCTGCGTGGCGAACACCACCAGCCACTCCAGCTCGCCCTCGGTGGGTACCATCACTCCTTCGTCGCCGTAGGTGCCCACGCCGAAGGTGCCCATGCGCTCGGTGCCCACCGCCATGGCCACGTTGACCAGCGTGCGGTTCTTCAGCACGGCGACGATCTTCTTGTCGGTGCGGGGATCTTCGGCCGCTTCGACGACCACCACCGGCTCGCCGCTCTCGAGGATCTTCTGGACCAACACGTCATCGGCGACGGAGAGACGGGGGCAGGTGGCGAGCACCAGCGCCTCCTTCGAGCCGGTCACGTTGACGAAGTACATGAAGCCGGGATCGTCGCTGTCGACCACGGCCAGCCAGGAGTGCACGTAGCGGGTGTGGGATCTGACGGCGGCATGGGTGACCTGCAGCAGCTCGCCGAGCGTGGTCGCGCGCTGAAGTTCCCCCGCGTGCAGGAGCATCGCTTTGAGGTCGATCGCCATCCGTCGACCATACCGGAGACGCACGGGGGCCGTTGAGCGCGCTTCTCCTTCCGACCTGACCTTCTTCTTGGGGCGCTACTGAGTCGGCTTGCCCTTCGCCACCAAATCGAGCTCAGGGATGTCGGTGACCAGCAGCTCGTCGATGGCCGTCTCGAGGGTGGTCTTCTTCGACATCACCGCGCTGGTGCCCGCGAGCCCCGCAGAGACCACGCCGCCCGAGCCGTTGTTGCTGCAGCGGCTGCCCTTCTTCCACATCACGTAGCGGCCCTGAAAACGGTTGGTCTTCGCGGGCTCGGTCTTCGCCACGCCGGGTACGCCGCCGTGAATGGGGTCGACCTGCTTGAAGACGAGATCGTCGGTGAGGCTGTCTTTGGTGTAGCGCAGGTGCAGCCGGGTGACCGTCGCGTCGCGCGCGAACTTCGCCACCTGAGCGTCGGTCTTGATGCCGGGCAACACGTCGGCGCCGAGGAAACGCGCCATCGGATCATCCATCGGGTGCGGCGGCGGGCAGGGGTCGCACGTCACGCCATAGATGCCGGAGTCGACCATCACCTGCGGCGGAGGCAGCGCTCCTTGCCAGGCGAACTCGGTGATCGCCGCGGTGGGGTTCTTCTTGAACGTGCGCGCCACCAGGTCTGCGTAGAACGCGCCGAACACCGGCTGCACCGCGTGTTTCACGTCGAGGTTGGTGGGGATGGTGATGTTGGGACGGTTGACCACCTCGTAGCGGCCCTTCGCGATGATGTGCACGATGAGGTCTTGCGAGCCGGAGCTGTTGAGCAGGCCCAGGCGCACCGGCAGCTCGAACTTCTCGCTGTCGTAGTGGAAGCGCAGCGGCGAGAGCACGGCCTGGCCCCCGACAAACCTGACCTTCTTCGTGTTCACCTTCGCGACGAAAAACTTCCAGTTCGTCTGCACGTAGGGCGCGAGCAGGGGCGCCGCGCCGTCGGGGATCTTGTATTTGTTCTCCTTGAGCCAGATGTCGAGGCCCAGCGCGTCTTTCGCCGAGAGAACGACGATGTCGTATTCGCCGACCGAGAAGGTGGCCTCGACCTTCACCCCGAGATCGCGCGGCATGTCACCGCCCGCCCCGTCGGAGTCGGCCGACTTGCTCCTGGAGACCGCGAACCTGGAGGGGCAGGGTTGCATCTCCGTGTACATCTCGACCAGGCGAGGTGACGCGAGCGCGTCGATGCGTTCGAACACCGCCTTCTGCAGCGTCTTGACGTTCTCCTTCTGCAAGATGACCGGCACCGGGATGACCAGGGCGAAGTCTTCGGGCGGCCCGCGGTAGTTGTTCTGCATGCCCAGCACGGTGCGCGAGCCGTCGCGCATCAGGGTGACCATGGTGGCGTCGTTGAAGAGCTGGCCGCCGGCGCTGGAGACGTAGAAGCCGCAGAACGCGTGGGCTGGAGCCGCGAGCAGCACCGCGCACAACGTGAGGGATGCGAGGGCAGTCTGACCGTTCATGGGTGCCAGCAGAACACCGATCGGCCCCGGCGGAGTTCCTTCAAACGCTCAGGGGTGCAGCTCTTTGTTCTTCGCCATGAGCGCTTCGGGCGTCGCCTTCGCCTTGTTGAGCTCCTCGACGTAGATGAGCTCAGCCGCTGCCTCTTCCGTTGCCGAGCTGCTCTTGTACACGGTCGACGACGCGCCGAACCGGCACCCCACCGCCGCACCGCTGCTGGCGAACGCCTGCGCGCTCATCGGCTTGCCCGTCGAGGCGTCGATCTCTTCCTGGGGGCGATTGGGTGAGAGCGCGTGCATGTGCACGAAGCCCTTCTTCCCGCCGAAGGTGACCTCGTGCCAGAGCTTGTCCTTCGCGCTTGGGCCATTCCAGACGACCTCGGTACCGGGCTGCAGCGTGACGACGGCCACCGACTTCGGGCTCGGCTCCTTCATCACCTTCGTGTCCTTCGACTTGATGTACAGCTTGCCGCCCTTGGCGACGGCCAGAGAGCTGGTCGCCGCGCAGAGAATCAAGGTCAGGAGGATTCGCATCGCAGCTTCCTACCAGACTCTGGCTTCGTGCTACGCGCGCGGACCCATGAAGCGCCTGCTCCTTCTGACTGTGTGTTCGTTGTGTGCGTGTGGCCCCGACCTGACCGGGTGGAAAGGCACGTGGTCTGGCAGCGGCAGCGTGAACACCGGCCGGCAGCCGCTCGCGTTCACCGGCACGCTCACCATCTCCGACGGCGCGCGCTTCGTGGCCACCACCGATGCGCAGGGTTCTCCCGCGGTGGCCTTCACCGCCACCCTCACGGCGGCGACCGTCGACGGAACCGCGGTCACCTTCAAAGGCCCCACCACGTTGGAGCTCGGCGCTGCGCCCGCGGATGGCTGCACCCGGCAGGTCACGCTCGATGACGGCTCGGCCACGCGCAGCGGTGAATCACTCGAGGCCACCGCGCGCGGCAAGGTGAAGACGGAGTGCACCGGTGGCAGCAGCACGGTGGAGAACTTTCTCCTCACCCTGGCCGCGACCCGGCGCTGAAATCCTGATCAGAGTCTGACGCGCACCAGGGTGAGCGGTTCGGTGACGCCCTTCACCCGGGCCTGGAACGGTTCGGAGACCTTCAGTCCGGTGCGCAGGTCAGGAGCGAGCCGCGAGAACGCTTCGGCCTCGAGCACCACTTCGCCTGCGTCGGCCAGGCCCTGCAGGCGCGCCGCGACGTTGACGGTCTGACCGAAGAAGTCGAGCAGGCCGTTCGCGGTGACCACGTAACAAGGGCCTCCGTGGATGCCCAATTTGATCTGGGTCACCTCGGCGTGGGTGGTCTTCTTCCGGAACTCGTCGAACGCGGTCAGACACGCGAAGGCAGCGCGCGCACAGGTGGCGTCGTCGACGAAGGCCGCCATCACCGCGTCACCCATCGTCTTGACCACCGTGCCACCGGCTGCAGTCACCGCGCCGCGGAGCACGTCGAAGTGATCGTCGACGAAGCGGAAGGCAGCCGCGTCACCCACGCTCGCGTAGAGCGCGGTCGAGCCGGTGAGGTCGGTGAAGAGCAACGAGACGCGGGAGACCTTGAGCGGCGTGCCGCGCTTGAGCAGGTCTTTCGAGAACAACGCGCGGAACTCGGCGACGGTGGTGAGGTAGTGCGCCGTCACCGCGCGTGAGGCGTACTCCTGCCGTTCGATCTTGAGATGCCGTGGATCGCCCGACTGGTTGATCACGTGCAGCGTGCCCCAGGGCGCGAGCGCGACGCTGGAGGGCGTGAAGCCGTCTTTCCCGATGGCGATGGTGGCCTCGGTGGGGCCGTTCATCTCCACGTCGAGGCGCGCGCGTGAACCGCCGCGGGCAAACAGGCCGTACTGCCCCGGCTGCGGCGGCGCGAGCACCACCTTCGGCTCGTTGACCGGGAGATTGACCTGCACCAGCACGTGCGGCGTGCGCGCGGGCCCCGCGGCACAGAACATCAGCGGCGGCACTTCACGCACGCCCGTGGCGGGCCGGAAACCCGCTTCGACGGCGCGATCGAGCTCGGCCTCGAAGCTGATGTCGCACTGGTTGCAGTGCCCTTCTGCCGAGATGTCCTGCAGCGTGGGCACTTCGGCGGCCGAGGTGCGGCAGCTGGGGCAGACCAGCGACCAGCGCATCTCCATCAGGCCCGCGGGCACCGAGTTCAAGAAGGCGATGAGCACCTCGCGGCGATCTTCACCCCACAGCTCGGCCAGCTCGAAGGGCCTGAACTTCACGCAGTCGGCATCGGAAGAGTCTTCGACCAGCGTGCGCAGGCGTTTGATCAGCCCATCGCGGACGCCCAGTCGCACCAGCTCGGCGAGCGCAGCCTCGAGAGGGCCGGTGTTGGCGCGGGTGCGGGGGCCGAGAAAGGGGCTCGGCGCGCCGCTGGCCAGGTGTTGATCGATCTCGGTGGCGAGCGCTCCGAAGCCACTCGCGCTCTGCTTGAGGTTGATCCACACCACGGGCCGCATCACCAGCGAGCGGGGCAACGCCTCGAGGCGCACGTGGAGCAGCGAGCCGCCGTTGGAGGGCTCCATGCGCCAGCTCACCGTCAGCCACGCGATGGGGCTGCCCTGAAAATCGCGCCGCACCGAGAGGCCGCGCGTCCAGGTCCACTCCCAGGGTTGTTCTTCGTAGCGGGTGTTGAAGCCGCCCAGCTTGGTCTCGCCCACCACGCGCGCGGCGGTGCGGGTCGACTCGTCGAGGGGCGTGTACTTCACGCCGCTCAGGCCCAGGCGCCGGTTCATTCGATCGGTGTCCGCGATGAAGGGCCACACCAACTCGGGCGCCGCTTTCATCGGGAACGTTGCTTCCACCATCACCGGCTGCATTGAGCGGGCGAACCTACCGCGCGGGGGGCGATGTGGCGAAGAAGAGGCTCGTGAACCAATCGGTCAGGTTGGGCTGGTGCGGAATCGGTGAAGCCGGCTCAGCCCCAGCCCGAGCAGCACACATCCGAGCACGCCGGGAATCAGGGCGGCGCTCAAGCCGGCGAGGGTGAGGTTGAGCAGCTCGGCTTCAGATGCAGCGCGAATGGTCTCCCGGTCATCCACATTGACGGTGGCCATGCGCTCGCGCCGGAAGCTCGTTTTCAGACTGTTCGGGATTTGTGCCGCGCGCTGAAACCCTTTCGCGAAGGTGCGGCCGACCACACCGTTGAAGCCGGGTGATGAAGTTGCGCGGCTGGTCTACGCCGATTGGCTCGAGGAGCATGGCAAGCCTGATGAAGCGAGTTGGCTCCGTCTCGAGAGCCGCATCCGTTTTCCTGCGGGGGACGAGTTGAACGCGGCGCTGCTGGAGTTGAGCGTGCTCTCCGACAAGGTCGGCATCCAGTTCATGGGGAGCGTGGCGCGGCCGGCAGTCGAGGGTTGCCCGATTCGGTTCGGGTTCAAGTGCCCGCTCACGTGGGCCTCGATGAAGCGCACCGAGCGTGAAGACGTGCGGCACTGCGCGGCCTGCCGGCAGGACGTGCATTTCGTTCGGACGATCGACGAAGCGCGCGACGTTGCGCTGCGCGGCGGCTGTGTGGCGCTCGATCCCTCGCTCGTCAGAACCGACGAAGACCTCGAAGTCGGCAGCTCCACCGGGCGCATGGCCTTTCCCTGAATTTTGGTTGTGACAAATCGACCCTGACACGGCCGGATCGTCACAACCAAATCTCGACCCTGCCTTGGAATGTCAGTCACCGGCGGTAAATCCCGTGGCTGGAGGGGTTCATGGTGGAGGCCGAGGTGATGGGGATGGTGGCAGCTGGGGGAATGTGCGGCCTGGTGACGCGCGCTCAAGCGCTCAAGTTTCTGACGGCGCGTCAGATCAAGGGCCGCGTGAGGACGGGCGCTTGGGTGCGCATTTTTCCGAGGGTCTACCGGGTGGAAGGCGCGCCTTCGACCTGGAGACAGAGCATTCAGGCGCTGCTGCTCTGGGGAGGGAAGGGCGCGGTGTTGTCCCACAGAACTGCCGCGGCGCTGCACGGGTTCAAGGGCTTCGCAGAAGGGCCACTCGAGCTGACGAGTCTGCGGCAGCTCCGCGTGCCAAACAACGTGCGCCTGTTTCGTGTGACGGCGATGTCCGCTCGCGACCGCACGAAGGTCGATGACCTGAGCGTGACGACCCCGACGCGTACTTTGCTTGACCTCGCTGCGCTCAATGACGGTTACACGCTGCGCTCGGCGATGGACCAACTGCTGCGCGAGAAGAAGACCACGGTGGAGAAGCTGTTGGCCGCGGTGAAGCGATCAGTTCATCGCGTAGGCGTCGTCGACATGCGGCAGGTCCTCCGCGAGTTCGCGGGGGAGGGCGGCCCGACCGAGAGCGAGCTCGAGCGATGCGCGCTCGAGCTCATCCAGGCAGCGGGCATTCCTCTGCCGAAGGTGCAGTGGGGCATGGTCGTGGGTCGCAAGCAGCGGCGCCTCGACTTGTTCTTCGCGACGCAGGGTGTGGTGATCGAGGTCGATGGCTACGCTTGGCACGCCGGGGTCGACGATTTCGAAGAAGATCGGGCGCGCAACAACAGCCTGATTCTGGCCAACCTCCGGGTGTTCCATTGGACCTGGCAGGCGATCCACGAGCGGCCTGAGGAGCTGATCGGCGAACTGCTGGTCGCCCTGAACTCCCACTGAGCAGAAATGGTTGTGACGATTGGCCCGTCCAATGTCCGTTTCGTCACAACCAATTGGGCGCGGGCAACAGTCACTCAGGGCATCGGACGACCATCAGCACGCACCCGCGGGCTGGTCTGCTTCAAGCACGCGTCGAGTTGCGGACTGATCACCTCATCGATCCACGCTCGCGCGAGGCCGATCCAGGCATCCTCGTCGCCCGCCGAGGCTGGAACACCGAGGAGCATCAGCATCGAGCCCAGCCACCAAGAACGCCGCACCTCGCAAAGGTACCGCCTTCGAGTGCTCCAAGCCGAGTAGACTGCCGGCATGTTCGCGATCGTCTTCCTGCTCGCTGCCACGCCCAACATCGCGCAGCTCGATGCACAGGAAGATCTCAACGACGCACTCGAAGCGCGCTTCGACGGCATCTGCAAAGCACTCAAAGCCTCCGGTGGTCGCGCGCCGAAGACCCACGTCGACCCGCCGTCACTCGTCGAGCCGAAGCTGCTGCGCCTGGTGCGCACCTGTTCCTTCCGCGCCCTCGCGCTCTCCGGTCCCTCGAAACAGAAGACCGCCCGCATCCTCTGGGAGTTCGACGGCCTCACCACCGAAGGTGAACGCGTCACCGAACGCGGAGAAGCCGACGCCACGCTCACCCTGAAGCCCGGCGGCTGGACCTTCACCCGCTTCGATGACGCGCGCCGTGACGTGGTGCGCCGCCCCGCCGCTCGCTTCACAGACGTCGCCGCGGAGAGCGGTCTCCAATTTCCCACCGCACGCACCGGCCATCTGCTGCTCGGTGGTCTCGCCGTGCGCGACCTGAACGGTGACGGCCGCCTCGACGTCGCCGCGACCGACGGCACCGACGTGGTCGTCTTCACGCAAGACCAGCCGCTCCACTTCACCTCGACCATCATCAGCACCGGTCACCCGAAGATGTGGACCTCTTCCATCACCGCCGCCGACTTCGATGACGACGGCGACGCAGATCTGCTGATCACCCATCACCCCGGACCCGTCGAGCTCTTCCGCAACGAGAACGGAACGTTCGCCCTCGCCAGCACGGTCGGAGAAGCAGGCCAGTGGCACTCCGCCATCACCGCCGATCTCGATCAAGACGGGCATCTCGACGTCGCGCTGCTCCCGTATCCACTCGAGGGCTCGCCCACCAATCCACTCGAGGCCGCCAACGGCTTTCCGCTTCAACTCTTCCGCGGTGACGGCAAGCTCGCCTTCACTCGCTGGCATCAAGAGGTCGCCTTCCCCAAACGCTGGACGCTCTCGGCCGTGGCCGCGGATCTGCTCGGCCAGGGCCGGCCGCAGCTCTACGTGGCGAACGACTACGGCTCGAACGACCTCTGGCGCTTCGAGGCCGACGGTGGCGCGGTGAACGTCGCAGCGAGCAGCGGCCTGAACGATCCCGGCAACGGCATGAGCGCCGACGTGGCCGACTTCGACGGTGATGGCCGGCCTGATCTCTACATCTCGAACATGTTCTCCAAGGCGGGCACCCGGGTGATCGCCAGCGCGAAGGGGCTCCCGCCCGAGCTGATGGGCACGGTGAAGAAGTTCGCGCGCGGCAACACCCTGTATCTCTCGCGCGATGGCGGCTTCGACGAACAGGCCGAGCCCAAAGGCGTGAACCGCGGCCTCTGGGCCTTCGGCAGCGTGATGACCGACTTCGACAACGATGGGCGACTCGACGTGGCGGTGGCCAATGGCTACTTGAGTCATCCCAATCGAAAAGACAGTTGAAGCGCATTCTGGCGCCAGGTCGTGGCGCAAGCAGACAAGCAGATGGCCGACGCGAGGTCGGAATACAGCCCGTCCTTGCTCGGAGGGGCCACGCAATCCTTCTCCGGTTGGGAGCCCAAGAAGCTCTGGCTCTCCCGCACCGGCGCCAGTGAAGAATGCGCGTGGACGGAAGGGTTCGATTCACGCAGCGACGGCCGCAGCCTCATCGCCAGCGATCTCGATGACGACGGTGACATCGACCTGCTGATGCTCAACCGCAACACGCCGCGGCTGCAGCTCTTTCGCAATGACGGCGAGAGTGGCCAGGCGGTGCGGTTGCGCTTCACTCCGGCGAGCGGCGTACGTGACGCGGCGAACGTGACGGTTCGCGTCGATGGGCGTGCTGAAGAAATACTGCTCAACCGCGGCTTCGCGTCGTCCGTGCCGCCCGAGCTGGTGCGCGGCGTGGGGGCTGCGAAGACGGCGCAGGTCGACGTGACGTGGCGCAGCGGCAAGCAGCAACGCTTCGTGGTTCCCGCTGGCAACACCTCCACGTTGAGCGAAGCGACCGGGAAGGTGCTCAGTGTTCCTTTCGCTGCGCGGACCCGAGTCGAGCCGCCGCGGTTCCCTTCCACGCTCGACGCGCTCGACGTTGCGGTGGGCAAGCCGACGCTGGTGGCGCTGTTCCTCGCGGGCTGCGAGCCCTGCAAGAAGGAAGCGCCTGCGCTCAACGCGTTGATGAAGAGCGGCAAGTACGAGGTGCGTGGATTGGGTGTGGCGAGTTCACTGGCCGACACGCAGCGCATCGCGAAGCAGTTGGGCTACGCGTTCCCGGTGCTGCCGCTGCCGTCGTTCGTGGGTGAAGCGCTCTCGATCAACGGGCAGCTCAACTTCCCCACCACGTTGCTCTACGGCGCTGATGGAAAGCTCGAGCGAATCCTCACTGAACTCCCGAAGGGTCGGGGGCCTTAATCGGGATCACAAACCTCACTGCAGAAGTTCACCGTCTCATCGCGCGCACCAAAGAACGCACCGAGTTGCTGCAGCGCGGGAAGAATTCTGCGCGCACCTTCGTGAACCTGGTTGGGCTGTGAAGAAGGCTGCGCCTGCTCGTAGACCGAACGAACGTCGACGCCCATGTCGTAGAGCACTTCGACCGATTCCGTCGTAGGTCCGCTGACGGGCTCCAGCCCGTAGACCGAGGGCGCGGCAGGCTGCAGTTGCTTGAGCCCCAACAACCGCGCGTGAAGGAACGCGGCGATGTTGGGCACCTCGGGATCGCCCAGGCCCGTCTGCATCAAGATGCGCCGGGGTGCATTGCCAGGCAGCGGCTCGGCGAGCACGGAGCGCGACCAGAACGCGCCATCGATGCGATCGAAGTACGGCTGCAGCAACGACTCGTAGCGCCGCCGCTCGAGCGGATCCTTGATGTCGAGCAGCAGGAAAATATCGCTCAGCGGCCGCGAGCGAGAGAGCGCATGACTCAACCCCGCGCCTCCCGCGTTGAGACCGATGCGCGTGAGCCCCGGGTGAACCGCCGCGAGCATGCCCGCCAGAATGTGGCCCTGGCTGATCCCCATGAAGCGGGTCGCCTCTGGCGGATACAGCGGCGCCGCGTTCGCGTCTCGAAAGGCAGGCAGCGTCCTGAAGCTCCCGGCGATCGCCGCGCTGAACACCAGGTGATTGGCCATGCCCTGCTGAACGCGATCGGTGAAGGCGAGCGCCTTCGAGGGCCTGCTGGCGATCGCGTCGAGCGTGCTCGAGGTGTCCGCGCGCGACATGCCCCACCAGTCGATGGAGAACATCACCGCCCGTGAATGCGTGGCGATGTTGCGCGCACTGGAAGCGAGCGCCTCGTCACGCGTGCTGAACGCGCCGTGGCCGTAACCCAGCGCGGTGGCAGGGCCCGGTGAATCGCGCAGCACCACCGGCACCTGCGCGAGGAACGGAATCAACATCGTCCCGTTCTGCGCGACGCGGCCATCGGCGCCGCGGTGAAGCTCGGCTCCGGGCTGATCAGACTCGAGGAAGAGCGGCACCTCGAGTGTTCCGCGCACCCGGCGCCAGACCTCAGGCTCGGGGTTCTCGACTTGCTCAGTGAGCGCCACCGCAGGCACATGCGTGGAGAGCCAGGC
>JANODF010000120.1:0-5030 GCA_031412555.1 Archangium sp. | reverse complement strand
ATCGTCGACCCCAAAGAGTTCGACCCGCGCAGCTTCGTCGACGTGAAGGGGCCGCAGTGCATCATTCCCCCCAACTCGTTCGCGCTGGCGCGCACCGTCGAGTACTTCCGCATTCCGCGCGACGTGCTGGTGATCTGCCTGGGCAAGTCGACCTACGCGCGCTGCGGCATCATCGTGAACGTCACCCCGCTCGAGCCCGAGTGGGAAGGCCACGTCACGCTGGAGTTCTCGAACACCACCCCGCTGCCCGCGCGCATCTACGCGAACGAGGGTGTGGCGCAGATGTTGTTCTTCGGCGCCGACGAGCCGTGCGAGACCAGCTACCGCGAGCGCGGCGGCAAGTATCAAGGCCAGACCGGCGTCACCCTGCCCAGGGCCTGAGGAGACACAGATGAGTGTTCGGAAGATTCTCAGCGCCCGCACGGCGCGCCCGCAGGTCGAAGGCATGATGGAAGCGTTGGTGCACGCGGCGGTCTTCATCGGCGGCTCCGATGGGCGCTTCGGTGAAGAAGAACTCAACGTGTTCATCGACAGCATGCGCGAGGTGGTCAGCTCGGCGGTCGGAGAACAGGCCCTGGAGAATCTCGCGTCGACGGGCCGGCTGCTGGATCAAGCGCGCACGGCCCGGCGCGATCTGCAGATCAAAGGCGAACCCGCGTTCCTGGCGGGGCTGGCCACCCGCTTCCCCCCGCACTTCGCGCGCGATGGGTTGGTCTTGGCGTACCGCATCGTGCTCGCCGACGGGAAGGTGACGGACAAGGAGGCCGCGGCCTTCGAGGCGCTCGCCACCGCCATGGGCCTGGAGCTCGACGAGACGCAGGTGCTCAAGCAGCTCGCCTTGCAGAGCGAGACCGCCAGCAAAGGCGGGCACAAGGGCACGTCGATCGAGCAGGTGCGTGAGCTCGAGATCCGCGGCTGGAAGCGGATCAAAGGCGACGACTTCGACGCGGGTGTTCAGTTCGACCAGGGCGGCGGGGCGCGGTTGACCGTCGAGCTCGACTCCGGAGAGTCGGTGCTTCACGTGAACGTGCAAGACGCCGCCGGCCAGGGCCCTCACCTGCGCCTCTTCTTCGGAGACTCGCTCCCTGCCGTGTTGGCGGTGCTCGATGGCCTCAAGGAGTCGCTGCTGCCTTCGACCATCGGTCAGAAGCTGCCTGCGTTGCGGGCCGTGTGCTCGGAGCTGTTCGTCGAACACGAAGGGCACTTCACGCGGTTGTGACGCCGTTCGGCCCCGCGTTTCGACCGTTCATTCACCGCGCGGCAGGGTGAGCAGCGCGGGGTGCCTAGCATCGGGGCATGCGCTCGCTCCTCGTCGCAGCCTTGTTGCTCGCCGCTTCAGACACGCCCGCGTTCGAACTGCCCGCGCGCATCGAGCGACTGCTGGAAGACGGCACGTGGGACGCCACGCCGGTCAGCTTCCGCATCATCGCGCTCTCGCACGTGGCCGATGGATGTGTGGGTCAGAGCCGCGCGCACCCCGAGCTGCAAACTGACGCGCTGACCTGTGTGAAGGCCACGTTGCTGCGGGCGAAAGCGCTGCCGAAGTCGGTCGATGGGCTGCACCTGTCGCATCTCAACTTGATCTACGGGGCGGTGGATCAGTTGGGTGCGTGTGCGGATCCACAGGAGCATGCGCGGATCAGCGGTGAGCTGGCGCGGCGTTCGCTGGCGGATCCGCTGCGGCACGCGGCGTCGTACGAAGGGGTGGGCTTGCGGTGGCCGGCGGATCAGACCGTCACGCTCGCGAGCCTGGCCCGGTACGACGCGGCGCACGGGACGGGATTGCTGCAGAAGCCGCTCGGGGAATGGCGTGGGGTGATGGCGAAACACCTCGACGCGAAGACGGGGCTGCCGAGGTCGGAGCTCACGGGCAAGGGCCCTGGCGCGAAGCACCCACGCGGGTGCGCGCAGTCGTTCATCACGCGCTACTTGAAGGAGTCGGATCCCGAGCTCGCGGCCAGGTGGTGGACGGCGTACCGGGAACACTTCCTCGTGCGCATCGGGGCGGTGGTGGGGTTTCGCGAGTGGCCGCGTGGGGTCGAGCGGAAGGCCGATGTCGACTCGGGGCCGATCATTCTGGGGATCGGTACGGCGGCGAGCGCGTTCGGCATCGCAGCGGCGAAAGCGCAGGGGGATGTGGTGTTGGCGGGGCAGTTCGAGGCGAGCGCGAGCGCGGTGATGATGACGGGGGTGGGTGGGGAGATGGCGCAAGGCGTGCTCGCGCAGGCGATCTCGTTTCAGGGCCGTTGGCAGTAACTCCCTCTCCCTTTGGGAGAGGGTTGGGGTGAGGGTGTTCGGGCCGAGACCATCTACGGGAGGAGCAAACGCGACCCTCACCCTGACCCTCTCCCGAAGGGAGAGGGAACTCAGAGTGTGAGTCTTCCGCTCCGGTAGTCCTCGATGGCCTGCTTGATCTCGTCATCGGTGTTCATCACGAACGGACCCCACCTCGACACCGGCTCACCCAACGGCCGCCCGGCGAGCACCAACGCCCTGCCCTGCTCACCATCCAACCGCAGCACCTCGCCCGCACTGAGCACCGCAAGATTTCCCCTCTTCACTTCCTCCCGGCTCGACCCCACCCGCATCGCGCCATCCGTCACGAACACGAACGAGTTGTGCCGCGCCGGAGTGGGCACGGTCAGCGCCCCGCCCTTCTCCAGCGTCACGTCGAGAAACAGCGGCTCCACGTCGATGCCGCTGACCGGTCCCGTCTTCCCCTCGACGCTGCCGGCGATGACCCGCACGCGCCCGCGCTCGAGCGCGAGCTCCGGAATCACCTCGGGCGCGA
This sequence comes from Archangium sp., assembly GCA_031412555.1. GTDB lineage: Bacteria > Myxococcota > Myxococcia > Myxococcales > Myxococcaceae > Archangium_A. Next base: position 2,239 of record JANODF010000120.1, on the reverse strand, counting down.
TGTCCTGGTAGCGCGGTGGGATCATCTTGCGCTGCGCAGGCAGGTTGACCCACAGCTGGAAGCCCCACATCAACCCGCGCTCCTGCTTGGGCATCTCGGAGTGCACGATGCCGCGGCCGGCAGTCATCCATTGCGCTGAGCCCGGGCGCAGCCGGCCTTGATTGCCGACCGAGTCCTTGTGCTCCATCGCACCGTGAATCATGTACGTGACCGTCTCGAAGCCGCGATGCGGGTGATCCGGAAAGCCCGCGATGTAGTCGTCGGGATTCTCGGTCTGGAATTCATCCAGCATCAAGAACGGGTCGAGCATGCCCAGCGCCCGATTGCCGAGCGCGCGGTTGAGCGAGACGCCGGCTCCATCTTTGGTGGGCTGCGAAGGAATCACCGCGGTGACCGCACGCGAAGAAGTGGTCGAACTCTTCTTCGCGCAACTCAGGGCCAGCGCAGCAGAGGTGAGCAGCAGCTCTCGTCGCTTCAGCATCGGGTGGGAGGACTAACAGCCACCCTCTGACTTGACGATATTTAACGAAACCGTTAACTAATTGTCCATGAAACCCACACCCAAAGGCTGGCCGAGGTTGTCGACTTCCATCACCTACAAGAACGCGAGCCAGGCCATTGACTGGCTGTGCAACGCGTTCGGCTTCGAGGTGCGCCTGAAGATCGAAGGTGAAGGAGGAGCCATCGAACACAGCGAGCTGACGTTCGGCGAGGCGGTGGTGATGGTCGGCGACGAGAGCCGGGAGAAGGCGATGAAGCGGCCCATGGTCAGCCCCCAATCCATCGGCGGAGCGGGCACGCAGTCGGTGATGCTCTACGTCGACGACGTCGAAGCCCACGCGGCGCGCGCGAGGGCGGCCGGCGCCACCATCACCATCGAGCCGAAGGTGAGCGACTACGGTGAAGACTACTGGGTCGACAAGAGCTACGGCTGCCTCGATCTCGAAGGGCACCACTGGTATTTCGCCGAACGGGTGCGCGGCTGAGTTCGCTCGACGACACCTTCACCGCGCTGGCCGATGCGTCGCGCCGCGGGGTGATCGGCTTGCTGCGCAAGAAGCCCCGCCGCGCGGGAGAACTCGCCGCGGAGCTGGGGCTCAGTGCGCCCGCGATGAGCCGGCATCTGCGGTTGCTGCGGGAAGCGGGGTTGATCGAACTGGCCGTCGACGAAGACGATGCCCGCGCGAAGGTCTTCTCGTTGAGGCGTGAGCGTTTTGAGCAACTGCGCGCGTGGCTCGAAGACGTGGAGCAGTTCTGGACCTTCCAGCTCGAGGCCTTCAAGGACCACGCGGAGAGGAAGAAGCGATGATCGCGGGCGACGTGGTGAAGGTGCAGACCTTCGTGCGGGTTCCGGTGCGTGAGGCGTTCGACGTGTTCACCCTCGAGCTCGATGCCTGGTGGCGGCGGGGGCCCCGCTATCGGGTGGGTGGAAAGCAGGAAGGCCCGCTGCACCTCGAGCCCCGACTCGGTGGCCGCGTGTTCCAGCAATACGGAGAAGCGGGCAGTTCGCTGCACGAGATGGGCACCATCACCGTGTGGGATCCGCCCGGTCATTTCGCGTTTACCTGGCGGGGCATCAACTTCGCTCCGGGGGATCCGTCGACCACCGTCGAGGTCTGGTTCGTTCAGGGTGAAGACGGCACGCGGGTGACGCTCGAGCATCGGGGCTTTGCGTCACTGCGGCCTGATCATCCCGTGCGGCATGGACAGAACGTCGTCGAGTTCATCGGGCAGTTGGGCCGGTGGTGGGGTGCGTTGTTGACCCGCTTGCGGGAGCACGCAGAGCCATGAAACCTCAACCGTTGATCTGCGTTCGCGATGTGCCGAAGAGCAGCCAGTGGTACTGCGCGCTGCTCGACTGCACGAGTGGTCATGGAGGCGAGGAGTACGAGCGGGTGATGAGCGGAGATGCGTTCGTGCTCCAACTCCATGCATGGGATGCGCATGAGCATGCGTTTCTGGGTGAGGCCTCGAAGCCGGTGGGCAACGGCATGGCGCTCTGGTTTCAGGTCGACGACGTGAAGGCCGCAGCGAACAGAGCGAAGAAGCTGAAGGCCGAGGTGCTCGAGCCGCTGCACCACAACTCGAACGCGAACCACGACGAGATCTGGCTGCGCGATCTCGATGGCTACGTGGTCGTGCTGGCAGGCCCGCCGAAATAGGAGTCCCCTCGCCCTGCGCAGCGGGGAGAGGGTCAGGGTGAGGGGCCCACTTGGCTGCCAAAGGCCCCTCACCCGGC
>JANODF010000119.1:0-6721 GCA_031412555.1 Archangium sp. | reverse complement strand
CTGTTCCTTCGGAGGAAATCGCCGGCGAAGCCGGTCTCTGCTCGGGAGGACCGGTGTGTGTTCCTTATTTCGATCAACCCTGCGAGCGCAGTCGAGGGATTGCCTCCGTCCGCGCGGGCAGGTGGCATCTCGACTGCGCTCGACGCGAACGGTGCTCGAGATCAGGGCACAACCAACCGGGAAGAGGGGTGATTGGACCTAACTGCCTTGCAGCGCGGTGACGGTGAGGTTGTCGAAGTACAGCTGCGCTTCCCAACTGGAGAACGCGAAGCGGTCGTGACCCTTCCCGGTCAACGGCAGCGGATCTTCGAAGCGCATGAACGGCTGGCCATCGATCGACCACGAGATGACCTTACCGCGACGCTCGATGCGCCAGTGGTACTGCCGCCCGATCTCCACCTTGAAGGGGCTCGACTCGACGCGCACGCGGGAGTCGTTGCGGTACAGCCCCGCGGCCACCAGATCCTGCCCGGCCGCCTGCGCCTGCAGCGTGGTGAACGACGGTGCATGCTCGTCGAGGCGCGCGATGATGCTGATGGAGTTGTTCCACCCGCCGTGAATCAGCACGTAGCCCGACGCGTGGTCGGTGCCGTCGCCGAAGATCTCCACCTTGATGTCGCCCTCGGGAGACATCGACTTCACGTCGAACTCCACCGCCACGTCGTTGGGCAGGCTCGCCTTGAGCCAGAGCGGGTTGTTCTTCACGCCCGGCGAGAGCAGGGCGCCTTCGACCGAACGCCACAAACCGCCGGTGCTGAAGTACTTCTCAGAGACCGTGGCCGGGTTCGAGTAGTCGTCGCGGAAAGGCAGCGTCTCCGTCGCCTTGGGAGCAGAGCGGAAGACGAAGTAGTGAATCATCGGCAGGTTGATGAGCGCCACCACGCCGATGATCACCGCCAGTGAAACGCGGCCGATCTTCGTGGGGGCCTGCCAGGCCGCGTCCACCGGCGCGCTCTCGGGGGCTGTGACCGCGTCGGTTTTCACGTCGTCTTCCTTGCGCTGGGCCTTCGCCATGACGTGCGGCAGCTAGCAGAAAGACTCGAAGAACGTCATACGAAGTGTAACGCCCTCACCCCGACCCTCTCCCGGAGGGCCCGGAGGGAGAGGGAGTTCATTTCTTACTGTTGTTGTACTTCGCCCACCGCTCCTCGGTGGCCTTCTGCTCCTTGGCGCGTTTCTTCGCGATCGCCTTCTCCAGCCGTCGCGCAGTGGCCTCTTCTTCCGAGGGGCGCACGAAGATCTGAAACACCGCACCGCCGGCCGCGAAGACACCCGCCACCGAAAGCACCGCGATGGGGTTGCTCGCCAGCCAGTTCACGCCCGTGGTGAACGGGCTGAGCGTGGAGAGCAAACCCAACACCAGCACCCACGCACCGACCGCCGCTGAGAGGATCGACCCGACCAGACGGTGCATCACCACACCCGCCGCGCCCCCCAGAAAGAAGCCGGGGCCAAAGCCGAGCAGCCAGTCGTTGGGCCCGGCGATCTGCCCACCGACCAGACCGGCAGGCACACCGAAGGCGAAGAACACAACGATGGGCGGCCAGAGCAGCCCCGCTCCCAGCAGGCCGATGGTGGCGACCAGGGTGATCTGCCGAATGCTCGCGCCAAAACCCAGACGCGCTGCGAGCGGCCCTGCCCAAACGGTGGCGATCAACGCGCCCAACGGGCCGGCCACCAGGCGGAACAACTGCCGGCCGCCGAAGAGCATCATCAACACGCCCACGGCGATGGAGATCAGCCCGCCCCACACCGGCAGAAAACGAAAGACGCCAATCCACCCGACGGGGTCGAGGTGGCGATACGGCTCGAAGGCGCTCTGGAGTTGCTCCACGTCGAAGCGCCGCTCAGTAGCGCCAGGCGGCGAGGATCACGAGACCGATGAACGTCGCCGCCACCGCGGCCACGAATAGATAGGGGCGGGGGGGCACGATGGTGCGGCTGATGATCTCGTTGGCCACGGCCGTGGGGTTCTCGGCGACCACGGCCCCTTCGATCGACAGCTTCTTCGCCAGCTCGACGGCGACCTTCTCGTCGTCTTTGCCGACCTTGCCCGCGAGGACCGCCTTGGCGAGCTCGCGTGCCTGCACTGAATCGCCTCGCTCGAAGGCCTCATAAGAGAGGTGGAGCACGGAGCGGCTGTGGTCCTGCTTGTTGCCCTTGGCCATGGCGCTGCGGATAACCCATTTCAGCGGCGTGTGCATCGGACGCGTCAGTTCAAGGCGATCCCTGAGGAGACGGGCTATATGAACCTCGTGCCCCGCGGGAACAACAACGCGCCAACGGTCGTTCCACCGCGATTCCCCATGCTCTCGCGCCGCGCATTTCTTGCCGCCGCTGGTGCGTTGCCGTTCTCCGCGCGCGCTTTCGGTGATGCCTCCCGCTTCATCCCCGCCATCGTCAAGCACGGAGGCCGGTGGGACGTGCGCGCTTCAGGCCTGCGGCGCCTCGCCTGGGAGCTCCAGCGCCGCACCTCGGTCGAAGTGCAGCTCGAGGCCCACCCGCTGGCCCTCGACAGCCCCCGGCTGTTCGAGCACCCCTTTCTCTATCTCTCTTCCGACGGTGACTTCCCCCCGTTCTCTCAGGCTGAGGTGGAGAGTCTGCGCCGCTACCTCACCTTCGGCGGCTTTCTCTTCGCCGACGCGAACGATGGGTCCGATGGGGCCGGGTTCGACGCTTCGTTCCGCCGTGAGATCGCGCGCGTGTTGCCGCAATCGCCGCCCGCCGCTCTCCCGGTCAATCACGTGATCTTCAAGTCGTTCTTCCTGCTCGACAGCGCGCCGGGCCGCTTCCTCAACAAGCCCAACCTCGATGCGTGCGTCATCAACAAGCGCGCCGCCGTCGTGTACTCGCAGAACGACGTGATGGGCGCGCTCAACCGCGATGTCTCCGGCACCTGGGAGTTCGAGCCTTCTCCCGGCGGTCAGCGACAACGAGAAGTGGCCACGCGCCTGGCGCTCAACCTGGTCATGTACGCGCTGTGTCTCGACTACAAAGATGATGCCGTGCATCTGCCGGTCATCATGAATCGGCGGCGGTGATGGAGGCCTTCGACCAGTGGAAGCTCGTCAGCCTCTCGCCGCTGCCTCTGGCCGCGTTGATCGGGCTCGTCATCGCGCTGGTTCTCGGCGTGGTGTTCGCGTGTTGGGGCGTGCGCACCGAAGCCACCCGCAGGCGAAGGTGGATTCTGTGGACGTTGCGCGTTCTCGCCGGCATTGCCGCTCTGTTTTTCCTGCTCGAACCGGGGCTGCGAAGGCTGCAGGTCGCGCGCGTGAAGAACCGCGTCGCGGTGCTGGTGGATCGTTCGGGCTCGATGGGCTTTCCGGTGGAGAGCCGCGGCCCCTCTCGCAACGACGCGGTCGCCAAGGCCCTCGAGTCACTCGCGCCCGACATGAAGGCGCTCGAAGATCGCTACGCCTTCGAGACGTGGGGTTTCGATCCTGAACTCTCGCCCACCACTCCGGAGTCGTTGCTGAGCGAGCCCCCGCGCGCGAGCCGCACCGATCTCTTCGCTGCGCTGCGGGCGATCAAAGCAGGGGACAGCGGCGGGGCACGCAAGCTCTCTGGTGTCATCCTCTTCAGTGACGGCGTGGACAACGCAGATCTCGCCAGCGGACTCACCGGCCGCCCGAAGCAGATGCTGGAGGCGCTCGGCGTTCCGGTGACCACGGTCGCGGTGGGGAAGGGCGGTCTCACCGATCTGGCCATCGAAGCGGTGAAGGTCGATGACTTCGCGTTCGTGCGCAACTCGATCTCGGCCGAGGTCGAGCTGCATGGCCGCGGGTTCGGTGATCAAGCCGTGCAGGTGGTGCTCAAGCGTGAAGGGCAGATCGTCGCCAGCAAGGTCGCCACCTTCAAGACCGACGATGAAACGCAGACCGTGAAGTTCACCTTCACGCCCGACCAGACCGGCCGCTTCGTCTACACGGTCTCCGTGCCGGTCTACCCGGCCGAGGTGGTGGCGGAGAACAACACCCGCTCGTTCGCCCTCAAGGTGATCCGCGATCGCGTACGCGTGCTGCTGGTCGCCGGCCGCCCCACCTGGGACGAGCGGTTTCTGCGCGGCGTGCTCCGGCAAGACGCGAACGTCGAGTTGATCAGCTTCTACATCTTGCGAAACGGCAACGATAACTCCGGCGCGCTCGATGAGCCCCGCGAGCTCTCGCTGATTCCGTTCCCGCGCGAGGAGATCTTCCAGAAGAAGATCGACACCTTCGACGTGGTGATCGTCTTGAACTTCGGGAGCGAGGATCAGCAGGTCTCCCTCGTCGGCTTCCGCGATGACATCGAGCGCTACGTGCAGAACGGGGGCGCGTTCGCGTATCTCGGCGGTGATCGTTCGTTCGGTGAGTCGCAGTCGTCGATCAACCCGTTCGAGAACGTGTTGCCGGTGACGACCGCGGGGCCAGCGAGCCTCGAGCCGTTCGTGGCGAAGCTGACCGCGGCCGGTGAGCGGCACCCGATCACGGCGCTGGGTACGGGCAGCGTGACGAGTGAAGCGGCGTGGGGTGCGTTTCCTGCGATTCCCGGCATGAACCTCACGCGCGCGAAGCCGGGGGCGACCGTGTTGCTCTCTCACCCGAGCGCGGTGGTCGATGGAGCGCCGGCCCCGTTGCTCACCATCTCGGAGATTGGCCGCGGCCGCTCGATGGCCATCTCCACCGACGGCACCTGGTACTGGGCGTTCCCCTCGCATGCGAGCGGTGCTCCGACGCGCAACTACGAGCGGTTCTGGAACAACGCGATTCGCTGGTTGGTGCGCGACCCGGATCTCACGACGTTGTCGGTGACCGCGGATCCCGCGAGCGTCGAGCCGGGCAAGCCGGTGGGCGTGGTGGTGATCGCGCGGCAGCCTGACTACCAGCCTGCGCCCGGAGCCAAGATCAGCGTCGAGTTGATCGACGCGGATGATGGTCACGTCGTCGGTCAACACAGCGCCCTGGCGGATGAAGACGGCACCATGCGCTTCGAGTTTCCGCCGCCTCCAGCGGGTGCGTACAAGCTGGTGGGCAAGGCGACGAAGGACGACAAGGTGTTGGGTGAGAGCTCGGATGCCGTGGCCGTTCGTGCGGTGGGGCCGGAGCTGGCGGATGCGCGGGTGAACAGCGCGTTGCTCTCGGAGATCGCGAAGACCACCGGTGGTGCGTTCTTCGATTCGACCTCGTTCTCTTTGTCAGACGTGCCGCTGCGTGAGCCGCCGTTGGTGGAAGTGGGGCGCTCGAAGGATCAGCCGCTGTCGGATCGTTGGTACTGGCTGACGATGTTGATCGTGGTGCTCGGGCTCGAGTGGGCCGTGCGTCGGCGATTCGGCTACATCTAGAAGCGCCTTCAGGAAGCTGGTGCGCGCCGGGTTCACACTCGTGCTCGCCCCCAGCAGGCCTCTCGGCGCCGACTTCGTTGAACATGTTGCGCGAAGCTTCGACCTCGGCCCAGGCGTACGGGCCCCCGTACGGTGGCGCCCGAGCTCGTCTGAGCGCACGGAATTGGGCCCGTAAACGTCCTCGGTCGAAGCCGAGAGGCCTGCGCGAGGTGAGCAAAGCCCACGGTCCCCCAACCCCACGCTACCTCGAGGCTGTGCGCCTCAGAGCGGGATGATTGGCGTCCGCGTCGTACCGAACGCAGGCGCCCACTCTTCCTGAAATGCCTTCGACATGAAGTGCGCCGCGATGTGCGTGAACACCGCGCGCGTCGACCCGAACTCCTGCCCTCGGGCCGAAAGATTCGGCACCAGATCGTCGGCGTCGAACCGCACCGCGCCTGGATCCGTCAGCAGCGCGCGCGGCACGAAGTCAGGCGAGAACCGCGAGTGCCGGTACATCGTCACGCACCCCGGCTCATCGATCACATGCGCCGCCAACGGCAGCTCGTGCACGTTGAACACCAGCTTCAGCGTCGACGCATGCGGGTCGAACGCCCCACGCAGCCGGTGATCGCCGCGGGGAATCAGCTGCCGATCGACGTAGCACCATGCGTTCGCCCCCCGCGGATTCGGACCGCGGTACCTCAAGAACGGCCGCACGAAGCCCGGGCTGAACACCGCCTCGCTGGAAAACACCTTGAGCTGCTCGAGCTTCGGAATAAACTTCTCCAGACCGAACTTCTGCGCGAAAGCCTCGACGTCAGCGGTCGCGATGAATGCCTCGACGCGCGCCTCGAGCACCGCACGATCATCATCGACCAGCAGTTCGTCGAAGCGCGTCTTCAACCCAGCGAAACTCACCGGCACGAGCGACGTGAGCGCCTCACCCGTCTTGCGCCACGTATCCTCGAGACCCTGCGCGGCCTCTGCAGGTGGCTTCAACCGCCAGTCCGGTGCGTGCGGAGTGAAACGAAGTGCTCCGAGCTGAACCTGCGCCGCCGCCGGAGCGGATGCCGCGAACAAATCGCCGTTCTGTCCAGGCGCGAGCTCAACGCGGGGACCCACCTGCGAGAGCGGCGTGGTCCACACCGTCACGCAAGGCACCACCCGCGTTCCCTCGAATGTCCCACGCTCCAACTCGATCACCTCCCGAAGTTGCATGCGCGAGAGCAGCGCCTCCCGCACCGGTGCATACGCAAACGTGTCGAGCAACGTGGCCGAGGTGATGAACGCCAACGCGCCAGCCCGAGCCTGCAGGCGCAACGAGGCTTTCAGCAGAAAGAAGACGAAGTCCTCCCGCAGGCTGGTGCCTCTCGGCAAAGAAAGATGGGCCGGCGAACCGCGACCTCATGGGCGCCACCG
>JANODF010000118.1:0-3250 GCA_031412555.1 Archangium sp. | reverse complement strand
CGCCGTCCACCGTCAGCACGTCGTAGGTCCAGGGGCACCATGGGCAGGAGCACCAGGGGTGTGGCCCGGGTCCTGGTGGCACTTCCAGAGAGCCGGGACAGCCGGTCTGCTGGCACTTCGGGGTCTGGGGGTCGCGTTCGTTCTCGTCGTCATGTTCGTTCTCCTGCGGGGCGGAATGTCCACAAGAGAAGGTTGGCCGTCGTGACCAAGGTTTCGTGAAATCGGCGGGCACATCGGTCGACCGTGGACTGTCACGTCCACCGCCGTAGACCCGCCCCACCCCGCAACGCCTCGGATCCTTAACTGAAGGCGGTGGCGGCCACGTTGCTCATGAGCTGCCGCATGAACATCTCCGCGAAGCTGACCTCCTTCATCACGACCGTCACCCCCGACACCGCGCCCGCCATTGCCGCTGACGCAGGCGTGGCGCCGAATTCGCCCGCGAAGGCACCCATCGGCCAGAACACGGTCGACGCGTTCGACGGCGGCTCTGCTCTCGCCGCGGTGCTGCCTGCGCTTCCGCAGCTAGAGGCGACCGGCCCGACCATCTCCGCGGCAGCGCTGCGTACGCAGGGTGCGGCGGCGCTCAAGATTGCAGTGCCCGCGAAGAAGGGCCCCGAGGTGATTCAGGAGGCCATCACCACCGAGACGAGCGCGGCAAAGGTGTCGAAGGATTTCAAGCCGGTTAAGCTCGACGTGCCCTGGTACTCGCAACATTTCGACCACGGCAACGTGAAGGGCGGGCCGAAGTCGTGCAACCCGATGGTGAAGGAAATGATGACCACCGGAAAGAACACCGCGACACCTGGCGGTGGCGATGAAGCTTCGAACATCAACATCGCCGACTCGAAGGACACCGCCGGGCGCATCAACCCGAGTCCTGCTCGCGCGGCAGAGGGACAGAAGTACATCGACGCGCAGCTCGACGCCGGAAAGCCCGTGATGGTCGGCGTGACTTGGCGAACGCCGAGCCCGGGATTCAACGGCGGCAACGCAGACCACTACGTGGTGCTCACCGGCCGCAGCGCCGACGCCGACGGGAAGCAGTTCTACACGTTCAACGACCCCGGCTCGAAGTCGGCCTCGAGCGGCGCCGACACGAACCCGAAGAACCGGCTCTACGTCGACGAGAATACCGGCATGCTGTTCCGGCCGGGGCTGCAGCTGCCGCCTGGAAAAATGTACGCATCGGACGCGCGCTACGAAGTCTCCCAGGTTCGGAAGAACCAGTAGAGAGCGCCCATGCACGCTCTTCTCCTGACGATGCTCTTCAGCGCCGCCCCGCCCTCGCCCGCGTCGTTCAAGGGCGTGAGTTTCTACGATGAGGCCTTCGTGCGGGCGTTGCCCGACGAGGCCCTCGCTCAGCGGGGTTGGCCCACGCTGGAGTTCCCCTCACGCGGCGTGGTGGTGAGCCACGACGGTGAAGCAGAGCGCTTCACCTTCACTGCCAAGCCTGATGCCTCGGGCTTCGTGCTCACCGTGAAGAGCGCCGACGAGAAGTCCCAGATTCGTTTCTGGCGCTGGCTCGATGCCGATCGCGCAGCCACGGACCTGTGGGCGGCACGGAGCGTATCGCGAGCCGCAGGAAGCCCACGCCCTCCGAGCGCCGCGACGCGTACGGTGTCACGCTCGCTTCGCGCCAGCTGACCGGCACCTTCCACGACAAGAAAGGGCTCGTGTTCGCCGTGCAGCCCGATGGCGGCATGAACTGGGGGCCGGCGGGCCGCGGCACGTTCTTCACCTGCCAGACGGAGTGCACGCCCGACGCTGGCAGCCACCTCTGTCTCGGGTTCGAGTCACCAGCGCACGACTACGTGTTCCAGACGGAAGACGCCGGCGTGGTCGCCAAGCCGGTGCGCCCCTACGACGCCTGCGGGGCGAGGGAGGTTGTTGAGGGAGAGGTGCTTCGACGCCAACCGTAAGAAACGGTTCACTCAGAAGGGCGCGTCGTCAGCAGCTGGAGGCGGTGGGCCAACGTCTGTTGCTGCCCCTTGGCATCGCGCACAGCCCGTAGCCTTCGTATCCCGTTCAAGGTCCGGGTCGCGGAGGAGAGACCCGCATTGCACGCAAGATGGGACCGCAAAAATGATCACTCCGCAGTGCCTGCAATGCACCTTGCCTGGCGGGGATCGCTTCTTGGTTGCGAAGCTCTGCCGAAGATCCTCCGGCAATGGTGCAAAGCAACCTGGGCAACGCCGCACCAGCCGGGTCCCGCAACCCCCACAGAAGAGATCCGACGTTCGGTCCAAGATGCTCGGCCCGCGCACAAAACCATTCTCCGAGCGCTGAGACCCCGAGCACCCCGGCTTCGGGCAAAGAACGGTAGCGGGCGGCGCGTCCGGAAGAGGCGCGGAAGTGCCGAGGGCCAAATCAATGGCAGCCCTAAACTCCGCAGCCGAAAGCCGTTTCAAGGGGTCCTCGTTGCAGGCCGTCCGCATTGCCCGGCGCACTCCGATAGGGACTTCGGCGAGAGAGTGATCGATATCCCCGAGTCGCAACTCCGGCGTACCGGAGAGCAGTTCGTAGAGCAGTACGCCTGCGGAGAACACGTCGGTACGATCGGAGGCAGCCGCAGCATCACGACGCTGCTCTGGAGATGCGTACTGTGCTCTGCCGAGTTGGCGACCGGATTCGGTCGCACGCGTCAGCCCGGGTTCCTTCGCCCCCTGAGTTGAAATTCCGAGCGAAAAGTCGACCAGGAAGACCCGGCCCGACTTCGCAATCAGGACGTTGTCGGGCGCCAAATCTCTATGCGCGATTCCACCTGCAGCAGCGTGAGCCAAGGCGTCCAATATCGGCACCAAGATGGCCACCGCCTCGCGCCAAGGGAGGCGGCGCCGCCTCTCAATGATCGATGAGAGACGCTCCCCGTCAACGAACTGCATGACATGAAAAGGGGTGAGCATCCCGCTCGAGTTCAAGTCACCCGCCGTAAGTACGAATGGGATGTTCGGATGATCAAGCCTGCCCAAGATGAGGGCCTCGCGCCGGAATCGCTTCTCCATCGACGGGTCCGCGCCCTGCAGACTGGTGTGAACCTTAATCGCGACCAACCGGCGCCCAACTGAGCGCTGTTCTGCCTTGATGACCACACCGGCGGATCCTCGCCCTAAACGCTCAAGCAGTTCGAACCCCCTCAACGACAACTCCGCCGCGTAGCGCTGCAGGAACTCGTCGGCCATGAACTGCTGCTACCTCCACCCCTCGTCGCTGGCAACCGTGTCTGCGAGCGCGCGCGGTGGTGGCCAAG
>JANODF010000117.1:0-31057 GCA_031412555.1 Archangium sp. | reverse complement strand
CGGGTGGCAGGGCTGCGAACAGCGACTCATCGGTTCGATCATCACCGATGGCCAGCACGGTGGCGCCGGGCGCCATGGCCAGCACTTCGGGCAACACCGTTCCTTTGTTCACGCCGCGCGGCCGCACCTCGAGCACGCGGGAGCCTTCGAGCACCTCGAACTCAGTGGCCTGGGGATCCGAGCGGAGCGCGAGCCGCAGCTCCTCCAGCCGGCGCCGGGCCAGCTGCGGCTCGGTGGCGCGGTAGTGAAAGGCGAGCGCGCCCGACTTCACCTCCAGCACCGAACCATCGGTGCGCTGCACCACCCGCTCCATTCTTCTGCGCACGGGCTCGAGCCATGCGGGCGGCAGCGGTCTGCGGGCACCCCACTCGCCTTTGCGCTCGAAACGCGACCACAAGCCGTGCTCCGCGTGCAGCCCGAGGTCGAGCTCGCCCAGGAACGACTCCAGTGAATCGCGCGAGCGGCCCGACACCACGTGCACCGAGGTGCCGGGGCGCAGGCTCAACCTGCGCAACACCTCGACCAGCTCTCGGTCGGGCGTCGCCGCGCGCGGGCTGTTCGAAAAATCGACCAGGGTGCCGTCGTAGTCGAGCACCAGCAACAGCCGCGCGGCGGAGGTCACGATGGCCATCGCCTGCTCGAGCGCGACCGAAGGCACTGCTTGCGTGTCGGTGGGCTTCTGCTGCTCGAGCGCGTCGACGAAGCTGCGCGCCCATTGATCGACGTTGCCGGCGTGCACCGTCTTCCGCAGCCCGCTCATGCGCAACTTCTGCTCGAAGGGCTGCATCTCGATGGCCTGGAGCATCGCCTGCGCCATGCCTTCGAGATCGTACGGATTGACCAACAACGCCTCGTGCAGCTCGGTCGCAGCGCCCGCGAACTCCGAGAGCACCAGCACGCCGGTGTCGTCGATTCGCGAGGCCACGTACTCCTTGGCCACCAGGTTCATCCCGTCGCGCAGCGGCGTGACCAGCATCACGTCGGCGGCGGCGTAGAGCGCGCAGAGTTCGTCGAAGTCGACCGCGCGGTGGAGCATGTGCACCAGCGCGTGCGTAGGTGAACCGAAGGTGCCGTTGATGCGCCCCACCAGCTCGTTCACCACGCTGCGGTAGTCGGCGTACGCGTCGACCTGCTCGCGGGTGGGCACCACCAGCTGGATGACGTGGAGCTGATCTTTGAGCTCGGGCCGCAGGTGCAGCAGCTTCTCGAACGCGAGGATCCGTTTGACGTGGCCTTTGGTGTAGTCGAACCGATCCACCGAGAGGAGCAGCTTCTTGCCCAGAGAATCTTGATGCAGCGCTTCGACGCGCTGCTTCACCTCGGGCGTGGCGGCGCGCTTGGCGAACTCGTCGGCGTCGATGCCGATGGGAAACGCGGCGACCCGCACGGGGCGGCCGTCGTCGTACATCACGTCACCGGTCAGCTCGAGGCCGAGCAACTGCGAGCACGAGTAGGCGAAGCTGTAGGCGTAACCCGCGGTGTGAAAACCGACCACGTCGGCGCCGAGCATGCCGCGCAAGACCTCGGAGCGGCGGGGCAGAATGCGGAAGATCTCCGGGCCGGGAAAGGGCACGTGCAGGAAGAAGCCGATGCGCGCGCCCGGGCAGCGCTGGCGCAACATCGCGGGCACCAGGGTCAGGTGGTAGTCGTGCACCCAGATCAGATCGCCGGGCCGCCATTGCGCGGCGACCGCGTCGGCAAATCGTTCGTTGACCGCCCGGTAAGAGGGCCAGTCGTCGGTCTGATCGACCTTCACCTTCTCGAGGAGGTAGTGGCTCAACGGCCAGAGCACGCCGTTGCAGAACCCGTCGTAGTATGCCTTCACCTCGGCTGCGGTGATGTGAATGGGCACGGCGCGATGAGGCGCCAGCGCCGCCGCGACCTCGGGTTCAGGGCCGTCGCTCACCAGTCCCGACCAGCCGAACCAGAGCGAGTCGCCGCCTCCGTGCACGGTCTTCAGCGCGGTGGCGAGGCCTCCCACCGAGGGGTTCACCTCCAGACCTTGTTCACCGCGGGTCAGCGTGACGGGCAGCCGATTGGAGACGAGCAAGACTCGCGACTGCATGCGAATGCACTACCCACCTCCCCGGCTCGCCGCACTCCGAGAACAAGCGGGAGGTGCGGCCCTTAACTGGTGAGACACGGGAAACGCTCCCTGAGAGCGGGGAGCGTCACGCTGGAGATCCGGCACCGACTCTGAAACCCTCCGGCCATGAGTGCGAAGCACAAGGGCGCGGGCGCTTCGCGGGTCCGGGGTCCTGATGTCGACGCGGGTTTGCACGCCGAGACGGATGCGGGTCCTGTCGACGTGGGTCTCGCGCTCTCCGATACGGCGGCGGGCATGGTGGTCGACGCGCCGGGCCTGGGCATCGTGAAGGTCGCCTTCGAGATCGGTGAAGACGGCACCATCAAGCTCACGGCGCTCTCGCGCAAGACGGCGGCCTCCGACCTGTTCGTCGCGCCCATCGTGGTGCTCGACAAAGTGAAGGTCGAAGCACTCGAAGCTCAGGTCGCGGCTGCGTTGGCCGACGTGCGAGCACTCAACGGCAAGCTGGCCAATGCCGATGCGCGGGCAGAGACGCTCGAAGAAGCGCTCGGGAATGCGACGGAGCAACTGGCCGCCACCACCGCCCAGCGCGACGTGCACGCGGCGGCGGCCACCGCGCTTCAGGAGCAGCTCGCGGCGGCCACTTCCTCGCAGGAGACGACGGGGGAAGAACTCCGGGCGATCACCGCGCAACGCAACGAACTGCAGCGGCACCTGACGCGCGCGGCGGCGCAGACCGAGCGGCTCGAGACCCGGCTGGCCTCGGCTTCGGCGGAGCGCGACTCGGCGCGGGCTGAACTGAGCGAGACCTCGTCGCAACGTGACGTGCTGAAGGCGCAGCTCAGTGAGGCCGCATCGCAACGCGACGCGCTCCGAGCCGAGCTCACCGCGACTTCTTCGCAGCGTGATGCGCTGCAGACGCAGCTGAACGAAGCCTCATCGCAACGCGACTCGCTTCGAACTGAACTCACCGAAACTTCCTCACAGCGTGATGCGCTGCAGGCGCAGCTGAACGAAGCCTCATCGCAACGCGACGCGCTTCGAGCTGAGCTCACCGAAACTTCTTCGCAGCGCGACGCGCACGAGAGTTCCGCGCGCGACCTGCAGGGCAAGCTCGACGAACTCGAAACGAAGCTCGCATCCACCGATGATCGACTCGGTGTCGCCGCGAGCACGCAGGACGAGCTGAACGCCCAGCTCACCGCCGCCTCCACGCAGCGCGATGAAGCGCTCGCAGAACTCCAGACGCTACGGGCACAGTGGGCCGCGGAGAACGAAGCGCACCAGGAGAGCCAGGCGGGCCACGAACAGGCCCAGCTCGCCGCCACGCGCGACGTCGAAGGCATGCGCGTCCGCACGGAGCACGCCGAAAAACTCTCCCGGCAGCTCTCCGAGCGCGTCGCCGCCGAGAGCCGGAAGGTCTTCGAGCTGGAGGCGAGCCTGGGGGAAGCCACCCGCTCCCTCGCTGCGATCACCGAGGCGCGCGACGCGCAGGCCACGAGGCTGCAGACCGTCGAGCCGGCGCTGGCCACCGCCACCTCCGAGCTGGAGACGTTGAACGAAGCGCATGCCGTGCTCGCGCAACGCCAGAAGCGCACCGAGACGCAGAAGGAGACGCTCTCGCAACGGGTGGCCGAGCTGACCGCCGAGTTCTCACGCAGCACGACCCAGAACGCCGAACTCACCCAATCACTGACCGACGCGCAGAAGACCGCCGACGACCTGCGCGCCAGTCTGGAGCTCGCACAACAGCTGACGAAGGAGCGCTCCGAGAAGCTGGCGGCCGAGATGCAACGCGCCACGGCGCTCGAGACCGCGCTGGCTGCGGAGAAGGCCACCCTCGCCGAGCGGCAGGCCGAGTTGGAAGAAGAGCAGACCCTGCGCGACGAGATGGTGCGCGATCTCGCCTTCATTCAAAGCCAGGTGAGCGACCTCTCGAGCACCAAGGGCGCGTTGGTCAGCCGCATCGATCAAATGTCGCAGCGAGAGACCAAGCGCAGAAAGTCCACCGCTGATCTCTCCGACCTGCTGCGCGATGCCGAGGTCGTCGCCGCCGACAAGCAGATGACCGCGCGGCGTTTCCAGGCGCACGCGGGAAAACTCGAGGATCAGATCGTCGAGCTCCGTCAGCGCAACGAAGCGCTCGAGGCGCGGCTGGTTGCAGCCGAAGAGGCGCACGAACAACTCGTGCAGGTCAGCGGCGAACGCGATCGCCTCAAGATCGACATCGTCTTCTTCCAGAAGCAGATCGGCGCGATGCAGCGCAGTTCAGCTCCCCGGCCGAGTGCTCCGACACCCGCTCCAGCTCCGGCTCCGGTTCCCGCTGAGCCCGTGCTGGACGGCATCGTGTTGCCCGACGAGTGGTCTGAGCCGTCGAAGAAGTAGGTCTGGCGCCTGGCAGCTCAGCGAAAGACGTAACGCGTGGTCACCGGATAGTGATCGCTGGTGGTGTTCGCGTAGTTGGTGATCGACGGCACGGTCGCCGACGCCGAGCCCGTGACGTACGCCGAGAACATCGGCGCGTTGAACAGCTGGTGATCGATCGTCGAGTTGTTGAACGCGGTGGTGCGCCGGTTCGCGTCCGAGAGTTCCTTGGTGGGAAAACGGTAGCGCGTGACGTCACTGACGAAGTTCGCGTACGGCGACGCGTTGGGCGTGACGTTCGAGACGTCGACGTCGTCGTTCCAGTCGCCGATCACCATCACGTTGTCCGAGGCATGCGTCGAGTCGAGGTACTGCTTGAGTGAAGCGCTCGCAGCGAGGCGGCGATCATAGCTGTCGACGTCTCCGAAGGCCTTCATGTGCAGCACGATCACGTAGAGCTCTTTCGTCAGGCCGTTGCCTGCGACGCGCAGCCGAACCTCGAGCGGCGGCCGGCCCGCGAAGTCGAAGTTCGAGGTGGTGAGGATCAACTGAGCCGAGATCACCGACACCTTCGAGGTGCGGTACACCAGCGCCAGCTTCTGCTCGGCCGCGCCGTAATAGAAGGTCCCGCTCGGCACCTGGGTCGTCACCACCGAATCGAAACCCGTCAGCCCCGTGACCACGTCGTCGAACTCGCTGGTGCCCACGACCTCTTCGAAGCCCCAGACGTCGACCTCGGGCCGCGAGCGCATCACCGCCAGCACGTTCGACGCTTGCAGCGCGTTGTCGCGCGGCCCCAGGTAACCGCCGTCGGGCTGCAGGGGATCTCCGAACCACTCGATGTTCCAGCAGGCGACCGTGAACGGGAGCCCGGCATCCACCCCGGCATCGACTCCGCCACCGCCACCGCCGGTCGCACCACCACCACCGCCCGTCGAGCCACCACCTCCACCCGTGGCGCCACCACCGCCGCCCATCGACCCACCGCCTCCACCAACCGCACCTCCGCCGCCACCGACTGCACCACCACCACCGCCGCCACCCGGCCCGATGAGCGGCAGCGCGCAGAACCCGCCCCGGCACTCCTGGCCCAGCGAGCACGTGACGCACTCCTGCCCGCTGTGCCCGCACGCGAACGCGGTGCGCTCACCGATGCAGGTGTCCTTCGAGTCACAACACCCGCCGCACGTGTCAGGAGAACACTGCGGCGGCGCAGGACACCCGAGCAGGAGCGCGGCGAACGAAGCCAGGACCAGCGACCGCACGAACGTCATCCCGCAGTCCTAGCACTCAGCGGGCGCCCACCAACAACGCCTCCACGCGGTGCCGGGCGCCCCGAAAACCGTGCGAGAAGAACGCAACCACCAGCTCGCCATCACGCGCGCCTTCGACCCGAATGCCCTCACCGCGCACGCGCACGATGTCTTTCATCTTCGGGCTGAGCCTGGAGGCCTCGAACACGTCGACGGTCCCCAGCGCGCCGAGTCGTTCCCAGACCTCGGCCCCGAAGGGCCCGCCGGTGTACAGAATCTTGAGCTCATCGCGACACGCCTTGCGCACCTCGGCTTCGATCGCGTTCTCCACGCGATACTTGAAGCCGACGAGCCGCTCGCGGCGATTCACGTCTCAGAGTCTCTCGGCGACGAACCGGCACGCCTTCGCGCCCATGGTGCGGCACTCGATCTCCCGCGCGACGAAGAAGCGGCCATCGCGGAAGGTCTGCTCGTACAGCGCCGGCGTCAGCGCGGGGCGGGACATGATGTCGGCGTGGTAGATGAGGTTCATCAGGCCCGAGGTGGCGCCCGTGTCGAGGTAGCACCGCGGCGTGGTGGAGGCGCCGAACGCCGCCAGGTAGCCGTTCGACTCGTAGCTGCCGTCGACCACCAGCTCCAGGCGTTCACCCGGCGTGAGCGCAGCGACCGACCAGCGGCCCCAGCCCAGCGCGTTCACCACCGAGACCATGCCGTAGACCCAGTCTTCCTGCGTCTTGATCATCGGCTTGATCAGCCCTTCCCACTCGGCGCTCTCCATGATGCCGCCGAAGGTGTGGAAGGCGCAGACCTGGCCGGCTTCGACCAGCAGCAGGCGCGCGGCCGTCGCTGCAGCGGGGCCCGCGATCGACTCCATCTGCTGATCGAAGCGGGTGCTCACGAGGTTGTAGTAGTTGGCGTAGTGCCGGGTGAGCGACACGCCGAACGCGTCGATCTTCCCTTCCACCGTGCCACCCAGCGGGAGCCCACCGCACGCCGAGATGATCGCCGCTTCATCGACCGACGTCTCCATGGCGAAGGCGGGCCGCGGGGGAAACGGGGTGCGGGTGCCCATGCCCGGTGACGCAGGCAACGACGCGCGGCCACCGGGGGTGACCACGAAGGTGCACTCACGCGCGCCCGAAGCCACGCAGGCGGTCTCCTTCACAGTGAAGTTCGACTTGAAGCGGTGACGCGCGACCGCCTCGATGAAACCCGAGTTGAAGAAACACACCGGCTCGGAAGCAGCCCCGAACTTCGAGATCCACCCCAGCGCGTAGTGACTGCCCTTCACCGTCGCGCTGCCACCGCTCGCCGCGAGCTTCGTGGAGTCGATCACCCCGAAGCCCAGGTGACGGAACAGCTCGTCGGTCTCCACCGTGCCCAACGCGCTCAGCTCGGAGAACACCACCTCGGCGGCGGCATCGGTGAGCAAGGGCTTCGCGTCGATCAACGCGCCCTGATCAGCGATCGATTTCTGCAAGAAGCAGTTGTAGTGGTGGCAATGAAACACGTGCGGCTCGCCGCCAATGCTCGCGAGATGCGCCTCGGGGTGCAGCTGAACGGGGATGGTCATGCGGCCTTTTCGCCCTTGAACGTGCGGTTGTAGATGGGAAAGACGGCGCTCTCTTCGGTGCCGAACCGCTGACGGATCACGGTGGCGACGGTGCGGAAGGACGAGGCTCTCACCGCGGGGGTGGAGTGCTCCAGGCCTTCGAAGAAGCGCTTCACGGCGGCGGACTGCACCGTCATGTTCGACTCGAAGATGCGCGTGAGGTGAGCACCCGCGGCGTCAGCCACCTTGGTGCACTGGGCGGACAACGCGGGATACAGCGCGTCCTTCTTGTTGAAGTGAACGAGCACGTCGGCGCGCATCGCCTGGAGCTGCGCCAAGAGCTTCACTGGATCGGCCGAAACGGCCTCCGCGGCAACCAACCCTGCTTCGATGCGCGCGTGCTCCGCGCGGAAATCATCTACGAGACTCACGCCTCAAGGAATCCCCCGGGCGGAGTTTTCGCGCAAGGTATGCAATATCGCACTTGCCGCACTGGCATGTGTCCCAGCGGTGAAATTCCAGTGGGTTGCCGAGGGAGGAACTCCCCCCATCTGGGGTACGACCTGTCTGAAAAGAATCTCGCCGACAGACGTCCGGTAGCTGATTTTCAGATGGGCGCGAAGATCTTGAGGCCGCTGCGGCCACCCGACGCGGTGTTGGTGTCGATGAAGTCGCTGTAGCTGGTGCGCCCGTCGCCCGCGGTGATGGCGGTGTGGCCGTAGATGCTGCCGAGGCGGGTGGAGGTCTTCTCCCAGGTGAGGATGAGGCCCGGCGTCCTGAGCGCCTCGGCCAACGAGATGTTCACCTGCTTGAACTTGCTGCGGGGAAGGTTGTCGTCGATCTGGTTGCCGTTGCCCCAGACCTTGATGCCGTACGCGTTCTGAATCGCGCGGCTGACGCCGGTGGCGCACAGGCCCTGCGAGTTGTAGCCGCCCATACCCAGCGCCGCGGCGCGGCCGGCAGCAGCGAGCTTCGAGGAACCACCACCCACGCCACCCGAGCTGACCGGCGCAGCGGTACCCGGGCGCGAAGGCGTCTTGGGGCGGGCCGGCTGGAAGGTCGACTTGCCGCTGTGGCCGGGGAGGCGAAGGGAGGCGCCCGCGTAGATCAGGTTCACGTTCTTGATGCCGTTGAGCTTGGCGAGGGCCGAGACGCTGGTGCCGTGACGCGCCGCGATACGAGTGAGGGTGTCGCCGCGTTTGATCAGGTAGTTCGCCATGTGAAGCCTCCTGCTGAGTTGTCGAAGCGGGGCCCTGAGCGACTTTCCCCGCAGACGTAAAAGGCATTGACGAAGTGCACCGAATGACCGGTCTTGCCGTAGGCTGCGCGCCCGATGCTCGATCAGATCAGACCTTGCCTGCTCCCCAGCGCAGAGATCCGCCGACGGTCTGATGGCACCGAGGGCATCTACGACGCCCAGACCGGCCACAGCTTCGAGACCGTGCCGGAGCAGGCCAACCTGGTGCAGCTCTTCGACGGCAAACGTTCGTTGCTGGAGATCTCCGCCGAGTACATGAACCGCTACGGCTTCGTGCCGTTCGCGGCGATCGACGATCTCATGTGGGGCCTGGCCGACGCGAACCTGCTGGTCGACCCCCCGGAGAACCTCGAGCGCATGGGCATGCTCGATCGCAGCTCGTGGGTCGAGCTGATCACCCCCACCCCGCGCGCGCGGTTCAAGTCGCTCTGGCCCACCGCCTTCCGCGCCCTCGAGCTGCTGCTCTGGCCGGCGCTGGCCATCTACGTGACCCTCAACGTGCGCCCCGTCGCGTTGGGGCCGCTCGACGTGGCCTTGTTCTACCCGGGCCTGGTGCTGGCCCTGGTGTTGCGCGATCGGTTCAAGGGCGCTGTCTGCGCGCTGTTGGGTTTTCCTCCGAAGAACTCGCAGCTGATCTCGGTGCTCGGGCTGCTCTATTACTGGGCGCCCGACGACGAGGTGGTGGTGCTGATGGACAAGCGGGCCCGCGTGCTCGCGCACCTGGGCGCGTTGCTGGGCGGGGTGATTGCGTTGGCGATCGCCTCACCGTGGCCCGGCGTGTGGGCGGGAGCGGCGATCATCCTGGTGATGGATCTGTGCCCGCTGATCCACTCGTCGGCCAGCTCGATCCTCTCGACGCTCACCCGCCAGGTGAACCTGCGTGAACACCTGCGTCTCTACGTGGGCATTCCGCTGATCAGAGATCTCTTCACCTTCAACGTGCCGAAGTCGGATCGCGCGCTCTTCACCGCCGGGCTCTACGCCTCGGCGTGGATGGCGCTGCTCTTCTTCGTCATCCTCGGGCTGGGTCTGTCCACCGGCGTGCGGTTGATCGAGCTGGGCGGCAAGGAGAGCGGGCCCATGCAGGTGCTCACCGGCATCGGCGCGATGGGCCTGTTCGCCATCTGCCCGCTGCCGATCCTCCTGGGGGTCACGCAGTTGATCGAGTCGGCCTTCACCGCCTTGTGGCCGCGCGACACCGGCGGCAGGCAGGCCCGCGGCGCGGCTGAGCTCGAGGCCTTCCGCTCGATTCCTTTGTTCTCCAAGCTGGCCGACGCCGATCTCGCGGCCATCGCAGCGCAGTCGCGTGAAGTGACCTACGGCGCGGGCGAGCTGATCGTCGAAGAAGGCGCTCCGGGCGACACGTTCTATTCCATTCGCAGTGGCTCGGTGCTGGTGGCCCGCGGCAGCTCGAGCGATCGCGCGCGCGTGGTGGCGCGGCTGGGCACCGGCGATTGTTTCGGCGAGACCGCGATGCTCAAAGACGGCGTGCGCACGGCCAGCGTTCGTGCGGCGACGCGCACCGTGGTCATCGAGCTGGCCAGCGAAGCGTTCGAGAAGATGGTGGCCACCATCGGCGGGGTCGACTTCGCTGCCGTGTTGCGCGCCGCGAACGCGATCGGCAAGAGCAAACTCTTCAAGGAGCTACCGGCCGAACGGCTCTCGTCACTGGCCAGCCGCTTCGTGCCGCGCTCGGTGCCGGCGGGAACCGACGTGGTGAAGTTCGGTGATGAAGGCCACGAGTTCTTCCTCATCGCCAAGGGCCAGGTCGAGGTGCTCTCGGGTGAAGGCAAGCTGCTGGTGAAGCTGGGCGATGGTGATCATTTCGGAGAGATCGCCTTGTTGCGCAGCGTGCCCCGCACCGCGACGGTGCGCACCACCACGGACACGCTGATGCTGGTGCTGGGGCGTGATGTGTTTCTGCAGGCGCTGCACGCGGATCTCTCGTTGTCGGCGCGCGTCGAACAGATCGCCGCTGGGCGCATCACCGGGGAAAACCCGGTGGTGGTGCCGAACGAAGGCTGAAAACCGCTCCCCGCTTTCGCAGGGCGAGGGAGACTTTTGCGCAAGCTTCGCGATCGGAATGCTGGGGTCCTCGCTTCTGGCGCGCGCGCAAGGTGAGCGAGACGACTGGAAATGGATCAGCTCGTAGCGAATTCCGTGCGCCCCAGGGCTGGGGATGACGCAAAGGTCTTCGTGGTGCGGACGATGCAGCGTCTCCCTCCCAAAGGAGGCGACGATGCCCAAGCTTCGGTTCAAAGACAGAGAAGATGCAGGACAGCAGTTGGGAGCTGAGCTGCGCAGCTACGCGAAGGAGCGGCCGGTCGTGATCGCGCTCCCTCACGGCGGCGTGCCGATCGGTTTCGAGGTCTCGAGGGCGCTGGGCGCGCCTTTGGATGTCTGGGTGGTGAAGAAGATCGGCGTGCCCTGGTTCCCCGAGCTGGGCGCGGGGGCGATCGCCGAAGGGGGCCAGCTGTCGATCTCGCGCGGGCTGATCGACGAGATCGGTCTGACGGGCATGGAGCTGGCGCAAGCCACCGAGACCGCGCGCAGAGACGTGACGGAGTCGGTGCGCAGGCTGCGCGGCGATCGGCTGCGCGCGGTGGTGCGCGGGAGAATGGTGCTGCTGGTCGATGACGGCATCGCCACGGGCGGCACCATGCAGGCGGCGGTGGAAGCCATTCGGGGGGAGAACCCCAAGCTGATCGTGCTCGCGGTGCCGGTGGCGCCTCCGCACGTGCTCAGCGAGCTCGGCCCCAAGGTCGATCGCGTGGTGTGCCTGCACACGCCGACCGAGCTGCACGCCCTCGGGCTCTGGTACGACGACTTCACGCACGTGCCCGAAGAAGAGGTGACCCGGTTGCTCGAGCGGGCGCGCCGCGCGCATTCCGCCGGTGACCCGGTGGGCGGCCATCTTCCGCTGCGGCCTCAGCTGGTGCGCTGATCATGCAGCGGCCTGAACATGAAGAGACGATGATCATCCCTGCCGGCCGAAGGGAGCTCGAGGGACAGCTGAGTCTTCCTGCCGACGCGAAGGGGCTGGTGCTCTTCGCGCACGGCAGTGGGAGCAGCCGCTTCAGCCAACGCAACCAGCAGGTCGCCGCGGCCCTGCGAGAGCGGGGGCTGGGCACGTTGTTGTTCGACTTGCTCACCACCGACGAAGAACACCAGGCCGCGCGCGAGCCTCAGCCCCACTTCGACGTGCCGCTGCTGGCCAGCCGCCTGGTCGAGGTCACGGAGTGGATCCAGGGCCGGCGAGCGGTGCACGACCTGCCGCTGGCGTATTTCGGGGCGGGCACCGGCGCGGCGGCGGCGTTGATCGCAGCGGCGCGCAGGCCGCAGCGCATCTTCGCGGTGGTCTGCCGGGGAGGCCGGCCTGATCTGGCGCGCGACGCGTTGGAGCGGGTGCAGGCGCCCACGCTCTTCATCGTGGGCGGTGAAGACGCCGCCGTGCTCGAGCTCAACGAAGACGCGTTGGACCGCATGCCCGCGCACAAACATCTGGTGGTGGTGCCAGGCGCCACGCGGCTCTTCGAAGAGCCGGGCGCGCTGTACGAAGTGGGACGGCTGGCGAGCGACTGGTTTCTCGATGCGCTCGGAGCGCGGCGCCTCTTCAGCGCGCACGCTCCGGGCTGATCAGCGGCTCTTGCCGATGTAGTCGAAACAACCGCCCACCGTCGCGAGCAGGGGGTAGTCCTTCGGGGGAATGTCGACGTCGAGCCGCTCACCAAATCTGATGACGAAGCGCTGGAAGAGTGAGGACCTGATGTCGACCGGCTCGGTCAGGGCGAGCTCTTGACGGATCGCGATGGGGTCGGCCGAAACGCGGGTTTCAGTGCTGATCATGTGGAGCCCTCGGGGTTTGGGGTGCTCCGTTTGAGCAAGCTGCGTTCCAGCCCTGGAGGCGGTTTTCGAGCGCTTTTCGCGCAACGCTTTCGTTCGAGCCGATTGCTGTGCACGCGATGCAGCAGTGAGGGCCCAAACGTGGCACGGTCGCCGGATGTCATTTCGCGCGCTGACCTTCACGCTCTTCTCCTCATTCCTGGTGAGTTGCACCTGCGAAGCACCGGTCGTCGACACGTGTGATCCGGCCCGCTGCGCAGGCTGCTGCATCGACGGCCGTTGCACCTCGTGCGGCACCGGAGGCGGAAACACCACCATCGGCGGCGGCGGCGGCGGAAGCACCACCGGCGGCGGCGGCGGCGGAAACACCACCACCGGCGGCGGAGGCGGAAACACCACCACGGGCGGCGGCGGCGGCAGCACCACCACGGGCGGCGGCGGAGGAACCACCACCACCGGCGGCGGCGGAGGAACCACCCCCACCGGCGGCGGTGGAGGGAGCACCGCGACCGGAGGCGGCAGCGGCGTGATCGACTTCGACGGAGGCTGGCTGCTCCCCGTGTACGGCCGCAATCCCGCGCTCATCGGCGACGGAGGCACCACCGTGGTCGGCACCGGAGCCACCAACTTCACCGGGCCCACCACGGGCCCCGCGATCAGCGTGGTGTACCCGCCCACCGGCGTGATGCTCCCGCCAAACACCAACTCGATGGAGTTCCACTTCATCCCCGGCTCAGGCCAGACGCTCTTCCGCTTCACCTTTCAGGCGCCCACCACCACGCTGGTCGTCTACACGGCCTGCACGCCCGTCGGCGCCGGCTGCATCTACACGCCTGATCCGATCTTCTGGTCGAACCTCGCTGCGTTTGCGCGCGGCACCGCGCCGGTCACCTGGACGGTGGCGGGCGTGAACGGCAGCAGCCCGGGCAACGCCATCGGCAGCTCGCCGGTGCAGTCGATGAGCTTCTCGGAGCAGGATCTCCGCGGCGGCCTCTACTACTGGAACACCGGCGGCTCGCTGGAGCGCTTCGACTACGGCTTCCCCAACTCGCCGCGGCAGACGTACTTGAGCCCGGCCAACGTGGGCGCGGTCTGCGTGGGGTGCCACGTCATCTCGCGGCAGGGCAATCAAATCGCGGTGGGCAAGAACGCGCCGCTCCCGGTCGCCTCGTACGACGTGCGCAGCGTGCCGACGAAGGCGGTGCTCTCGTCGATGGCCGGCCCGCTCAGTGGCTCGGCGAACTTCTTCTCGTTCTCGCCCGACGAAGCGCACCTGCTGACCTCGAGCGGTCAGAGCATCAACTGGTTGCGCTTGCTCCCCGGCACCAGCACGCAGGTCACCAACAACGGCTCGATGCCCGACTGGTCACCCGACGGCCGCCACATGGTCTTCGCGCGCGCGGGCTTCACGATTCCGTTCGGTGGATCGATCGGCGTGAGCTCGGCGTCGTTGCAGACCATGCGCTTCAACGGCACGGGCTTCGACGCGCCGGTGCAGCTCGTCGCCGCCGCAGGTCAGAACAACTACTACCCCACGTACTCGCCGGACAATCAGTGGGTGCTCTTCAACCGCTCACCGAGCAACAAGGAGTCTTCGAGCAACGCGACGGTGGATCAGAACGACGGCGGCCTGCCCGACGGCGAGTTGTGGACGGTGCCGGCGACGGGCGGCACGCCGCTGCGGCTGAGCCAGGCGACGAACCCCGGCGCGACCTCGTGGCCCAAGTGGGCTCCGGTGAAGCACCACTATGCAGGCGGCCAGGTGATGTGGCTGACCTTCTCCAGCGGCCGGCCGTACGGTCTGCGTCTGGGCCTCAACGAGAAGGTGCAGCTGTGGATGGTCGCGTTCGATCCCGCGCGGGCGGCCTCGGCGCAAGACCCCAGCTTCCCTGCGTTCTGGTTACCGTTTCAGGACCTCGGCAGCGGGAATCACATCGGGCAGTGGAGCACCGAGGTCCCGCGCGCGCCGTGTACGGGCACAGGCCAGAGCACGTGCAGCCAGGGCGAGGTGTGCGTCAACAGCAAGTGCCGGCCAGGCTGACTCGCCACCGTTCGCATCGAACGCAGTCGAGATGCCACCGCTGCCTCGCGCGGCAAGGGACCCCTCGACTGCGCGCGGGGGGGCTGGTGTGCGCTCGTCAGTGGGTCGCATAGGGCGTACGCGGCTTCGAACTCTTGACGCGCTCCGACAGCGTCCGCAACGCCAACAACCCGACGAGCACCATCAAGTCGACGGGCTCGGGCGACGACGCGCACCCTGCCATCATCACCGGCTCGACCCGTTCCACACGCTCCGTGGGCTTGCTGTTCGACACCACCACCACCGCTGCGGCTGCGAAGAGAAATCGCATCATCTGACCACCCCCGCCTGTTCCCTATGCACGGAGTGTTCTCCGCGATCGTGCTGAGCGGGCGCGCGTCAACGCCCGCAGCTCTTGCGGTGCCGCGCCGGACTCGTTGATGCAGAGGCCGTGGTGTGTGCCTTTGGAACCCACCCTCCCGCGCGGCCTGAGCGAACGGCTGGCGACGCTCTTCCCCGGCGCGGTGATCACCGCGATGGAACCGCTGCGGCCCGACACGGGCACGGGCGAAATGACCAAGAGTCTCGGGTACGGACGGCCGCTGAAGTTGCAGCTCACGTTCTCCGATGGCACCACCCGCGCCCTCGTCTTCCACCTCGAAGGTGCAGATGATCACGGCCACGACCGGCGCGCAGATCGGGCGGCGAGCGTGCTGCTCGCGTGGGATTCTTTTTCGCTGGTGCCGCACCATTCGCGCGCGCTCGACGTAGGTGCGATCACCACCGGCGGCCACCTGCTGCCACTGCAGGAGGCAGGCGAGTTGTACCTGCTCACCGAGTGGGCCGAAGGTGAGCCGTACGCCGACGATCTCCGCCGCATCGCGAGCACCGGTGAGGTCGGCGTGCTCGACCTCGCCCGCGTCGACTCGTTGGCCGACGTGTTGCTCGAGCTGCACGAGCTACCGGGCACCCACCCGGGCGCCTACGTGCGGGCGCTGCGTGATCTGGTGGGCAGCGGCGAAGGCGTTGCCGGCATCGTCGACAGTTACCCGCTCGATACGCCGTCGGCGCCGTCAGCGCGCTTGAGCTTCATCGAACAGCAATGCCTCACCTGGCGGCAACGCCTCAAGACCGCCCCTTCCCGGCTGCGGCGTACGCACGGCGACTTTCACCCCTTCAATCTCATCTTCGCGCCCGGGCGCGCGATGCCCACTTTGCTCGATACCAGCCGGGGCTCACAGGGCGACCCGGCCGACGACGTCACCTGCCTGGCCATCAACTTCGTCCTCTTCGGCCTGGAGCACCGCTCGAGTTGGAGCTTCGGCCTGGGACAACTGTGGACGCGCTTCTGGGACCGCTACCTGAGTGATGGCGACGAGGCGCTGCTCGACGTGTGCGCGCCCTTCTTCGCCTGGCGCACGCTCGTGCTGTGCAACCCCGTCTGGTACCCGAAGCTGCGCGAAGACGATCGGGATCGCCTGCTCGGCTTCGCAGAACGCGTGCTGGCAGCGCCCCGTTTCGACCCCGCGTGGGCCTGGGCGGTGATGCGATGACCGGCGTGGTGGTGTGGTTCACCGGGCCACCTTCGTCAGGCAAGTCGACGCTCGCGGTCAGGGTGGCCGCCGAGCTCGATCGGCCCGTGTTGCTCGATGGTGATGAAGTGCGCGAGGCATTGCGGCCTCCGCTGGGCTTCACCGAAGAAGAGCGCGACGCGTTCTATGAGACGTTGGCGAGGCTGGCCGCGCTGCTCGCGCAGCAGGGCTTCGTGGTGTTGGTGGCCGCCACCGCGCATCGGCGGTTCTTCAGGCAACGGGCGCGCGCGCTGGCGCCCAGGTTCGTCGAGGTGTTCGTCGCTACGCCCCTCGAAGAGTGCATGCGCCGCGATGCGAAGGGCTTGTATGCGCGGTCGACCACGGAGCTGCCCGGAGGCGATGTGACGTACGAGCGCCCGGTCGCGCCTGAGGTGGTGGTCGAGCCTGAGGACGGGTTGGAGGCGGTGCTCACCGCCCTTGGCCTCCCTTGACCTTCCCCACCTCGTCCGTTTAAGCAGACATCCATCCGTTATGAACACCCATGACCTTCAGAGCATGATGTGTCGCTCAGGCATGGGGAGCTGTCCGCGCTGGCATTGACCGCGCCGCGACGCTCACCCCGCTTCCTCTGCTTTTCCTTGCTGCAGTGCCCGTTTCTCGTCAGAGGCGGATCGCTGGGCGGTGGCTGACGAGCAGCACGTGCGGCTGCTTCGCGGTGGAGCGGCGCCCATGCAGGCGACCTTCAAGGCCAGGCTCAAGGGCGACGATCTGCTGCTGGCAGGCAACGTGGTGCCGTGGGTGCACGCGTCGGCGCTGGTGTCTGCGCAGGGTTTTGCGGGCGGCCCGGTGGTGCTCTCCGAGATGCCCAGTCTCTCGCTGCTCGCTTCGGTGCACAGCGACACCTTGTCGTGCAGCGTGGTGCGCGCCTCGGGAAATCTGCTGACGGTGTTGAGCGTGGTGCGCAGCGAAGAGCGCCGACGCGACGTGTTGTGCGCGGTCTCGACCTTCAAGGTGAAACGCGGGGAGGTGCCGCTGTTGGTGGTGAGCTGACGCGGCCCGCTGATCCCCCATTTTCGCTGAGCCCAGGGGCTTTCCGGCTCGATGTGTGCAGGAGCCCACCCGAACAATGAACCGATCGGCTTGGGTCAGGCTGGGACTCTTCCTCGTGGCGCTCGCCGTCGCAGTCACGCTGTGGTTTCGCGTGCTGAAACTGCAGGGCGACTCACAAGTGGTGCCGTACAGCGAATTCCTCGTGGCGGTGAACGAGGGGAAAGTGAACGAGGTGTTGCTCGAGAACGAGCGCATCCTCGCGAAGCTGAAGGAGAAATCGAAGACGGGCAACGAGCAGTCGATGGTGGCCTCGCGGCTCCCGAACATGGACGAGCGAGATCTGATCGCCCGGCTGGAACAGAAGGGCGTGAAGTTCTCCGGGCACATCGAGCGCGACAGCTTCTGGCCCGCGGTGCTCTCCTCGATTCTCCCGCTGGTGATGCTGTTCTTCCTCTTCCGCGCCGTGGGCGGAATGCTCAGCGGCGTGGGCCGCGGCGCGAGACCGATGAGCTTCGGCAAGAGCCAGGCGAAAATCTTCGATCGCTCGAGCGAGAACCGCACCACCTTCGTCGACGTCGCCGGCGTGGAAGAAGCGAAGAACGAGCTGATCGAGGTGGTGAACTACCTCAAGGATCCCGAGAAATACAAAGCGGTCGGCGCCCGCGTGCCCAAGGGCGTGCTGCTGGTGGGCGCACCGGGCACGGGCAAGACCCTGCTGGCGCGCGCGGTGGCCGGTGAAGCCCAGGTGCCCTTTTTTTCCATGTCGGGTTCGGAGTTCGTGGAGATGTTCGTGGGCGTCGGCGCCAGCCGCGTGCGCGATCTCTTCACCCAGGCCAAGGAGCGCGCACCGTGCATCGTGTTCATCGATGAGCTCGACGCCGTGGGCAAGACGCGCGCGGGGGGTGGCGTGTTCGCGGCCAACGAAGAACGCGAGCAGACCTTGAACCAGCTGCTGGTGGAGATGGACGGCTTCGACGCCAGCGTGGGCATCGTGATCATGGCGGCCACCAACCGGCCCGAGGTGCTCGACAAGGCGCTGATGCGCGCCGGCCGCTTCGACCGCCAGGTCCTGGTGGATCGCCCCGACGTGCGCGGGCGCGATGCGATTCTGCGAGTGCACTCACGGCGCCTCAAGCTCGACGCCGTCGACCTGAAGCTGGTGGCCCAACGCACCCCGGGCATGGTGGGAGCGGATCTCGCCAACGTGGTCAACGAAGCGGCGCTCGCCTGTGCACGACGCGACGCCAAAACCGTGCAGCAGCGCGACTTCGAAGAGGCGATCGATCGCATGCAGCTGGGGCTGCGCAAAGACGGCCGGGTGATGAGCGAGCCTGAACGCCGCCGGGTGGCGTGGCACGAGTCGGGGCACGCCCTGCTCGCGCTCTCGGTCAAACACGCCGACCCCGTGCATCGGGTCACCATCATCCCGCGCAGCATCGGGGCGCTGGGGGCGACGCTGCAGCTCCCGACGGAAGATCGCTACCTGATGACCGAAGACGAGCTGCGCGACACGCTGGCGGTGTTGATGGGCGGCCGGGTGGCAGAGGAGCTGGTCTTCGACGGCGTCTCCACCGGCGCGCAGAATGATCTCGAGCGGGCCAGCGAGCTGGCCCGGCAGATGGTGTGCCGCTTCGGCATGTCGTCATTGGGGCCGCAGACCTTCGGCAAGGCGTCAGGCTCGCAGTTCCTCGGGGGCAGCGCGGTGTCGTTCGAAGAGCGCAACTTCAGCGAGGCGACGGCGCAGGCGATCGATCAAGAAGTGCGGCGTCTGCTCGACACCGCGCACCAACGCGCCCACGAAGTGCTCAGCGCGCGCCGCACGGTGCTCGACGCGATCGCCCGCGAGCTGTTGGAGAAGGAGACCCTGGAGCGCGATGCGCTCGAAGCGCTGGTGCGAACGCCGATCGCCATCACCGGCTAGCCTCCCTCTCCCTCTGGGAAAGGATCGGGGTGAGGGTCAAGTTCCGCTCGGCAGTCCCAGTCATCGCCGCATCTGCCGCGCCGCGCGGCTCACAGATGGCCCCCAGGGTGGCGATCACCTCGTCACCTGCCACATCAGGCACCCGGCGCCCGCGCTGCAGCTGCGCTACCCGGGCGAGGTCGTTGAGCGAGAGCAACCCGGCCACCCGCCCCTTTCCATCGACCACCGGCAACCGCCGCACGCGTTTGCTGCGCATCAACGCCTCGGCCAGGCCCAGCCGATCATCGGGCCTGACGGTCGCCACGGAGCGCGTCATCACCTCACCCACGGTGAGCTCACACAGCGGCACGCCCCGCAGAAACGCCGCCATGCACACGTCGCGATCCGTGATCACGCCGGCGAGATGCTCCTCGGCATCGACCACGATCACGCATCCAATGTCCGCGTCCCACATCAACTGCACCGCCCGCGTGGCGGGGTCGTGCACGCCGCAGGTCAAGGCGGGGCGCGACATGATCTGTTCGACCTTCATGATCAGGACTCCTTGAAGATGGGGAGAAACACTTCAGTAAACAGGGAAGCGCAGACTGACGACCGACACCAAGGCCGGTCACCGCCTGCACTTCTGATCGAACGTGCATGATGTGCGTCAGTGCATCAGCCCTTCGCGAAAAGCGCGCACCGCCGCCAGAGCCCCATCGACCGTGCGCATCGCGGCGGGCGTGGCCTTGCGACCCACCAGCTCGGCGATGGACGCCCGGGTTTCGAGCTCAGCCCACTCGACCGGGTTCACCGGGGAAATGGCCAGTGCGGTGCGCACTCGATCGCGCTCGTGGCCCAACTCCCGGAGGCTGTGTTCCAACTGCTGCTCGAGCATCGTCGCGCTGCCGACCGCATGTCTCATGTGGTGCCCCCGGTTGGTGAGGCGGGCCACGTGAGCAATCTGCGTTCCACGAGGCGCTCCGAGCGGGCGATTCGTGCGCGAGGCGAAGGTTCTGCGCGTTCAGTTTGCGCGCTCCGCAGGGAAAGCGGTCGGCACGAATATGGCTGTGCGCACTTCCGGAAATCGTCCCCAATCGGTAACACGTGAGGTGACTTCGCAGTCAGGATGCTGAGCGTTGGACACACGCACAACAGCGTGGGAAATGATTGCGGTCACCATGAGCGTCACGGGTGATCAGCGGGGGGTTCACACAGATGGATGAAGTTGCTTCGAAGCCAGATCGGGCAAGGCCTTCGTCCGCAGCGCCCCTGGTGGTGGGCGTGGGCGCGTCGGCCGGAGGCCTCGAGGCACTCAGCGCGCTGCTGCGCGAACTCCCCGAAGACGCGCCGCTCGGCGTGGTGGTGGTGCAGCACCTCGACCCCAAACACCAGAGCAGCCTGACCGAGCTGCTCGCGCGCAACACCACCTTCAAGGTGCTCCCCGCCGCCGAAGGCGCGCTGGTCGAAGCAGGCCAGGTGCACGTCATTCCCCCCAACGCCGATCTGCGAATCAACAACAGCCGGCTTCAGCTGCTGCCGCGCGATGCGGGCCGCACGCACCTGCCCATCGACGCCTTCTTCGATTCGCTCGCGCGTGATCGCGGCCGCGCGTCGGCCGGCGTGGTGCTCTCAGGCACCGGCGCCGATGGTTCCCAGGGCGTGTGCGCGCTGCGCCGCGTGGGCGCCGCCACCTTTGCGCAAGACGCGACCGCGCAGCACACCGGCATGCCCGAAGCGGCCGCCGCCACCGGCTGCATCGATCTGGTGCTCACGCCCGCGGCGATCGCCCAGAAGCTGGTCGAGCAGACCGAAGACGCGATGGTCGACGCGCAACAAGACCTCGACTCGCTCCAGCAGGTCTTCGCGTTGTTGCGGCGGGCCAGCGGCGTCGACTTCTCCAGCTACAAACCCTCCACCCTGCGCCGCCGCATTCAGCGCCGCGCCGCGCTGGGCCATCACCCGAACATCGAGAAGTACCTCGAGACGCTCAAGGGCGATCACGCCCAGCTCGATCTGCTCGCCGAAGACATGCTCATTCACGTCACGAGCTTCTTCCGTGACGCCGGGGTGTTCGCCGCGCTGTCGGGCAAGTTGTTGCCGAAGCTGCTGGCTGAGAAGCCCGCAGGCGAACCGTTTCGGGTGTGGGTGCCCGGCTGCTCCACCGGTGAAGAGGTCTATTCGCTGGTCATCACCCTCCGCGAGCTGATCTCCGACCTGGGGAGGGAAACGCCGCTCAAGGTCTTCGGCACCGACTTGAGCGAGAAGGCGATCGACC
This sequence comes from Archangium sp., assembly GCA_031412555.1. GTDB lineage: Bacteria > Myxococcota > Myxococcia > Myxococcales > Myxococcaceae > Archangium_A. Next base: position 9,960 of record JANODF010000117.1, on the reverse strand, counting down.
GCGCGCGCGCCGGCCTCTACCCCGCGACCATCGAGAGCTCGGTGACCCCGGGCCGACTGCAGCGCTTCTTCATTCGCACCGAGGCCGGCTACCAGATTCGCAAAGACGTGCGCGACCTGTGCGTCTTCGCGCGGCAAGACATCACCCGCGACCCGCCGTTCTCCAACATCGATCTGATCAGCTGCCGCAACCTGATGATCTACCTCTCTGCGCCCGTTCAGCGCAGGGTGGTGCCCCTCTTCCACTACGCGCTGCGGGTGGGTGGGGCGCTGCTGCTGGGTGCCTCCGAGAGCCCGGGCAGCGACCCCGGCTTCGAGGCGATCGACAGCACGCACCGCATCTACCGCCGCACCGCGCAGGCGACGCGCGCCGAGCTGATCATGGGCGAGTACCCGCGGTGGCCCGCGGCGCCGCTGGTCGCCCGGCCTGCCCCACCGCCTTCAGGGCACCTCGACGTACAGCGTGAAGCCGATCGCGCGGTGCTCTCGAGCTACGCGCCCCCCGGTGTGGTGGTGACCGACGACCTGGTCATCGTTCAGTTCCGCGGCCAGACCGGCTCGTACCTCGAGCCCGCGCCCGGCACGGCCACCCTCGACCTGCTGCGCCTGACGCGGGAAGAGCTGCGGGTCGACCTGCGCGCCGCGCTCGAGCACGCCCGCCAGACCAGCACCTTCACCCGCTCCGAGATTCGCGCGTTGCGCGCCGGTGAAAACCAGCGCCGGGTGAGCGTCGAGGTCATTCCCCTGCTGCCGCCCATCGTGGCCGAGCGGCACTTCGTGGTGCTCTTCCGCGAAGAGGCGCCCGCGCCTGCGGCCGAAACGACCGTGGTCTCCGCGGACAGCGCCGAAGCCACCCACCGGGTGGTGGAGGAGAGCCTTCGCAGCGAGCTCGCTTCGACCCGCGCCTACCTGCAGTCGGTCATCGAGCAGCTCGAGGCCGGCAACGAAGAGCTGCGCGCCGCCAACGAAGAGGTGGTCAGCAGCAACGAAGAACTGCAGAGCACCAACGAAGAGATGCAGACCGCCCGCGAAGAGCTGCAGGCGACCAACGAAGAGCTCTCGACGGTCAATGACGAGATGGTGCAGCGCAACGCCGAGGCGATGCGCATCAACGACGACCTCACCAACGTGCTGCACGGCGTGGGCATCGCCATCCTCATCCTCGGGCGCGACTCGCGCATTCGCCGCTTCACGCCGGCGGCCGCGAAGCTGCTCAACCTGATCGCCACCGACGTGGGCCGGCCCATCAGCGACATCAAGTCGAACCTGCGCGCGACCGATCTGCTGGCCCTGGTGGCCGACGTGCTCGAGCACCTCGCCCCCCGTGAGCGCACCGTCACCGATGAGACGGGCCGCTGGTACCAGCTCACCGTGCGGCCGTACCTGACCACTGAGCGCAAGGTCGACGGCACGGTGGTCAGCATCGTCGACGTCGACGCGATTCAGCGGGGTAAGTCGATGCTCGCCGAGGCGCTCGACTACGCCGAAGGCATCGTCGACACGGTGCGCGACCCGCTGCTGGTGCTCGACGAACACCGCAAGGTGCGTTCGGCGAACCGCTCGTTCTACCGGAAGTTCCAGGTCAGCCGCGAAGAGCTCGAGGGCAAGTCATTCGAGCAGCTGGGCAACCCGCGCTGGGTACCGCCGGTGTTGATCGCCGCGCTCGATCGCCTCGCCGCGAACGCCGGCCTCGAAGACGCCCGCCTCGAAGACACCCCCAGCCGCTTCGCGGGGCGCTCGATGCTGGTGTCGGGCCGGCCGCTGCTCCGCTCGGGGCAAGCGCCGTGGACCCTGCTGGCGTTCGAAGATCTCACCGAGCAGATGCGCAGTGACGCGGCGGTGCGCCGCAGTGAACGCGCGCTGCGTGAGATGTTGGGGGCGGCGTCAGAGGCGATCCTCATCGCCAACGGCAACGGCCTCATCACCTACGCCAACGAGATGGCGGCCCGCACCTTCGCCTACCCGCTGGAAGAGCTGACCGGCCTGTCGATCGAGCGGCTGGTGCCCGAAGAGCGGCGCGACGAGAAGCACGACAACTTCTCTCCCTCGTCGCAGGGTGTGATGAGCGGCAACCGTGAGGTGCGCGGCCGCCGCAAAGACGGCACCCTCTTCCCCGCCGAGGTGGGCCTGAGCGTGATGGAAGGTGAGCAGGGCCCGCTGGTGGTGGCCTTCGTGTCCGACGTCACCGCGCGCCACGAGGCGGAAGCGCGCATCAGCGCCTACAAGAAGAACCTGCAGGAGATGGCCTTCGACGCGGCGCTGGTGGAAGAGCGCAGCCGCCGCAAGCTCGCCGCCGACCTGCACGACAACATCGGCCAGACGCTCGCGCTCGCACAGATTCGGCTGAAGGCCGCGCAGAGCCGGCTGGAGACCGGCGGCGCGGCGAAGGATCTGAGCGAGGGCATCAAGCTCATCGGCGTCGCCTTGACCGACACCCGCGAGCTCACCTTCGAGCTGAGCCCGCCGGTGCTCTACGACCTGGGTTTGCCCGCGGCCGTGTCGTGGCTGGGCGAGCAGCTCGAGGCACAGCATGGGCTGCACGTCGAGGTGGAAGCCGACGTGCCCTTCGGCAAGCTCGAAGACGAGACCGCCGGCCTGCTCTTCCGCGCGGTGCGCGAGATGCTCACCAACGTGGTCAAGCACGCGAAGACCTCCAAGGCGTCGGTCTCGGTGCACCGCATCGATGGCACGTTGCAGGTGGTGGTGGCCGACGAGGGCACCGGCTTCGATTCCAACCGGCTCAAGAGCTACGAGGCCGCGAAGGGCTTCGGGCTCTTCAGCGTGCGCGAGCAGATCACCCGCCTGGGCGGCACCTTCGAGGCGGTCTCCAGCCCGGCCGCCGGCACCCGCATCACCCTCCAGATTCCGTTGAATGACCGCAAAGCAGTTCAACCCGCTGTTGGAGAAGTCAAATGAACATCCTCCTCGTTGATGACCACCAGATGATGCGTGATGGGCTCAGGGCAGTGCTGGAGCGCGAGAGCGATCTCCACGTGAGCGGCGAGGCGGCTGACGGCCGCACCGCGCTCGAGCTGTGCTCCACCCTTCACCCCGACGTGGTGGTGATGGACATCGGCATGCCGGGCCTCAACGGCATCGAGGCCACCCGTCAGGTGACCACGCACCACCCCCGCACCCGCGTGGTGGCGCTCTCGATGAACGCCGATCGCCGCTACGTGCACGCGATGTTCGAAGCGGGCGCCTGGGCGTACCTGGTGAAGAGCTCGGCGTCAGACGAGCTGATCAGGGCGATCCGCGCGGTGTCGCATGACGAGAAGTACGTCAGCCCCACCGTGGCCAGCGCCGTCCTCGACGCGTTCGTGGTGGGCCCCAAGGCCACCCAGCGCGACCCGCGCAGCGAGCTCTCTCCGCGCGAGCGTGAAGTGCTGCAGCTGCTCGCCGAAGGCATGACCTCGAAGGAGATCGCCGGCAAGTTGGACCTGGCCGTGTCGACCATCGAAACCCACCGCAAGCAGATCATGGCGAAGCTCGAGCTGCGTTCCGTGGCGGAGCTGACCAAGTTCGCCATCCGCACCGGGATCACCACGCTCGAATGAGTGAGGGCGGAAGGCAAACGCCCTCATAAAAAAGCGCGTGGCGAAACGGTTCCATCCCCCCCGGAGCCGGGCCCTGCTGTCCCCGAATGTGGGGACCCGTTGCAGCGGTAGTTATGGCGCGTCGAGAATCATCCGCCGGCCGCTGTCGACAGAAATGAGCTCCCAACTGCACCCGATGGCCTCCCCGGGCGGGGCAGTTGTGCGTTTCCGTATCGTGATTGTGAGCCCTTGCGTCTGGCTCAGTCACTGACGATCGGTGACGCCCAGCGTTGGTATTGAACAACGTGACTGAAAGCGGATGCCGTCATTTGGCGGGCACCTCTCCCTGCTTCGTGGGATGCGGTTGTGGCTTGACTGGGCAACATTAGGTCGACGCTGCAGCGAGCGCATTTCGGGGGGGTTTCGTTGAACGCCACGGTGGTTTTGATCGATCAGGATGCTGTCGCCCGTGCATGGGCTGCCCAGGCGTTGGGGGCGAGCGGGTTGACCATTCTGGGGTTCGATTCGGCCAAGACGTTCTTCACCCTGATGGACCCTCCGGGGCCGCCCTGCCTGGTGGTCGACGCCAACCTGCCCGACATGACCTGTCACCAGCTGCAGGCCGAACTGGTGCGCCATGGCCTGCGGGTGCCAGTGGTCTTCTTGATCGGCCACGAGCAGATCGAGCTGGCCATCGCCTTGATGAAAGCAGGCGCGGTCGACGTGCTGGTCAAGCCGGTCGACGTCGACGAGCTCAAGCGCCGCATTCACGCGGTGCTGGCGGCCGGTGAACGCGCCAAGGCGCACGTCAACGCAGCGCGGGAGCGGTTGGGCCGCCTCACGCAGCGGGAGCTCGAGGTGGTGATGCTGGCCACCAGCGGGTTGAGCAACAAGGACATCGCAGATCACCTGTCGATCAGCTTTCGCACCGTCGAGGTGCATCGCCGCAACGCCATGCGCAAGACGGGCACCTCGAACATCGTCGAGCTGACGCACTTCGTGGGCAGCGCGTGGACCGCCGAGACCGCGGGCGCCGACGGTACACACCGCCTGGAAGTGCTCACCGATCGGGAACGCGAAATCCTGCAACTGGGGAGCGACGGGCTCACCAATAAAGCGATCGCCACGCGCCTCTCCATCAGCGCGCGCACCGTGGAAACCCACCGGGGAAATGCGTCCCGCAAGGTCGAGCCGGGGCCTGACACGGCCGCTACCGACCCCGCGAAGGATCAGCTCTCACTGTGGGGTACGGGCGAACCCTTACGTGCAGTTGGAGATTCCTAAACTCGACGCAGATCTCTACTTTGAGAATGCGGGTGTGGTGGGGGCCCGCATTCAACTTCGGAGCGCCAAATATGAAACGGAGAGACGCGAGGTTTCTCGTGGTCGACGATGTTCCTTTGTCCCGAGTGGCCACGCACCACGCGCTGCGGGCCCTGGGGTGCAGGGTGATCGACGAAGCATCGCAGTGCCCGCGCGCGCTCGAGCTGCTCTCTGCGCAGCGTTACGACCTGGTAATCACCAACTGGAACATGGCCGACATGGGGGGCCGCGAGTTGCTGCAACTGATCCGTAACACGCCGCTCGCGGCTGGAACTCCGGTTGTCATTGCCACCCCGGTCACGGCAGAAGTCGTGGCGGAAGCATCGGAGGCTGGCGTCAGTGCGTTCCTCCCGCGCCCCTTTGGTTTTCAAACCCTCGAAGAGGTGCTGCGCATCTTCATCGGCAAGCCCTCCAGCGAGCCGGATCATTCCCGGCCGCAGCGCACCTTCGTCTCCTGATCTTTTCGTCAATCCATCATCGAGGAACCAAGAAACATGAACCGAACCAATACCCGCCTCCTCGTCGTCGACGACAGCGTCTCCATGCGGCACATCATCTGCGACCTGTTGCACGAACTGGGTTTCCCCAACGTCGACGAAGCGGGTGACGGCGCCGCGGCGCTCGAGCTGTTCCAACGCACCGCGTACGACGTGGTGATCACAGATTGGTACATGCCGCGCGCGAGCGGTATCGATCTGCTGCGCGCCATTCGCCACAGCCCCGAGCGCAACGAGACGCCGGTGCTGGTGCTCACCGGGCACGTGACCACCGCGCGCGTGGTCGAAGCGATCGAAGCGGGCGCCAACGGCTTCGTGGCCAAGCCCTTCGTGGCCCCGTCGTTGTGCGAGAAGGTGTTGCGCCTGGTGGCGTCGTTGCCCCCCGTGGCTGAAGCGAGCAACCCCTTCGCTCAGGCCTCTTCGGCGTCGATGGGTGCTCGTCCATGAACACCTGGAGTGTCGAGCAGCCCCGAGCCCTCAAGAATCACCAGCGGCACATCGACGATCGTTCGGTGGAGGTGCCGGCGTCGCGTTGCAACCTGGGGGGGCTGCTGTACGTGCCGCCCAAGCCGCGCGCGGCGGTGATCATCGCGCAGCCCAGCGGCATCAGCCGGCTCTCGCGCCGTGAACGGTTCGTGGCGGGCAGCCTGGCCCGGGCGGGCTTCACCACCCTGCTCATCGACCTGCTCACCGAAGAGGAAGACGAGGTGCGTGAAGGCGCGCACTGCGACATTCCCCTGCTGGCCGACCGCCTCTTGTGCGCGGCGCGTTGGCTGAGCACCACCGGCGGCGCCGACGCGTTGCCCCTGGGCTACTTCGGGGTGGGTAACGGTTCGGCGGCGGCGCTGGTGGCCACGGCCATCGAGCCCACCCGCGTGCTGGCGCTGGTCTCCCGCGGCGGTCGGCCCGATTACGCGGGCGCTTCGCTCCTGCTCACCCGGGTGCCGTCGCTCTTCATCGTCAACGGCAACGATCCGCACGAGCTGGCGGCCAATCGGGCGGCGTGTGGCCTGTCGCCGCACCGCCGGCTCGACGTGGTGCCTTCGGTGGGTGGCTCGTTCCTCGAGGGGGAAGCCCTCGATCGCGTCACCACGGTGAGCGCTGCGTGGTTCACGCACTGGCTCGACCCGGTGTTCGCCTTGCCTGATTGGGTTTGAAACGTTCTGTCTTGAAGTGAAAGCGCGTCGCGATGTCCGGGGGGGCATCGCGACGCGTTCTGCGTTTTGCTGGGGTCAGGTTCCGAAGGGCCACGTGTCGGGCACCTGGTCGAAGGCCGGTTGATTGAGCAGCGGGCTGAGCGCCTTCGTCTCGCCGAACCACACGTACTCATCGAACTGCAGCGCGAGGCTCGCCTCGAAGTAGTGGCTCATCAGCTCGGCCGCCGGCCGGTACACCACGCCGATGGCGCGCTCGAGGCGCCGGGGCATCAGCTCTTCACGCAGCGCCAGGCGCTTCGGAGAACGCAGCGGCAGCATGAAGGCCGGCGTGCCCGTGGCGTGGAACAACGCCTCGTAGCTGCCCGCCTGGGCCGGTTTGAGCCGCATCTTCTCGGCCTCCTCGCCCCAGCCTTTGGCGGCCAGCACCGTGCCTGAATGGGTGCCCATGCCCACGCTGTAGGCCTTGGCGCCGTAGTGCCGCCGGCACAGGTGGCCCAGGTTGAGCTCGCCGCGCTCGACGTGCTCCGTGGCCGCCGCATCACCCACGTGGGAGTTGTGCGCCCACACGATGGCCTTCGACTGCGAGCCACCGGCGTGCAGCAGCGCCTGCAGGGTATCGAACATGTGCTGCTCGCGCAGGTTCCACGACTCGACCGAGCCGTAATACATCACGCGGTAGTAGCGCTCGGCGTTGGCCACCACGCGCGCGTTGCAGACCGCGTCGAAGTAGCGATCTCGATCGTGGCGGCCGTACTCGATGCGGCGCTCGAGCAGCTCCTCGAGCTGTTTGACCACCGCGCCTTCGGCTTCTTCGTATTGCCGGTTGAGCGGCGCGTGACCGTAGGCGGCGGGGTCGAACTGCCACTGGGTGAGCAGGCCGTAGCGCGTGCGCGCCACCTCGGCGGCCGCGGGATCCAACTTGCCCAGCGCGTCGATCACCTCGGAGGCCGAGATGAACTGGCTGTAGAGATCGAGCCCGAAGAAGCCGGTGCGCTGCGAAGGGGCGCGCACTTCGGCGTTGTGCGCGCGCAACCACTCCATCAGGTCGACCGTCTCGTAGTTGCGCCACAACCACTGCGGGAAGCGTTCGAAGGCCTTCCAGGTGCGCTGATCTTTCGGCAGGTGGCGCACGTGGCGATCGACGCGCGAAGCGTCGGGCCAGTCGGCTTCGGCCGCGATGATGGTGAAGCCGTGGTGCTTGACCAGCTCGCGCGTCAGGCGTGCGCGCCAACGATAAAATTCCGACGTCCCGTGCGTGGCTGCGCCGAACAACACCACCTTCGCGTCACCCGCCCGCTCGAGAAAGCCGCGCACGTCCGCCGTCTCGATTCCATCGATGGGCTCGTGCACTTCTCGAATGAGTTTCTCGAGACCATCGTTCAGCTGGAGAGTTTCCATCCTGCCCGAACGCTGCATGTCACATGCCCTCACCATTCCCCCCGAGCGGAGTCGAGGGGTCACTTGCCGCACGAAGCGGAGGTGGCATCTCGACTGGGCTCGATGCGAACGGTCTGCGCCGGCTGCTCGGGAGCACCGGTCGTTCCTTCGATTCATGGCGCGTGAGATGCACAGAGCGGCTTCATGAATCTCTCCGGTGCTCATCACCCGGGTCTGGAGCTCCGCACACAACGCGCCGCTCAGCTGATGCAACGCTGGGCTCGGCGCACGGGGCTGCTTTCCGGGCAGGCGAACCAGCGCTACCTCTTCACCGACGCGATGGCGGTGTGCACCCTGCTCTCGCTGACCCGGGAGACGGGAGAAGCGCAGTACCTCGAGCTCGCCACCCGCCTGGTGAACGCCGTGCACTTCACCCTGGGCCGGCACCGCGAAGACGACTGGCGCGAAGGCTGGCTGAGCGGCCTGTCGGAGCGCGGGGCGAGCGCGCACCCCACCTGGGGTGGCCTGCGCATCGGCAAACCGCTGGCAGAACGCAGGTGGGACGACGCGCCCGATGAGCAGCTGGAGTGGGAGCGGGATGGCCAGTATCTCCACTACCTGACCCGGTGGATGCACGCCCTCGACCAGCTCGCCCGGCACACGCAGCAGCCCCGCTACAATGTGTGGGCGCGCGAGCTGGCGGCGGTGGCCTGGGCGGCGTTCAGCGTGCAACCGGGCCGCACCGGGAGCCGGCAGCTGGTGTGGAAGATGAGCATCGATCTCTCGCGCCCCCTGGTCGAGACGATGGGGCAGAGCGACGCCGTCGACGGCCTCATCACCTGCGTTCAGCTGCAGGCGACCGCGACAGCCCTGCACGCGAGCGCCGAAGGGCCTTCGCTCGCCGAAGAACGTGCGGGCTTTGCGGCCCTCGCCCAGACGCCTTCGACTCACGACCCGCTCGAGCTGGGCAGCCTGCTCACCCACGCGTGGCGCGTCACCCAGTTGCAGGAAGCGGGCGCGCGGTTCGACCCCGAGCTGTTGCCCAGCCTGCTCTCGTCGGCGCTGGAGGGGCTGGCGCACTACGCCCAGCAGAATGCCCTGCACCGGCCCGCGTCCTCCCGTTTGGCGTTCCGCGAGTTGGGCCTCGCCCTCGGGCTGCACGCGCTGGAGCGGCTCTCGGCCCGGGAGCCGTCGCGCGACACCGCCCCGTTGGTGGAGGCGCTCAGCCCGGCCACCCTGCTCGGCTCGGAGATCGACGCGTTCTGGCTCGACGCTGCGCACCGCGAAGCGGCCTCCTGGCGCGAGCACCTCGACTTGAACGAGGTCACGCTCGCCACCAGCCTGTGCCCGCAGGGGTACCTCGAGTTGGCTGCGGTCAGCTGAAGAGCAAGCGTTGCAGCGGGGAGCGCAAGCCGTGTCACTTCGCCGCGCTGTTTCGTTGCGTTCCCCTCGGGTTCCCTGCTTCTGCGCAGGGGCATGCTCGATGCAGCGCTCGCAACGATGCGTGAAGACGGGCCGGCCATCGAGCCACGCCGCCTCCGGGTAGCCCTCGCGGAAGATGATGATGAGCAGCGGTGGGCGCTGGAGTCGGCGCTGATCGCAGAAGGCTTCGAGGTGTTGTCCTTCGAGGATGGCGCGGAGCTGCTCGACTTCTTCGAACTGGCAGGCCCACGCGCGGCGGATGTGATCATCGCCGACCTCAACATGCCCGGACGTTCTGGACTGGATGGGCTGGAGCGCGCGCGCGCCCGGGGCTTGAGCGCCCCCATCTTCGTGGTCACCGGGGAAGGCTCTTCAAAGCTGAGGAACCGGGTTGCGCACCTGGGCAACGCGCTCTTTCTGCAGAAGCCCATCGACGCCTCACGCCTGGCCCAGGCCATCTACCGGGTCGCTTCGTTGGCAGGCAACGAGCCGGGCAGCCAGGGGTAACGGGCACGCTCGCTGCTAGATCCTCCTCGGAAGAGAGGCGCGCATGACTTCTGTCCGAGCCGAGAAGTCCTTCATCCGGGTGCTCAACGCGTTGGCCGAGCTCGAGGCGTTGAGCTCGAACGATTCGTTCGCGGGTACGGGG
>JANODF010000116.1:0-1590 GCA_031412555.1 Archangium sp. | reverse complement strand
ACCGCGAGCTTGAGGCGTACATGCAGCGACTCTGTGGCTACGCGCTCACAGGCTCGACCCGCGAGCAGCAGCTGACTTTCATCTACGGCGGCGGCGAGAATGGCAAGACCGTGTTCCTGAACGTGCTCGGGGGCGTGCTGGGCGAAGGCTACGCACGCACCGCCACGATGGACACGTTCACGGCGAGCCACAACGAGAAGCATACGACGGACATTGCCATGCTCGTCGGTGCACGGCTTGTCACGGCCAGCGAGACATCGGCCGGCAAGCGGTGGGATGAGGCGCGGATCAAGAGCCTCACCGGCGGCGAGCCCGTGACCGCGCGCTTCATGCGCCAGGACAACTTCACCTTCCCGCCGCAGTTCAAGCTCATCTTCATTGGCAACCACCGGCCGGAAGTGCGCGAGGTGGACAAGGCGATGCGCCGCCGTATCCAGATGGTGCCGTTCACGGTGACGCCTGCGCGGCGCGACAACGACCTGCCCGCCAAGCTGCGCGAGGAGTGGCCGGCGATTCTCGCGTGGATGATTGAGGGCTGCCTTGCCTGGCAGCGCGACGGACTGGCCCCGCCGGCGGTCGTCCTCGCGAGCACGGAAGAATACTTCTCCCAGGAAGACGGCATCGGCCGCTGGATGGAAGACCGCTGCATCCTCGACGCCGACGCGGCGCTCTCGACGCAGGAACTGTTTCGCAGCTGGGTGGAGTGGGCGAACGAGAACCGGGAGTATGTCGGGAGCTTGAAGCGATTCAGCGGCGCGCTGGTCAGCCGCAAGGTCGAGCGGTGGCAGGAGCCGAAGACACGGCGCATGGGGTTTGCGGGCATCCGGCTCGCGCCCCTGAATGAATTAGGCGCGTTCGTTGCGGGAGTTGACGGATGAGTATACAACTGGAGCTATGGCCCGATGATGACATTCGCGTGTTACCTGTACAAGACGGCAACCCTGCCGGGGACCTACCCCACGGCCATCGACGCGGTGGACGTGCGCGTGTCCGAGGAGGGCGGGCACAACGAGGCGAGGCGAGCAGCGGCGCGGGAGTGGAACCTCGCCCCGCACATGTGGTCCTTGCCACACCCAAAGTCACCCTACCGGATCGACGTAATTCAGAAGGAGCCGGGGCCATGACGCGAGACGAGATCCTGCTGGCATTCCTCGCGGCGTGGGACGCCGACAAGGACGACGAGGTGACGAAGTACCTCGACCTCGCCCTGACGCAGGGGATTATAAACCCCCCGCCGGCTCGCCACGCCTACCACAGGGCGTACTTGCTCTCGAACATGCTGCCCCAGGCACGCCGGGCATACACCAACGCCAAAGCGCGGGAAGTGCGTGAGGCCAAAAAGGGGGCTGGCGCGGCGGGGGGTTAACATATATGTTGGGGGTGGGGCCACGACCGGCCCCGCTGTTCCCCTCTCGCAAGGAGTCAGATATGTACCCCCGCCACGGCTTTGTGGTCGAGAACCACGGCACCGTCTACCTTGTCCGCCCCCGCGACGAGGAGTGCGCACGCTGGCTGCGTGAGAACGTCGAGAGTGAGTCAGGGCAGTGGTTCGGCGGCGCACTCGCGTGCGAGCCCCGCACGGTAGAGGGG